>JARLGQ010000201.1 GCA_031292675.1 Acidimicrobiales bacterium
CTACGACCCCTTCCCCGTCGTCGAGCACTACGCGGTGGTCGTCACGGCCTAGGAAACCGGATCCCATGTGTGCAAGGGGTAGGACGTGGGACCGATGAACATGTCGAGGCATGCCTCGAGCCCGACGATCTCGATGTCGTGGCGCTGCCTGCTCTCCCAGACGTCGCGCCCGATGCGCAGGCGGACGGTGCGGCCCGATCCTTCGCGCCGCGGCCCGCGCCCCTCACCGTTCTCGCTGTAGCCGACGGCACGCGACGTGGCCAGGGAGGCCGCGTTGTCGTCGAAGGCGCCGCTGAGGGCCTCCAGCGCGCCGAGGCCGGCAAAGGCCAGGTGCAGGATCGCCTCGCGCATCTCCCGGCCCAGGCCGTGCCCCTGGTGGGCCCGGCCCAGCCACGAGCCCGTCTCGACCGAGCGCACGGCCCCGAAATGCTCCGCCCCCACGTCCTGCATGCCCACCGGCCTCCCGTCGACGAACGCGGCAGAGGTGAGGGTCCACCTGTCGGGGGCCCAGTTGGCACGGTGCCCCCACAGCCACTGGGCGGTCGCGCGGGCGCGCTGGTCTGGCGCGAGGTCGGTCCAGGGGACGAAGAACGGCATCGTCCCGGGGTCGTGGACTCCGCCGTCGACCAACGCGACGATGTCGGCGAACTCCTCTTCGCGCGGCAGCCGCAGCTCCAGGCGGGGCGTGCGCACGACCAGGTCGAACAGGGGCCAGTACGAGCCCCGGCCCTCCTCGCCCGTCACCTCGTCAGCCCCCGGGCTGGTACACGCCGAACTCGCCCCGCAGGACGTCCGCCACCTCGCCCAGGGTGGCCATCGCCTTGAGGGCCGCCTTCATCGGGACGAGCAGGTTGCCGTCGCCCTTCGCTGTCTGGGCGACGTCGGCCAGCGCCCGGTCCACTGCGGTCTGGTCACGCTCGGCCCGCACCGACCGGGTGCGGTCGATCTGGAGCTGCTGCAGCTTCACGTCGATCGGGAAGACCTCGGTCTGCTCGTCCTCGGCGTCGGTGAACCGGTTGACCCCGACGACGACCTTCTCGCCGTCGTCCACCGCCTTGGCGAAGCTGTAGGCGGCCGCCTCGATCTCCTCCTGCATGAACCGGGCCTCGATGGCGGCGACGGCGCCGCCCAGCTGCTCGATGCGCTCGAGGTAGTCGTTGGCCGCGGCTTCCACCTCGTCGGTCAGGGCCTCCACGAAGTACGAGCCCGCCAGCGGATCGACCGTGTCCGCCACTCCGGACTCGAACCCGACGATCTGCTGGGTGCGCAGGGCGATCTTGGCCGCACGGGTGGTGGGCAGACCGAGCGCCTCGTCGAACCCGTTGGTGTGCAGGCTCTGGGTCCCGCCCAGCACGGCCGCCAGCGCCTGGAGGGTCACCCGCACGATGTTGTTCTCGGGTTGCTGGGCCGTGAGCGTGGACCCGCCCGTCTGGGTGTGGAACCGCAGCAGCTTGGAGCGTTCGTCGGTGGCGCCGAAGCGCTCGGTCATGATCTTCGTCCACATCCGCCGGGCGGCCCGGTACTTCGCCACCTCCTCGAAGAGGTTGTTGTGCGCGTTCCAGAAGAACGAGAGACGCGGCGCGAAGGCGTCGACGTCGAGCCCCGCCGCCAGCGCGGCCTCCACGTAGGCGATGCCGTCGGCGAGGGTGAAGGCGATCTCCTGCACCGCCGTCGAGCCCGCCTCACGGATGTGGTAGCCCGAGATCGAGATGCTGTTCCAGTTGGGCAGGCGCTGCGCGCAGTAGGCGAAGGTGTCGGTGATGAGCCGCATGGAGGGACGCGGCGGGTAGATGTAGGTCCCCCGGGCCACGTACTCCTTCAGGATGTCGTTCTGGATGGTGCCGCCCAGCCCGTCGGGTGCCACACCCTGTTCCTCGGCCACCAGCTCGTAGAACAGCAGCAGGATGGCGGCGGTGGCGTTGATGGTCATCGACGTCGTGACCTTGTCGAGGGGCAGGTCGGCGAGCAGCAAGCGCATGTCCGCCAGCGAGTCGATGGCCACCCCGACCTTGCCCACCTCGCCCTCGGCCCGCACGTGGTCCGAGTCGAGACCCATCTGGGTGGGGAGGTCGAAGGCGCACGACAGCCCCGTCTGCCCCGCCCCCAGGAGGAATTTGAACCGCTCGTTGGTGTCCTCGGCGGTCCCGAACCCGGCGTACTGCCGCATGGTCCACAGCCGGCCCCGGCGTCGGCCAGGCCGCGGCGCCCGCGGCCGCACCAGCACCAGCACCCGCACCCGCACCCGCACCCGCACCCGGACTGGGCGTAGCACGGTGCCGTTCCCCTAACCTGGAGTGCGTGGGCGACGAGGTGCGACGCACGGACTCGGGCATCGAGGTGCGGCCCGTGTACCGGCCCGCCGACCTCGAGGGCTGGGACACCGACCGCCGGCTCGGCGAGCCCGGAAGCGCTCCCTAAACGCGGGGCATCTACCCCACCATGTACCGGGGCCGGCTGTGGACCATGCGGCAGTACGCCGGGTTCGGGACCGCCGAGGACACCA
>JARLGQ010000202.1 GCA_031292675.1 Acidimicrobiales bacterium
AACTGGCCCACCGGGGTGTCGGCCACAGAGGTCACCCCGTCCTCGGTATAGGTGTAGCCACCACCGGTGGACGTATTGAACACGTAGTCGATCTTCCCGTTGGTCACGATCATCAGGAGATCGTCCTGCAGATCGATCTCGATCACATAGCCGGAGGTGCTGCGAGGTTGGGGCAGGACCCCAACCGCCAGTGCGGCCTGGGTGGCGGGATCGACGTCGCCACTCCTGCTGATTCCCGCCGCTTTCTGGAGGGCGTAGACCGCCTGCTCGGTGCCATCGCCGAAGCTGCCGTCCGGAGTCCCGAGCCAGTAGCCCAGGGCGGACAACCGTTGCTGGAGCGCCAGCACGGCGGGGCCGCTCGAACCGGGTTTGAGGGTTGCCGACGCCCCCGGGATGGTGGGCAGGAGCCAGTAGCCCCCGCCGTCGGGGGTGGCCGCCACGGCGATGATCGGGTTCGTCAACTGCTGCGCGCCCATCGAGCCGAAGAAACCGGCGTCGCCGTAGGAGAACACCCCGCCGTCGGAAGCCACGAGCCAATAGCCGTGCCCGGAGGGGGTCGCCGCCATGCCGACCACAGGAGAAGCGAGGCGAATGGCTCCCGCCGACCCCGAGAAGGTGGCATCACCGAAGGCGAACACTCCGCCGTCGGAAGCCACCAGCCAGTACCCGTGGCCGTCGGGCGTGGGAGCCACACCCACGATCGGCGCGTTGAGGTGTTTGCCTCCCATCGACCCGTAGAAGGTGGTGTCGCCGAAGGAGAACACCCCGCCGTCGGAAGCGACGAGCCAGTAGCCGAGGCCGCCGGGCGCGGTAGCCATGCCCACGATCGGCGCGTCGAGATGCTTGCCGCCCATCGACCCGAGAAAACCGGCATCGCCGTAGGTGAACACCCCGCCGTCGGAAGCCACCAGCCAATAGCCCCTGCCGTCGGGGGTCGCGGCCATCCCGACCACCGGCTCGCTCAGCACCTGTCCCCCCGCCGACCCGTAGGCCCCGGCGTCCCCGAAGCTGAAGACTCCGCCGTCGCCGGCCACGAGCCAATAGCCCTTTGCATCGGGAGTCGACGCCATACCCACCACCGGCGCGTTGAGCTGCACTCCCGCCATGGACCCGAAGAATCCCGCGTCCCCGAATCCCACCGGCTCGGCGGCAACGTCGGGATATCCCGCCGCCACGGCAGCCGTGGCGGTTACGAGCCCGATGGCCGGTACGGCCAAGGCACAGGTCGCGAAGGCTGCGCCCAGCGTCGTCCAGCGCCGGTTCCTGACGTGTCGCATCGCACAAGGCAACCATTTCTTCCCATCGGCCGCCAGACCCGTCTGGTGCCGACCGACGGAATCGGCGGATCCGCGGAATCGGCGGGACGGTCCACGGAATCAGCGGACCCACGGAATCGACGGAATCGGCGGATCCACGGAATCGGCATCCACGGAATCGAAGAGATCGAGAGGGTCGAGCTCAGGGAGAACCAGCAGCGCAACTCACGTTCCGTTCCGTTCCGTTCCGCCCGCCCAGGGCGCACCGTCGAAAAACGTTCACTAGGGTCCCGATTCGTTGAGTGACAGTGCCGACTGCTCAGGTGGTCGGAAGGATCGACGGGATCCCGTGGCGATGCCACATGGATTCGATACACACCCCGGTCCATGAACTTCGATACCCACCCCGGTGCCGGAACGACAATCCCAAGCCTCGGAGCGACAGGTCGGCGGCGTCGGTTGACCGGCCCCGAGGCGTCCGAAGGCAATCAGACGTGTGCCGGCGGGGCCATGCGTATACCATCTGACCTGGACGTCGCCGCTTGGTTCGGCGGCGCCCCCGGGCCGGAAGACATCGGCACGGTAGGGGTGTGGCGGTTGTGGGGGTCGAGGCCCATGGGTATCGAGATCGGTTCGGCGGGCTCTCCTCGCTGCACTGAGCGCGCGGGTGAGTGCTCACCGTGAGACTAAGCCGACGTGGGCGCGGGCGGGCGCTCGATCCCTGTATTCCTCGCGCCAAGGCCGGGGCGATCGTCTCGATGGTGTGCGCCATCGTGGCCGGCTCGACCCTGGTCGACGTGTTCTCGCCGAGCCTGGCCGGTGCCGCCTCCCAAACCGTGGCCAACGTCATCACCACCGTCGCCGGCGGAGGGACGAAAGCGCCCACGAGCGGGGTCGCGAGCACGGCGGCGGCTCTGGGCTCCCCGTTGTCGGCGGTCTTCGACGCCCACGGCAACGTGGTCTTCGCCGACCAGAACAACAATGTCATCAGCGTGGTGGCGGCCTCGAACGGCACCTACTACGGCCATGCCATGCTCGCCGGCCACACCTACAACGTGGCGGGCGACGGCAACCCCAACGGTGGCGACGGGCCGTGGGGAAGCGCGACAGCACCCACCGCGGTTGAGTTCAGCGACCCCAACGGGGTCGCCATCGATCCCCAGGGTGACATCGCCTTCACCGACACGGGGAACAACGCCGTCCGGCTGCTGGCGGAAGCAGGCGGGTCGCGCTTCGGAGTCTCGCTGACGTCGGGGAGGATGTACACCATCGCCGGAGAAGGCGGATCGGTCTCCAACGGCGAGCAGGCGTCCTCTGCGGGCCTCTCCTCGCCCGACGGCCTCGCCTTCGACGCCCACGGCAACCTGGTGATCGCGGACACCGGAGACGACGACCTCCGGTTCCTGCCGGCGCAGAGCGGAGTGTTCTTCGGGCAATCCATGACCGCCGGGAGCATCTACATCATCGCGGGGACCGGCAACTACGGCTACACCGGGGACGGTGCACCGGCGGTCAATGCCGAGCTGGCCATGGATACCTTCAACGGCGTGGCCGTGGACCCGAGAGGAGACGTCGTGTTCTCCGACGTCGACAACAACGTGGTGCGTGTGGTGGCGGCGTCGAATGGGACGTACCTCGGCCACGCCATCCGGGCCGGCGACATCTACACCATCGCGGGGAACGGGAACCCGAACGGGGGCTTCAAGGGCAACAAGAAGCCGGCCGTCAAGGCTGAGCTCAACTTGCCCAACGGGGTAGCCGTCGACGCCGCCGGAAATGTCTTCATCAGCGACTCGGCCAACAACATGATCCGTTTCGTGGCTGCGGCCAAAGAGAAGTACGACGGGACGTCGGTCAAGACGGGCGACATCTACACCATCGCCGGGAGCGGCGTGGCGGGCAATTCGGGGAACGGCGGTCCCGCCACGGCCGCCAAGCTCAACGGCCCAGCCGGCGTCAGCGTGGGGCCCTCGGGACGCGTCCTGGTGGCAGACAACGGGAACGACGTCATCCGGTGGGTCACGGGAACTGCCCAGGCGGCTTCGGGAGTGCCGTCGGCGACCGCCGTCAAGCCTGCTTCGGGGACCACTGCGGGCGGCAAGAAGGTGAGCATCGTCGGCACCGGCTTGTCGGGCGTGACCGGCGTGCTGTTCGGTACGCGACAGGGGACCAACGTCGTGGTGAAGTCGGACAAGAAGGTCGTGGCCCACTCGCCGGCGGCTGCCGCCGGCACGGTCCTCGTCAAGATTGTCTCTCCGTCAGGCGTGAGCGTGGCGGGCTCGTACACCTATGTCGTCAAGGCCGTCCATGTCGTCAAAGCGGCGAGGAAGCACCGGCGCTGAGCCGAGGGCCGGACCGGCGCTCACAAAGCGGCGGTCAACCTCATCGAGAGCGGATCGTCTACCGCCGGGCTGTGAACTGAGGCAACCACGGCTCGGTGGCGGCCAGAAGCTCGTCGGTCATGGTTACGACGTGCTCGTAGGGGAGCGAGCCGGCCATGGGGTCGGCGAGCATTGCTTCGAGGGCGATCGTCCGGTCCCCCGAGATCGCGGCCTCCACGGTCAGCTCCTGGGAGCTCACGACGCGTCGGAGATGCTCACCGAGGTATGAGGGCACCGTCGCCCGGTCCCGGGGCCGGACGCCGTCGGCACCGGCCACCACCATGCACTCGACGACCACGTCGGCGGGCAGGTTCTCGACCTGGCCGGAGTTGGGGATGTTGCCGGGAAGGTCCCGGTCCTCCCCTGTCACCAGCCCCTCGAGGAGCGAGGCCACGAATTCCCCCGACGGCCAGGTGGGAATCTTCTCCGCGGCCAGGAGGTCGGCCATCTCGGCATCGTCGTCGGCTTTGTCGGACTGGTGGCCGTGCATTCCGTAGTGATGGACCCGCCAATCTCGTCCGTAGTCGGATGCAGAGGTCACGAACCCGGGGAAGAACTCGACCACGTGTGTGTCCGACGACCCGGGCAGAACGCCGAAGCGGTCGAAGAGCTCGAACTTGACTTTGTTGTTGGCCAGGACATCCGCCTTCGTCCATCCCCGCTCGGGATCGGTCTTCTGGTAATGCATCGCTCGCGGGGGGTCCATCCACAGCGGCCCGGTGAGATCGATCCCGCCTTCGTTGCCGCCCTCGCCCTCGCTCTCGAGGGCGCGGCGCAGCACGGCGAACCCGTCACGATCGCCGATGCGCAGCGAGGTCACGAGGGGGAGGTGGTTCACGCCGGCCACGACGGGGTCGATCGACATGAAGTCGGCGTCGAGCAGGAGGCTGAGCACGAACTTCAGGCCCACGATCTCGGCGCAGAGGCCGACAGTCCGGATCGAGGTCTCCCGTGTCACGGCACGGCACAAGGCCGTGAGGGGGTTGCTCACGTTGACGAGCAGCGCGTCAGGACACCGCCGCTCCATGGCCCGCGCCACCTCGAGGATCACGGGCACGCTGCGAAGCGACCGCGAGATACCCCCCGGCCCGACGCTGTCTCCGACGGTCTGCCGTATGCCGTAGTGGGTCGGGATCTCGATGTCGTGGCGCATGCTGGCGAACCCACCCACCGAGAAAGTGGCGATCACGTACTCGGCCCCGGCCAGCGCGTCGTCGATATCGGTGGTGGCGCGCGCCGTGAGCGGGATTCCCCGGCGCTCGGCCACGTGCTCCACGACCTTGAGCGCGGGCGGCAGGGAGTCGGGGACGAGGTCGTAGAGGACCACCTCGGCATCGGCCAGCGCCGGCGTGTTGGCGAAATCGACGGTCAGCTTGGGTGTCCAGTGGGTGCTTCCCCCACCCACCAGCGTGATCTTCGCTCCCATCGGGGCGACGTTACCCGCGTCCGACCGGCGATGCTCTGCGCGGCAGTTCGGGGCGGCCCTGCTCCCCTACAGTGCGCCCATGGCCGAAGGCTACGAACGGACCGTCGACGACCTGCGAGTGAGGGTGTACCCCGACCCCGCCGTCCTGGCCCGGGCCGCGGCGGACAGCGCCGCCCGCGTGCTCCGCGACTCGGTGGCCGTGAAGGGGGTCGCCAATGCCATGTTCGCGACCGGGAACTCACAGCTGGAATTCGTCGAGGCTCTCGTTAGCGCCACCCCGGGTGTGCCGTGGGGGGATGTGGTCGTCTTCCACATGGACGAGTACGTGGGGGTCGGGCCCGACCATCCGGCCGGCTTCCAACGATGGATCCGGGAGCGGATCAGCGACCGGGTCCGACCCCGCCGAGCCCACTACATCGACGGGTTGGCCGAGCCCGAGGTCGAGTGCGGGCGCTACGCGGCGCTGTTGCGTGCCAATCCGCTCGACCTTTGCTGTCTCGGCATCGGGGAGAACGGGCATCTGGCGTTCAACGACCCTCCCGTCGCCGACTTCGACGACCCCCTCGACATGAAGGTGGTCGAGCTGGACCGCGACTGCCGGCTGCAGCAGGTGCACGAGGGCCACTTTCCGGACATCGACGCGGTGCCGACCCGTGCCCTCACCGCCACCATCCCGGCACTGCTGCGGGCCGGAACGGTCCTGGCGGTGGTGCCCGAAGCACGGAAGGCAGAACCGGTGCGGGCCGCGATCACAGGCCGGGTGTCGACCGCCTGCCCCGCCTCGATCCTCCGCACCAGGCTCAACGTGAACCTGTATCTCGAACCGGAGTCCGCGTCCCTCCTGGGGTGGTGAGCCGTGCCGCGCAGATTCCGCAAGGAGGCGCGCCCAGAGGTGGGTGGGTCGAGCGGGGCGCGCCGAGGGAACGGCCGTCTTGGCGGCCGGACACCGGCACGCGGCGTCGTTGCCGTGGGCATGGCAGTCGTGGCCGCACTGTCGCTCTCGAGCTGTGGTGGGACCCGCGTGGGCTCCGGGTCGGGTGGGTCGGGTGGATCGGGTGGGTCGCGCCGGTCGGGTTCGGGGGCGGGGTCGGATGCGGGTACGCGGTCGGCCGAGCCTGCATTGGGCGCCGACCACGAGTGTGTCGTGGGCGGATCAGGTGCCGCTCCCCGGGTGGCGTGGGCGCAGTTGCGCAACCCGATCCTGAGCGAGCCGACCGCCGGGGTGAAGGACCAGGCACTCGTGTGGGCGAACGGAAGCTGGCACATGCTCTTCAGCTACGTGACCAACGACGTCCCGACACCGGGCGCCGAGCATTGGGACATCGCCTCGGCCACGAGCCCCGACCTCGAGACGTGGTCGGCACCCGTGCCCTGGCCCGCCCAGGCAGGCGTGATCGGCGTGGCATCGCCCGACATCGTCCGCAGCCCGGCAGGGGTGTTCGTGGCCACCTTCGACTCGAACCCGGGCTCCACCAGCGGTGGACAGTCGGAGCTCTACTACCGGACCTCGACCGACCTCGAGACGTGGTCGGCACCGCAGCCCCTCGCGCTGAGCCTCCATCCCGGGCCGGGCGACCGGATGATCGACCCCACGCTCGCCTGGACCGGGAACGGACTGATGCTCGGGTACAAGTACGGCATCGCTTCCGGCACGGGCTCGGCATCAGGCTCGGGATCGGGCTCGGGGTCACAGCACTTCGAGGTCGCATGGTCGCCGAGCGGCTCGTTGAACGGGCCCTGGACCTACGTCGGCCGACCTGACGTCGTCGTCGACGGAGACACCGTCGAGAACCTCGAATTCGTGGCCGTCTCGGGACGTTGGCGGCTGGTGGCCACGTCGAACACCTTCGACCAGCCGTGGATGTTCGAACTGTCGGGCAATCCGGCCGTGCCGTCGTCGTGGCTGCATTGGACCGGAGGGAGGATGCTCGACATCCCCGGACAGTCGTGGGACTCCGGGCCCGGGCTGTCGAGTGTGGACTACGAACATGCCAACTCGGTGTACCTGTGCGACGCGCACGCCGCCGACGGCGAGTACTACGTGACCTATGCCGGCAGCAACGAGCTCACGAGCTTCGGTGGATGGGGACATGCAAAGATCGGGATCGCCAGGAGCACAGACCTGGTGCACTGGCACGTGCCCGGCTGAGCTTTCGAGGCGCGAGGGCCATGACACAACGGGGGCACGAGGGCCACGGAGGCCACGAGGGCCACGAGGGCCACGAGGGCCACGACGACACCGCCGCCGAGCTACCCGCTCACCGACGGGGCACCCTCACCGACCTTCGACGGGATCGCCAGGTCCGATCCATCTCTCGAGGAACGGGAACGCCTCGACACCGTGCCACTCGTGCACACCCTCGAACACGTCGTGGACGAGCCGGTCGGATGCGCCCAGCGTCGCGTAGACGATCCGGAGCTTCTCGACCTCCGCAGCCGCGACCGTCCACGGGAACAGGTCGTCGGCGGTGCCGGACTCGATGAGCAGCGGCCGCGGTGCCACCAGCGCGCCCAGGTCCACGTGCTCGAGCTGCCCCAGCATGCCGGGGAGCACCTGGGAGCCGCACATGTTCCACGGCATCTTGTGCGACTCGGCCCACGACGAGAAGTACCCGCTCACCACCGCGGCGGCCACGCGCTCGTCCCATGCGGCCAGGAAGAGCGTGACGGTGCCCCCGTAGGAGAGTCCGGCCATGCCGATGCGCCCCGGGTCCACCAGCGGGTGGGCCTCGAGGACGTCCAGCGCCCGGGCCAGGTCCCAGAGGTTCTGCGTGAGCGGGTTGATGCCCGCCATCACGGCGTGCACGAGGTTGGTGTCGCACGCGTAGTGGTCCTCGGGGTTCCAGTCGAGCCGCTCGCCGAAGCAGCGCAGGTCGGGGGCGAGCACGACAAAGCCCCGCAGGGCGAGCTGGTGCGCGTAGTCGGCGTTCGGGGTGCCCGTTCGCTCGAGCCCGCAGGCCTCGGACTTCCCCGGCCCGTGGCCGTGGACGGCGAGCACGGCCGGGCCGGGTTCGACGCGGCTGCGGGGGACCAGGAGGTACGCCGGCACCGACATCGTCTCCTCGGTGTCGAAGACCACCCTGTCGCGCCGGTACCCGTCGCATTCCACCGTCTCGAGCGTCTCGAGCCGGAGCGGGACACGCTCGGGCACCGGCCCGAGCAGCTCCTCGAGGCGGGCGCGGCACCGTTCCCTCCAGGCGGCGAGGACCTCGGCATAGCCGGACCCGTCGGTGTCGTCGATGGGCAAAGGGTCGCGCTGGCGCGTCCGGCTCAGCCGCACCATCCACGAGTACCAGGGCGAGTAGTTCCGATCCGGCACCGGCAAGGTGATCGGCGCCACGGGTGGCGCGTCGGCCGGCAGGTCAGCTGGAGGCGGCAAGAGGAGCCCAGCTCTGGATCACGTGCCAGCAGGTGCCCTGCGGCTTGCCCGTATACGTGGGCACGCACAGCGGTGACGGCGGGCTGTTGTTGTAGAGCTCCACGACCTGGTACTCGGTCGGCCCCGCGTACCTGTCGGCGCCGTAGCTCAGTATCGGGGAGTAGGTGCCGGAGAAGTTCTGGATCCTCGACATCGACTGCACGAAGGTCCGGCGGTTGAGACTCGGGCCCGCCCCCAGGGCGGCGGCGGCGAACAACCGTATGACCTGGCACCACCCCACGATCGGGCCCTGCTCCTCGATGTAGGGAGACACCGTCGAGGTGGGTCTGTTGTGCGCCTTCCACGTCCCGTAGCAACTGTTGACGGCGGGGTTGTACCCACCCTGGCTCTCGGGGATGGGGGCGTCGGTTCCCCCCAGGGTCTCCACCGTCACCCCCTCCTGGTGGTCGAGGCCCTTCTCGTAGGGGATGGGGATGAGCCCCAGGGTCGTCTCGATCGAGGACTCGTAGTCCGACAGGAGGAGCTTGGGGAAGTAGTTCTGCCCGTTCTCCTGGGAGAGGAACGGGAAGAACGAGTTGAACGGGATGAGCGGGATCACCGACTTCACCCCGGCCGCCTTGAGGCGCTGCACCACCAGGGGAGCGGCCGCGTTGGTGGCGGCGGTGTCGGAGGCGTTGGACGGCAGGGTCTCGACGAGCGGGTCCTTGATCCCGGCCCGGGCCAGGTCCGGAAGGAGGTACTGGTTGAGCGCCACCTGGTCGCTGGTGCGGTCACCGGCGACGATGCCGACGCGACTGGAGTTGTCGAGGAGGCCCGAGCTCGTCCCCCACGACACCACGGTGGCGAGGATCTGGGCCTGGTCGGGGCCCGTCCACCACAGGTAGGGCGCCCCCTCCGCGGTCCAGTTCGTCACCGTCGTCCATTGCCCGATGAAGGGTGTCTGCCCTTCTTGGGTGATGCACAGCTCGTTGTCGCCCGTCCAGGAACCGAGCCCGTCGAGCACGGCGAACACGGGCGGGCTGCCCTCGGTCCACTGCTTGCACAGCGCCCGCATGCCCGACTCGCTCGTGGGGTCGAAATTCACGATCATCGGGTTGATCTTGCGCCCGTTGATGCCCCCGGCGTCGTTGATGGCGTTGACGTAGGTGTGGATCGCCGCCTTCTGGGCGCCGAACTCGGTGTCACCGGCGAAGCCGAAGTTCGAGGCCAACGACGTCAGGTTCGACACCGGGAACACCACGTTGATCGAATCGCTCGTCACCCCCCGGGTGCTGGTCGAGGCCTGGTCCACTCCGATGCCGCTCGGGTTGCCCAGTCCCAGGCCGCTCGGCGTGCCCGACGTGCCGCCGGAGCCCGAGGTCGCCGACGTGCCGGCGGAGCCGTTGGCCGTCTTCTTCGACGACGTCGCCGTGATCCCGTACACGGCTCCCCCGATCACGGCGATCACCACCACGAGCGCGACGACCTGCACGCCTGCCGGCCGGCGCCGGAGGCGTCGCCATTGTCGCCTCAGTGCCACCCCAGGACCAGAACTCGCCATCGTCGCCCCTTCCCCTCGGCGTGGCCGCGCCCCCTCGGCGCGGTGGCCGCCCTGCTGCCACTCTCGTGCCCGCTACGGACCCGCTGGGAGCGGCCCGTTACCCCCGTTGCCCGTCGCTTGCCCTGCCCCGTTGCCCGTCGCTTGCCCTGCCCCGTTGCCCCGCCCGCTGCTCTGTCCCGCTGCCCTGCCCGTCCACAGCTCCCTCTTGGGTCGTCAGCCGCCTGACCTCTGGGGTCGGTCGTGGCCACACGATATGCGGCTCCGGAGCCCTCCACCCGGCAGGTGCTGGGAGATCCTGTTGCCGGTGGGTCGGGACCGGGGTACCCCGCCGGGTTCGTGGCCGAGGCCGGGCGGGGTTGTGGCCGTCGGCATGCTGGGGCACGATGGACGTCGTGACGTTGGCGACAAGCCTCGACATCAGGGCGATCTCCCCGAACATCGGGGCCGAGGTGTGGGGCCTGGACCTCAGTCGCCCCCTGGGGGACGACGTGGTCGCCGAGGTGCGCGCCGCGCTGTGCCGGCACCTCGTGCTCTTCTTCCCCGACCAGGACCTCGCCCCGGATGTGCAGGCCGACTTCGCCCGCCAGTTCGGCGAGGTCACGCCGGCGCACCCGGTCATCCCGTCGATCGAGGGAAACCCCGAGGTCCTGCCCATCGACGGGCGTGAGGACCGCGCCTCGTGGTGGCACACCGACGTCACGTTTCTGCAGACCCCGCCGCTGGGCTCCATCCTCCACATGCGCGAAGCACCCACGGTCGGGGGCGACACCATGTGGGTGAGCCTCCAGGCCGCCTACGACGCGCTCGCCGCCCCGGTCCGCTCGCTGTGCGACCAGCTCGTGGCGTGGCATCACGACCCGTGGTTCGCCGCCGACGTCGAGGCGAAGGGCGGTTACGAGTGGGACGGTCGCCACCACGACAGGCTCTTCCCGGTCTCGCACCCCGTCGTGCGGACCCATCCCGAGACCGGGCGCAACGGCCTGTTCGTCAATTCCCAATTCACGCGGTTCCTCGAGGGGGTCTCGCCGCTCGAGAGCACTGCGCTGCTCGACATGCTCTACCGGCACTGCCAGCGCCCTGAGTTCAGCTGCCGCTATCGCTGGAAGGCGGGAGCGGTGGCGTTCTGGGACAACCGGGCGACCCTGCACTACGCACTCGACGACTACGGCGATGCCCTGCGCATCGCCCACCGGGTCACCCTGCGCGGTGACCGCCCCTACGGCCCGGCCCGGCCCCTCACCCCGGCCACGCCCACCGAGGCGGCCTCGCTCGCATAGGGCTTCGCTCGTCGCTCGTCGCTCGGGTCGGCGTCAGACCGCAGCGCCGGAACCGGCGTCGGTCCCAGGGCCGGAACCCGCGACGGGGCCTGCATCTGTACCTGCCCGCGTCGGCCCGGTCACGTTCAGAGCGGCGTCGCTCGCCCCGAGGTACGCGGCCAGAGCCCGGGGGTCCTCGCGCACGACGTCGGGGCTGCCCGACACCACGACGGTCCCGGTCTGCATGACGATGACGGTCGAGCAGAGCTCGAACACGAGCGGGACGTCGTGCTCGACGAGAAGGACCGTCGACCCCGTCACCTCCTGGAGCCGCTGCAGGAGAGGGATGAAGGCCTCGGCCTCCCGCTGCGCGATGCCGGCGGTGGGCTCGTCGAGCAGGAGGAGCCGCGGGCCGGCCAGGACGATCGACGCCAGGTCGACCACGCGGCGCGTGCCCGTCGAGAGGTGCCCCGTCAGGTGATAGCGGAAGCGCTCGAGGCCGAACGATGCGATGACGCGGTCCACGGCTCGCCGCTTGTCGCGCTCGGTGCGCCGTGCCCACGGGAGCTGCAAGGTGGTCGCCAGCACACTCACGCGCCGATGGGAGTCCTCGTACAGCAGGAGCGTGTCCTCCACCGAGAGCTCCGGGTAGAGGCGGCAATCCTGGAACGAGCGCACGACGCCGAGCTCGGCCCGTTCCTCGGGGATGTACTCGCCGAGGTCCTCGCCGTCGAGCAGGAGAGAGCCCTCTGTCGGAGGGACCAGGCCCGAGATCGTGTCGAGGAGGGTGGTCTTGCCGGACCCGTTCGGCCCGATGAGCCCGACGATGGTGCCCGGCTCGACCGTGGCGCTCACGTTGTCGACGGCCCGCAGCCCGCCGAAGGACACGACCAGGTCACGGATCTCCAGTCGGGCGGGACCTTCCCTTTTGGTCTCCTTGTCGGAGGGCCTCGACTCTCCGTACCCGTCGGTGAGGGGAGCGGCGTCGGTGGGGAGAGCGGCACCCGGGCGGGGAGCGGCACCGGCGGGGGGAGCGGCACCGGCGATGTCGTCGGGGTCGGCCGCGTCGCGGCGTCTCAAGAGATCACCTCGGCTACGGCTCCCGCTTCGCTGGAGGGTCCCGCGGCGGGGTCGGCCCCGGCACCGGCCTCGGGAGTGCTCGTGGGTGTCCCGCCTCGCCGCCGGGTCTGCAGGCGTGCGACCCCGGCGGTGGCGAGGTCGCCGACCTGGTGCATGACCTGGGCCATGCCGCCCGGCAGGTACAAGATGAACGCCATGAGCCCGATCCCGCTGGTCAGGATCTGGATGGACGGGGTCGACCCGAAGATCGCCGGCAGCCCCACGAGGTAGAGGGCGCCAAGCACGGCTCCGGGGACCGAGTCCAGGCCGCCGATCACGACCATCGACACCACCAGGAGCGACACCGTGGGGTCGAAGGTGTCGGTGCTGAAGCGCTCGCTGGCGAAAGCGAAGCACACCCCGGCGTATCCCGCCATGAACCCCGACAGCGCGAAGGCCATGAGCTTGGTGCGCACCACGGGGATGCCGGCTGCGCCGGCCGCGATCTCATTGTCCCGTACCGAGATGAGACGCCGGCCGATGCCGCGGTCACGCCACAGCCGCACCATGAGGATGGAGACGATCAGCACGGCGAGGGAGAACCATGCGAAGGCCCGTTCCGACGTCAGCCCCAACCCGAACAACGACGGTCGCGAGATCAACGTGGACTCGGGATCGGGGAGGCCCGAGCAGATCTTCTTGTGCAGGACCGGCATGGTCCAGCACGACGTGGCCAGCACTGACGTCTGCATGAAGAGCGCGAACCCGAGCGTGCTCACCGCCAGGTACAGGCCGCGGATGCGCAGGGCCGTGAGGCCGACGAGCACCGACACCACGGCGGTCGCCGCCCCGGCCAGGAGGAGCAGCAGGACCAGGGGGACACTGCCTCCGAGGTGGGCCGTGATGTCGGCGCCGACCGCCACCAACCCGAATTGGCCCAGCGAAACCTGGCCCGCCCAGCCGGTGAGGACCGTCAGCGACAGGGCGATGACGCCGTAGATGCAGATCTGGGACATGAGGAACGTTCGGCCCACGCTCAGCACGAGAGGCAGGAGGGCGGCGGCGGCGACAGTCAGCAGCACACCCGACGTGCCTACGCGCTTGCGGAGCCCGACTGTTGCTTGACGGAAGGCGAGGGTCCCCGTCGTCCACGAGGAACGCTCAGCGGTACGCGAGCCCTTCTGGAGGGATGCGGCGCGCACGAGCAGCGCCAGCAGCAACAACACGAAGAGGATCAGCTCGACTGTGGCGGACCCCGACGTCGGGTTGTTGATGTTCCACTGGAGCAGGTCCTGGACGATGCCCACGCCGATGCCGGCCACGAAGGCGACGGGCAGGCTCACCATGGCGCCGATGAGCGCGGCGAGGAGTGCGAGGACGAGAAGCCCGGGGGAGAGGACTTCGGTCAAGGTGCTCGTCTGGGTGGGGGAGGCCAGCATGGCGGTGATGGCCGACAGCGCTCCGGCCAAGGTCCAGGCAACGGTCGAGGTGCGCCGGACCCACACCCCCGACAGGCGCGCCGACTCGCTGTTCTCGGCCGAGGCCCGCATGGCGAGTCCCCAGGGCGAGAAGCGGATGAAGGCGGCGAGACCGAGGGCCACGATGGGCGCGGCGATCAGGGTGACGACCTCGCCCGGGGGGAAGATCAAGGTCCCGATGTGGAACGACCAGTCGACCGGCACGGGGAAGGCCCGGAACAGCTGCTTGGGCCGGATGAAGGGGAGGAGGGTCAGGAGGTAGAGGACCTGGGACAGGCCGATGGTGGCCACCATGACCATGACCCGGGGCCGATTGAACAGGCGGCGCAGCACGAGCTCGGACAGTGCGCCGGCTCCCGCCGCCACCCCCAGGGCCGCCACCAGCGCGGCCCAGTAATTGATCCCGAAGTCGTAGTAGAGCTTGACCATGAAGACGGCGGCCACGACGCCGAGCTGACCCTGGGCGAAATTGATCACCCGGCTGGTGCGGTAGATCAGCACCAGTCCCACCGCCAACAGCCCGTAGTTGAGCCCCAGGATGGCGCCCTCGAGTACCACCGACGACGGGATCGAAACCGCGATCACTCGCGACCCCCGTGTCCGCCCGGCGCCGGACCAGGCCCGTCCTCGGGCCGCGGGGTCGGCCCACCCAACCACAGCCCGTCGGTCCCGGCGGCCGGTCCTGGCGGCGTCGGCCCGGAGGGGTTCGGCCCGGGCGGGTTCGGCCCGGGCGGGTTCGGTCCCGTCGCAGTCGTTCCCGGCCCCGACGGCCCGGATGCGGACGGCCCGGATGCGGACGGCCCGGATGCGGACGGCCCGGATGCGGAAGGCCCGGGCTGGTTCGGTCCCGGAACGTCGCGGCCATGGTCGTCTTCGCCGGCCGAGCGGGCCCCGGCACCGTTCGACCCCGTGCGGCTCGGCCCCGTCCCGCCGCCGGCGTGGTGCGTGGCCCCGTTTCCCAGTGCGGAGCCGACTCCGGCGAGGAAGACGGGACGCAGGAGATCGTCGCGTCCCAGGAGCTCGGAGATCGAGCCCTCGAAGCGGACCTCCCCACGCTCGAGGAAGAAGGCGCGCTCGGCCAGGGTCATGGCGCGGTTGACGCTCTGCTCGACCAGGATCACCGTCGCCCCGTCGGCGTTCACCTGGCGGACGATGTCCATCAGGCGCTCCACGGTCATGGGCGCGAGACCGAAGGCGAGCTCGTCGATCATGAGGAGCCGGGGCTTGGTCATCATCACCCGGGCCAGGGCCAGCATCTGCTGCTCGCCGCCCGACAGTGTGCCCGCAGGCTGGTCGAGGCGGGACTCGAGCTCGGGGAAGACCCCGACGGCGTCGTCGAGGGCGATCTTGGCCCGGGAGGCGTCGCGCCGGAACGAGTGCTCCCCGATGCGGAGGTTCTCCCGGACGGTCAGGCCCGGGAACGTCATCTTCCCGCCCACGAGCAGCGCTGCGCCGAGGTCGATGATCTGCTCGGGCTCGAGGTAGGTGCAGTTGGTGCCGAAGATGCGGATGACCCCGCGATGGGGGTGGTCGAGCCCGGCCACGGCCCGCAGCAGCGTGCTCTTCCCCGCGCCGTTGGTGCCCAGCAATGCCACGATGTCGCCCTCGGCCACTTCCAGGTTCACGTCGAACAGGACCTGCTGTGTCCCGTAGTAGAAGTCCATGTTGTGGATCTGCAGGGCCGGGATCGCCCCACCCGACTGGCGCCGCTTCCCCTCCGCGTAGCGCTCGAGGACGTCCTCGATCACCAGCGTGATGTCGCGCCGGACGAAACGCGATCCGACGACGAGGAGCAAACCCCCCAGGGCGCACACCGGACCGATGAACGTGAGGGCCGTCGTCACATTACTGGCGTCGCTGATAGCGCCCAGGATGATGCCCCCGGCGAAGCCGCCGAAGACCGCCGAGTACACGCCGAACATGGCGAAGCAGATGGAGCGCATCTCGGGTGGGGCGGTCGCGGCCAGGGTCTGGAAGATGGCGATGGCGATGGGCGCCACCGCGGCGTTGGCGAGGAACTGGAACACCACCACCAGCCACAGCTTCGGCATGTAGAGCGACACCGTGAACAGGAGCCCGTAGACCGTGATGCAGATCCCGGCCAGCACCAGGGGCGCTTGGGGGTTACGACGGAAGAGCCGGTCCCCGACCGAGTAGGCGATCGGGAGCCCAATGAAGGCGCTCAGCCCGATGATGGCGTAGACGTGGCTGCGCGAGGCGGTGTGCAGGTGCCAAACGCGCACGAAGTACAGATTGCCGAACAGCGACGCGCTCACGCCCACGAAGCCGAGCACCGCCACGGCCACGAGCTCGTAGTACAGCGAGCGGATGCGCAGCAGGCGCGTCACGGCCGGACCCAGCAGCACGCGGGGAGCCTTCTCCTGCTCCGAGTGCACGTCCATGCCCGCCGCCTTGAGGATGTGGCTCGATTCGTTGGTGCCTTTGTCGGGCTCCCGGATCCTGAAGAGCAGCAGGCCGATCGGGATGCCCAACGCCCCGACCGCCAGGCCCCAGCGCCAGTTGTTGGTCACGGCGACGATGCCACCGAAGACGAGGACGCCCAGCGTCTGGGCGATGGGGTCGTTGAGGTAGTGCCAGCTGAAGACCCGGCTGCGGCCCTCGGTGGGGTAGGCGTCCGAGAGATAGGAATTGTGCACCGTGTTGTTCACGGCACTGCCCACCGCGGCCAGCAGGTACAGCACGACGAACCACCACACATTGGGCGCCAGCGCCATGAGGGGCGCCAGTACGGCGAAGACCAGAAGGGAGAGTGCCGAGACCAGCTTGCGGCTGCCCCGGTCGGCCCAGAGGCCGAGGGGCACGGCCCATACGAGCTGAGCCACCGACACCACGAAGGCGACGGCTCCCAGCCCGGCGTCATGGAGGTGGAACGACTTCTCAAGGTTGTTGCCGATGAGGTTGATGCCCTGCCCGAACATGTTCGGGACGATGGCCGCCAGGGTGAGCAGCACGAGCGGGGCGTAGCCGCTGGCCCGGAGGATGGCCCGGAGCGGCGGAGGCTTACCCTCGCCGACACCGGGCATGAGGGCGACGTCGGCGATCGCCTCCTTGTGCCGGCTCTTGCTTATGGCCTCCTGGAGCAGCTCGTCGGGGACCGTGAAGCTGAACAGCGGCTCGTCGCCCCTGTACAGCTCCCCTGCACCTTCTCCGACGAGCTGATCCCCCGTTGCCGGCATTGCGTCGACACGCTAATCCCTGACGCAATCGTCAGACATTCGTTCGTGAGGTTTCGTTCGTGAGGGCTCGCAGCGCCCAAGGCCCCGGTGCGGACCTACCCGGTTGGGAGGGCTGCTCAGGAGGCCGAGGCGGAGGTCGAGGTGGAGGCGACCGTGAGTGGCCCGTAGGGGAGGACACCCAGCCGGGCGTGGTGTCCGTCCAGGCCGTCGGCGCTGTCGAGGGCCTCGGCCACGGCCTTGGTGAGGTCGTCGACGGGGCGGAGGAACGCGGCGCGGACCTCGTCGTCGGCCAACCCGCTGCTGTGCAGCCACACCTCGGCGTGGTGCAGGACCCGGCCCAGGACCTGGGCCTGCCAGCGGTCCGTCTCGGACGGCCCGTCCACGCCGCCGAGCGCGTCCGAACCCGGTGCCTCGGCCAGCAGGCGTGCGAAGGCGCCCCCTGGGGGCATGCCGTCCGTGCACTCGGCTGCCATCACGATGGTCCCGCCGGCGCGGACCACGCGCTCGGCTGCGGCCATGCCCTTCACCGCCTGGTACAGATTGCGGTCGAGCGGATACCCGCCGTTGGTGCTGAGGACGACGTCGAAGGGCGATCCGACCGACTGCACCGAAGTCTGCTCGACGAACCGGCACGCCGCGGCATGCCCCGCCGGCAGTGCTCCCGCGAACACGGCTGTCAGCTCACGCCGTTGATTGATGGCGACGTCGAGAGAGATCGTCGGCGGTGTCAGCGCCACCGCGGCGCGTACGAAGTCGTGGACGGGGTTCCCCTCGGTGACGAGCCACGTGGCGCGAGGATCGGCGATCCGGCTCGGGCTGTGCGCTTCGAGGATCGTCTCCAGCGCGGCCAGGCCCGGGCACGCGCCCTTGGGGCCGCCGCTGAAGCCCGCGAAGAAGTGCGGTTCGACGAATCCCGTCAGGATCCGCACGTCGGCTTCGACATAGCGCCGATCGATCCGCACCGGGGTCCCGTCCACACGGCCTACCTCGACGTGATCGCCATCGTCGGCGCGGTGTTGATGGATGGGGTACCGGGAGGCGATGTCCGGCCCGACGAGCTCGACCATCTCCTCGGGCGTGGCCGGGCGATGTGTTCCTGTGGCACACAGCAGCTCCACCCGCTCGGGGCCTGCCCCCAGGCGCTCCAGCTCGGCGAGCAACGGCGGGAGCACCGTCCGGTTGGGCATGGGTCTCGTGAGGTCGGGGAACACCACCGCCACCCTCGGGCCGTTGCCGTTCACCCGTCGTCTCTTGGCGGCTCCGACGAGTTCAGACAGTGGAGGACCTTCGACGGGGGCCCGCAGCGCCCCGATCACGGCGTCGGCCTGATCGGGCAGGCCGGGCAGGTCGGTGGCGGTCACGACGACGGCGTCATCGGGCACTCGGACAACGATCCCGTTGCGGCCGTAAGCCAGACGTACTTCTTTCATCTGGCTATCGGCTCGTCGTCGACCCGCGTCGACTGGCGTCGACTCTTCATCAGCTCGTCGTCGACTCGTCGTCGACTCGTCATCGGCCCAGCTCGATGACTGCCGCCGCCGCGGCGTCCGCGGCCGGTCGCAACTTCTCGTAGCACGCCACCGTCGTCGCATCTGGCGATATCTCTGCGTCGACGGGGTCGACGCGCTCGAGAAACAGACTGAGGTCGGCGTCGAGATGGGGAGCTTGGTCGGCGGCCCCGGCACCGCCACCCGCACCGGTCCGGAGCTCTGCCGCCGTCCCGGTCCGGACCTCTGCCCCCTGTCCGAGATGGACACCGGTCGCCTTCGCCGCGAGGATGGCCGCTCCCGCGGACGCCGCTTCGCCCGAGCGCCTCCGAAAGGCCCGCAGTCCCGTGACGGCGGTCAAGATCTCGGGCCACAGTGCGACACTGGCCCCGCCGCCGCCGAGTACGAGACCTTCGGGTCGGCTCGTACCCGTACCCGTACCGGTGCGGGCCTCGGTGACAGATTCGAGGCACCGCTTCACGTCCCACGCCACCGACTCCACGACGGCTCGTGCCATGTCACCGATGCCGTGGTCGAACGACAGCCCCACCACGGCTCCCCGGGCCGTGTCGCGCCACCATGGCGCGCGGGCGCCGCCGAGCCACGGGAGCGCGATCACGCCGCGCGCCCCCGGCGGGCTCGACCGGGCGCGGCCCATGAGGGACGCTGCGTCCACGCCGCCCAGCCGGGCCAGCCAGTCGACGAGCGATCCCGCTGCCGAGAGACCGCCTTCGAGCAGCCACCCTCCCAGTGCTCCCCGTGTGACGATCACCGAACGGGGTGGCTCGAGGCGGTGCCGGACCGGGACCGACACGTTTGCGGTCGTGCCCCACGACACCATCGGCCAGGCCTCCGACGAGCCCGCGCCGAGGACTTCGCAGGCGCGATCCCCGGCACCGATCACGACGGGAATGCCGGCGGCGAGGCCCAGCTCCTCGGCGGGTCCGCCGAGCAGGCCACCCACCACCGTGTCCGACGGCACGGCATCGGGCAGGAGATCGGCGACGACGTCGGCGAGCCCGGGCAGAAGCGGACCGAGGCCGCCGTCGGACATCTCGAACAGTCCGGTCGCCGACGCCAGGGTCTGGTCGGTGGTCACGTCGCCGATGAGGCGCCATGCCACGAGGTCCCGCGGCGCGAGAAGCCAGCGAGCGGCCCGGAGTGTCGCCGGGTCGTTGTGCTCGAGCCATGCGAACTTGGCCGCCACGGATCCGGCGTCGAGCACCACGCCCGTACGCCGCCGCACGACGTCGGCCCCTTCCTCCCCGAACGATTGCGCCAGGGCGAACGCCTCCGTGGCCGCGCGCCGGTCCGACCATACGAGCGCGGGCCCGAGTGGTGTGGCGTCGGCAGCCACCGGGACGAAGGTCTGACGGGCCGCCGCGAACCCGAGGGCACCGACGGCCCCGAGTATCGCTCCGGCCCGAGCGCCCATCTCGGCTCGGGCCTCCTGGCACGCGTCGACCACCGAAGGCCACCACGTTCCGGGATCCTGCTCGACCCGGTTGCCGGCCGAGTACGTGCAACGGAGGGCGCTGCGTCCCACCGCCACCGGACCGTCGTCACCCCACACGACCACCTTCGTGACGCTGGTGCCGAGGTCGACGGTGAGGATCACGCCGGGTTGACGCCCGCAGTGCCCGAGTTGCTTGCGGCACCGGCGGCACCGGCGGCACCGGCGGCACCG
>JARLGQ010000004.1 GCA_031292675.1 Acidimicrobiales bacterium
TGGCGTGCGACTCGGCCTTCTCGAAGCCGAGCGCGCCGCAGTAGAAAGCGAGTGATCGGTCCAGGTCGCCCACACAGATGCCGAAGTGCGAGAACACGGGTTCGGGGGCGTCGTCCACGGCCCGTAGTCTGCCCGCCCGGCACGCGTCCGTCCCGTTTTCCCCTCCGGCCCGGATCATCCGTAGCCTGGGGGTTGTGACACAGGAGCAGCAGGACCCCCAGACCAGCCCCGAGCGCCGGACCGACTCGGGCATCGTGATCCATCCCGTCTACCGCGCCGGCGACCTGGAGGGCTGGGACGCTGACGCCCAGCTCGGGGAACCGGGCTCGTTTCCCTACACCCGCGGAGTCCACCCCGGGATGTACCGCTCGAAGCTGTGGACCATGCGCCAGTACGCCGGCTTCGGTTCGGCCGAGGCGACGAACCAGCGCTTCAAGTTCCTCCTCGATGCCGGGCAGACCGGCCTCTCGTGCGCCTTCGACCTCCCGACACAGATGGGTTACGACTCGGACCACCCGCGTGCCGAGGGTGAGGTGGGCAAGGTGGGCGTCGCCATCGACTCCCTGGCCGACATGCGCCTCCTCATGGCCGACCTCCCCATGGACAAGGTCACCACCTCCATGACGATCAACGCGACCGGGGCCATCCTCCTACTGCTCTACCAGCTGGTCGCGGAGGAGCAGGGTGTGCCGGGGAAGAAGATACGCGGCACCATCCAGAACGACATTCTGAAGGAGTACATCGCGCGGGGGACCTACATCTATCCGCCGCGGCCCTCCATGCGCCTCATCGTCGACACGTTCGCCTACTGCGCCGCCAACCTCCCCAGCTGGAACACGATCTCCATCTCGGGCTACCACATCCGTGAGGCCGGCTCGACCGCGGTGCAGGAGATCGCCTTCACGCTCGCCAACGGCATCGCGTATGTCGAGGCCGCCATAGCGGCCGGCATGGACGTCGACGCGTTCGCGCCGCGGCTCTCGTTCTTCTGGAACGCCCACAACAACCTCTTTGAGGAGGTGGCCAAGTACCGGGCGGCGCGTCGCATGTGGGCACGCATCATGACAGAGCGCTTCGGCGCCAAAGACGAGCGTTCCAAGATGCTGCGCTTCCACACGCAGACCGGGGGGTCGACCCTCACCGCGCAGCAGCCCGAGAACAACATCGTCCGGGTCACCGTCCAGAGCCTGGCGGCCGCGCTGGGCGGCACCCAGAGCTTGCACACGAACGGCTTCGACGAGGCGCTCGGGCTGCCCACGACCAGGGCGGCCAAGATCGCGCTGCGGACGCAGCAGATCGTCGGGTTCGAGTCCGGCGTGGCCGACACGGTCGACCCGCTGGCGGGCTCGTACTTCGTGGAGTCGCTGACCGACGAAGTGGAGGCGGCGGCCAACGCCTACCTCGAGCGCATCGAGCAGCTGGGCGGGGCCGTGGCGGCCATTGAGGCCAGGTTCATGCAGGAGGAGATCGAGGCGGCCGCCTACAGCTTCGCCAAGGCGGTCGACGACGGCGAGAAGGTCGTGGTGGGGGTCAACCGTTTCACCGACGCCGAGGAGGAGCACACCGAGGTCTTCCCGATTGACGTCAAGCTCCAGCAGCTCCAGATCGACCGCACCAAGTCGGTCCGCGCGGCGCGGGACCAGCCCGCGGTGGACCGGGCGCTGGCCGACGTGGCCGAGACGGCGAAGGGCGAGGGCAACCTGCTCGTGCCGATGAAGGCCGCCCTCAAGGAGATGGCCACGCTGGGCGAGGTGGCCGACGTCCTGCGCGGCGAGTTCGGCGTGTACCAGCCCGGGGGGTGAGCGTGTGTGGGGGGGGGAAGGCCTTCGTGGCACGCCCGCGGCTCAGCTCGTTAACTGGCCGGGGCCGACCTGATGTTCTCGGCAGAGGCGGAGGATCGACGGTCCGGATGGGGGATGGCTCTCAGCACGTTGAGTGCACCCACGACCAGGATGATGGTCGCCCAGACCTTCGGGATATCCCCGCTGGCGAGACCGAAGATGGCGATGGCAATGAGGACGAAACCCAACATCACCGCCAGTGCCGGATGATGGAGAGACCTTGCGACGCGAGGAAGAAGAACCATTGATCTGGTGCCTTTCTGATTGATTGATTTGACCGTGCACGATCACAGTGGATCCTGAGTTCGGTGAGGTGGGGGCCAGAGGAGTTCAACTCGACATCGTCCACCTGGAGAGCAAATGGTGACCCGTCTCCCTCCCGGCGTCCTGGACCGAGGACATCCTCTGGTCTCCGCCCTTACCGGTATCGGCCAGGTACAACGCATTCTGAAGACAGAATTGGACGGGCTGTATTCCGAGACCTGACGCGGGGCGACCTGCCCCCGAACGCCGTGTCGGTGGGGCACTCCGGCACGAATGGGGCAGTCTGATGATCGCTCGTAGGCCGACCGGTATCCAAATGTCGAGCGGTAGGGAGGCTCCCGCGAGGACCGAGGTACACGCCCGTCACAGGGGGCTGATCACAGGTGAGGCCTGTTCGGTACGGTGGTGGCGGTGGGACCGAGGAGCCGACGGCTGGACTACCGGGGGCAGATCGCCGTCGTAACCGGGGCTTCAGCAGGCCTCGGTCGTCGTCTCGCACTGGACCTGGCCTCAGCCGGAGCGGTGGTGGTCGGCGTGGCGCGGCGTGAGGAGCGACTACAGGACCTCGTCGATGAGATGCGGAGGCACAGTCCGGAGTCGTCCTACCGGGTATGCGATCTCTCTGACGCCACCTCCTTCGTCGGCCTGTTGGAACAGGTGGAGGAGGAACACAGCCGGATCGACA
>JARLGQ010000203.1 GCA_031292675.1 Acidimicrobiales bacterium
AGAGGTGGCCCTCGAAGTCCGCCACCGCCCCGGACCCCACCGCCGAGGAGTGGACGTCGCCGGTCCCGGTCGCGACGGGAAGCCCGGCACGAAGGCCGAGCTCGTCGGCCGCCTTGGCCTGCAGCGTCCCCATGACCGTGGCGGAGGGGACGAGATCGGGCAGCTTGGAGCGCTCGAGCCCCGACATGCGGAGCAAGGAGTCGTCGTAGTCGATCGAGGTGATGTGCCTGTTGTCGGTGACCCAATGGGCGGCGATCGAGTCGTAGGAGGCCGAGAAGCTGCCCGTGAGCCGGAGGTTGAGCCAGTCCACCGGTTCGAGGAACTTGAACGTGGCGCGATAGACGTCGGGCTCGACGTCACGGATCCAGAGGATGTGGGCGGTGGGGTCCTTCCCGGAGCGACCGGGAGCCCCCCCGGTCAGCCGGATCCAGCGTTGGATCTTGCGCACGTCGTAGCCGAGCACGCTGACCTGTCCCCGCATTTGGCGTTGCATGGCGGCGCTCCCCCGGGAGTCCATCCAGATCACCGCCGGTCGCAACGGCACCCCGTCGCCGTCCACGGCGACGGTGCCCGACCACTGGGCGGTGCACCCCACACCCACGACGCTCGACGGGAGAACCGAGGAAAGCTCCAGTACACGGCGGGAGGCCGCCACGACGGCGCCCCACCATGCCGAGGGGTCCTGCTCGGCCCCACCCCCGGGCAGGAGTCGCAACTCGACGGGCTCGGACGCACTGGCCGCGATCCTCCCCTTCGGGGAGACCAGCGCCACCTTGGGCCCGCCTGTCCCCAGGTCGACGGCGAGTACGAACTCATCCTCGCCGTCGTGCCCCCCGGGCGCGCCGCGGTCGGTGACAGGTGGCGACATTGACGCAGCCTAACGCCACGGCGCGGGCAGACTGTGGCCCGTGCGAACCGAGCCGAGACCCCTTCGCGCCTTGGTGCTCGTGGTCGCGGCGGCACTCTTGGCCTCCTGTGCGTCCACCTCCAGGGGCACAGCCGCGTCGGGGCCGCCGTCGCTGTCGTCCGTGGTGAAGGGGCGCTTCATCGCGCGCGTCGAGCTCGACCACGGGACCTTGGCGGTGGTACCGGCAGGGAAGAGAAAGGCGCGCTTGCCGATGCAGGTCGCCGAGGCCATGTTCCGCGCCGCCGACGTCGTCGACGGCACCTTCCGCTTCGAAGTGTTCGGCCTGGGTGTCGTGACCCTTTCGCCCCGAGAGTCGGCACAGACCCCGACCGGAACGCAGCCCACGACGACCTCGGGTGTACCGAGTGCGGTCGCGACCACCACGACGACGGGTGCTGCCAACAGCGCGGCTACGAGCACCACGGCCACGGCCACGAACGGCACCACCACGACCGCGGGCGAGCCCGCTACGACGGGTCCCACCGGCGCGACGGCGGGGTCGACGGGGACGGCGCCGCCGACCCCGCCGCTTCCCCGCTACGTCGATCGCCTGGCGTGGGTGGGAATCGCCTGGGGGGCCGGTTGCCCGGGAGGCACGGGGGGCGCCGCGCCCGGCACCCAGTACGTGGCGGTCGTCCTCGACGCCCAGACCGGTGCCAGCGTGCTCGCGTACACCAGCCGGGGCACTCCGCCCTGTGGCGGCACGATCCAGCCCCCGAGCGTCACCCGCGCCAGCGAGCTGGTCTCGGTCCCGTGGCAGCCGGTGGGCCCGGCGAGCACCGCGGTCCGGGTGACGGTGCCGGCGTGCGGCACGTTCTTCGGCTGGACCGACGTCACCGGCGCGGGCACGGCTCCGGTCCAGGTCGTGGCGCAGAAGCCGTTCGACCCGGAATGCGGGTCGAACGCCCCTGTCGTCCAGGTCGTCAGCGACGTCATGCCCCTGGGGAAGGCGCAGGCCCAGGTCCCCCATGCCGTGCTCGGCCCGGTCGACGTCCTCCGAACCCTCGCCGGAGGCTGAGCAGGGGAGGTGGCGCTCGCCCCGCACGGGCGGGCGCCACCGTCATCACACCGAGGTGGCGGGATGGCGGGGCTCGGTGACGAGCGCCACTTCGGGCGGGAGCCCCGTCACCTCCACGTCGTCGCCGTCGACCTCGACGGTCACGCGCGACCCGGCGAGTGGAATCCCCTCCACCTTGAGGTGCTTCATCCCCTCGGGCAGCATCGGCGACAACCACGTCTTCCCGTACGGGACCCACGGGTCGAGACGGAGCATCGTCCGCAGGCACAGCAACGGGGACGCCGCCGCCCACGCCTGGGGCGAGCACGACGTCGGATACGCGACCGGAGTGGAGAACTCGGATCGCTCCAACCCGCAGAAGAGCTCGGGCAGACGCCCCCCCAGGCTCAACGCCGCGTCGAGCAACGAGCACACGAGGCGCAGGGCCTCGTCCATGAACCCGTAGCGGGCCAGACCCGCCGCCACGATGGCCGTGTCGTGGGGCCACACCGAGCCGCAGTGGTAGCTGATCGGGTTGTAGCCACCCATCGAGGAGGCCAGCGTCCGGACACCCCAGCCGCTGTTCAACTCGGGGGACATCAGCTTGTCGGCTACGACGCGGGCTTTGTCCTGGTCGACGATGCCGGTCCACAGGCAGTGGCCCATGTTGGAGGTGAGCGAGTCGATGGGCCGCTTGTCCCCGTCGAGGCCGACGGCGAACCACCCCCGATCCTCGAGCCAGAAATCCCGGTTGAACTCTGTCTTCAAGCGGGTCGCCTTGGACCGGAACCGCTCGAACGCGGTTTCGTCTCCGGCTTCGCGGGCGAAATGGGCGCGAGCCAGGTAGG
Source organism: Acidimicrobiales bacterium (assembly GCA_031292675.1). Taxonomy (GTDB): domain Bacteria; phylum Actinomycetota; class Acidimicrobiia; order Acidimicrobiales; family UBA8190; genus Chersky-840. Next base: position 2,753 of record JARLGQ010000203.1, read on the forward strand.
CGCTGTAGACGTACGCCTGCACCTCGCACAGGGCGATGGGGGCGTGGGCGATGGTCCCGTCGTGATAGCGGATGCCGTCCCCTGAGTCCTTCCACCCTTGATTGGCGAGCCCCCGGTCCGTCATCCGCTGGTACTCGACGTATCCGTCCCCGTCGAGGTCGCCGTAGTTCTCGATCCATTCGAGCGCTCGCTCCGCGTTGGGCAGGAGCTCGTCCACCACTTCGCGGGCCAGGCCCCATCGACGCAACTCACCGAGCAGCATGACGAAGAGCGGCGTGGCATCCGCGGTCCCGTAGTAGATGCTCCCCCCGCCCAGCGACAACGAGGGCGCGTCGCCGAAACGCATCTCGTGGAGGATGCGGCCCGGTTGCTCCTCGCTCCTCGGGTCGATGTTCTTGCCCTGGAAGCGGGCCAGGGTCTGCAGGACCCCGAGCGCCAGGTCCGGGTCCACGAGCAGCGCCATCCACGACGTGATAAGCGAGTCGCGTCCGAACACCGTCATGAACCACGGCGCACCAGCCGCCAGCACCACGCGCTCGGGGTAGTCGGGGTCGAAGATCCGGAGGGCTCCGAGATCCTCGGCGCTCGAAGCGATCACCGTCCGCAGTCCGTCGTGATCGGTTTCGACCTGTGGCACCTGGCGACGCCACTTGGCCAGGCGCTCCGCGGGGGCGGCCCGATCGACGGGCTGGCCACACAGGTAGCGGGGGTCGACCGCCTTGCCCTCGATGACGGGGTGGAATTCGAGGCATCCCGTCCATTCTCCGTGGGCCGGGACGATGGCCTCGAAGCTGACGAGGTCGTCGGCCACGACCGCCGGCGTGGGGAACAGGTTGATGACCAGTCCGCGGTTGACCGTGCCCCGCCGGTAGGAGAGCTCGAGCTGGCCGGGCCGGTGCTCGCGGGAGATCTCCCCGTCGGACTTGCCGAATCGTCCTTCTTTCACCGCGAACAGGTCGGCGAAGTCCGAGTCGATGAACAGCTCCACCGAGCAGAAGGTGGGTTCGTCACCGAAATTGCGGATGACGACGTCTTCCCGCATGCCCTGGCCCACGTAGCGGCGGCGGAAGACCATGAGCGTCGAGTCGGCCTTTCCTGGACGCGGTGGGCAACGAGACACGAAGACCGCCGAGAAGGGGTCATCGGAGACTGCGGCGAGCCCCTCGGGTCTCACCCCGTTCACGCGCAACTCGAACCGAGAGAGGATCCGGGTGTCGCGGACGAACAGGCCCTCGGCCGACGGGGTGACCACGTCGCCCTCGTGACCGCTGATGGCGAAGGTGGACTCGTCCACCAGGGTGACCACGCCATCGGACCGGCCCAGGCCCGCCACCTTGCCGCTGAAGGTCCACGGGTCGCTCACCGGGGCGACGCTACCGGACCGGTACCTCCTTCCGAATCACCTGGTCGGAGCCTTCCTGGGCATCCGGAAGGCGTCCGCGGGCGGGCCCGGGAACCCGGATTGTCCCTATGGCCGTAGTGGAAATCTCGCCGCGACGGTAGACTCCCGGCGTGACCCCGCTTCTGGAGATCGAGGGCCTTCACGTGGCCGTCGACCGCACCGAGATCCTGCGCGGGGTGGACCTGGTGTTGGGCGAGGGCCAGCTCCACGCCCTGATGGGCCCGAACGGATCGGGCAAGTCGACGCTGGCGAGCACGCTGCTCGGGAACCCCGCCTATCAGGTGACCGCGGGCGCCATCCGCTTCCGTGGCGAGGACGTCACGGCGTGGCCGACGGACGTGCGCGCCAAGGCCGGCATGTTCCTCGCCTTTCAGTACCCCGAGGAGATCCCCGGCGTCCCGGTGATCCAGTTCCTGCGCCAAGCGGTGTCGGGGCGCATCGGCGAGGACCGCTCGGTGCTCGAGGTGCGGCTGTCGATGCTCGAGTGGATGAAGCGGCTCGGGATGGACCCCGCCTTCGGTGAGCGCCACCTCAACGAAGGCTTCTCCGGCGGCGAGAAGAAACGCAACGAGATCCTGCAGATGGCCATGCTCGAACCGGAGCTGGCCGTTCTCGACGAGACCGACTCGGGCCTCGACATCGACGCATTGCGCATCGTGGCCGACGGCGTGCAGGCCGTGCGCACCGAACGGGCTTCTCTGGGTGTCCTTCTCGTCACCCACTACACCCGGATCCTCGAGCTCCTGAGTCCCGACGTCGTCCACGTCCTCGTCGACGGCAGGATCGTGGAGCGGGGCGGCCCTGCGCTGGCGCAGCGTCTCGAAGTCGAGGGATACGAGCCGTGGCGGAGGTGACCGTGACGAACTCCCCCGAGCACCTGGCGGCCTGTCCCTCTCACGTGGACCTGTCCAAGCTCAAAGGCGACTTTCCGATACTCAGCCGCACGGTGCACGGCCATCAGGTCGTCTACCTCGACTCGGCGGCCTCTTCCCAGCGTCCGCAGTGCGTCCTCGATGCCATGGACGTCTACTACCAGACCACGCATGCCAACGTGCACCGCGGGGTCTACACCTTCGCCGAGGAGGCGGACCGCCTCTACGACGCGTCGCGCGTCGCGGTCGGCCGCTTCATCGGTGCCCCCGACCCTGAGCACGAGGTCATCTTCACCAAGAACGCCACCGAGTCCGTCAATCTCGTGGCCGCCACCTGGGGCAGGGCGAACCTCGGCCGGGGTGACGTGGTGCTGCTCACCGACATGGAGCACCACGCCAACATCGTCCCGTGGCTGATGCTGGCCGAGGAACGGGGAGTCGAGCTGCGCTGGGTCGGTCTCGACGAGGAGTACCGGCTCGACCTCTCGGACCTCGAGCGGCTCCTCGACGGTGTGAAGCTCGTGGCCTGCACCACCATGTCGAACGTCCTCGGGACCATCACCCCCTTCGCCGACATCGCCGAGGCCGCCCATCGCGCCGGTGCCGTGGTGCTCGCCGACGGTGCCCAGTCCGTTCCCCACCTGCCGACCGACGTGGGCGGGTTGGGATGTGACTTCCTGGCCTTCAGCGCCCACAAGATGCTCGGCCCCACCGGGATCGGGGTGCTGTGGGGCCGGCGCGAGCTGCTCGAGGAGATGCCTCCGTTCATGGGTGGAGGCGGCATGATCCGAGACGTCCGCCACGACGGGTTCACCCCCAACGAGCTGCCGTGGAAATTCGAGGCCGGCACGCCCCCGATCGCCGAGGCGGTGGGACTGGGCGCGGCGGTGTCGTACCTGCAGGCGGTGGGCCTCGACGCCGTCCACGCCCACGAGGTCGAGCTGACGGCGTATGCCCTGTCGACCTTCGAGGAGCGTTTCGGATCCGACCTCAAGATCTTCGGGCCGCCCGGGACCTCCGAGCGCGGCGGCGTCCTGTCACTGGCGTTCCGAGACGTGCACCCCCACGACCTCGCCCAGGTCCTCGACCAGGCCGGTGTGTGCGTCCGGGCCGGTCACCACTGCGCCAAGCCCCTGATGCGACGGATGGGCGTCACCGCCACGGCCCGGGCCTCGTTCTACCTGTACAACGACGAGTCCGACGTGGACGTCCTGGCCGACGCGATCGCCGAGGCCGGTACCCTGTTCGCGTAGTGGAGCCGCATCAGGTCGCCCGCTCCGCCAGGGCGACGACCGTGTCACGAACGACGAGGAGCCAATGACAGGTCTGGAAGACCTTTACCGCGAGATCATCCTCGACCACTACCGCAGCCCGCGAAACCGCGGGGAACTGCCGGCCCCACCGGCGCGACGTGTCGAGGGGTTCAACCCGTTGTGCGGCGACGAGGTGGTCGTCTACGTGCAGGTCCAGGACGGCACCGTGAGCGACATCCGGTTCGCCGGCCAAGGCTGTTCGATCAGCCAGTCTTCGGCGTCCTTGATGTCGGCGGCGGTGAAGGGCAAGACCGTGGCCGAGGCTCGGGACTTGATCCGCACCTTCAAGGCGATGATGTCGGTCCACGAGGCGCGACTGGGTGACGGTGCCGACGGCACCGGGGCCGGCAACGGATCCGGTGACGACGGCCCCGGCACGACGGTGGATCCCGAATCCCTGGGGGAGCTCGCCGCACTGCAAGGAGTCGTCAAATTCCCTGTCCGCATCAAGTGCGCCACCCTCTCGTGGAACACGCTGGCACAGGGTCTCGACGACGACGAGAAGGGTGAACCCGACAGCCTGTGACCGGCGACGCCCCTCTCAACAGAGGGTCGGGTTGAACGGGCCTGTGCCCGGCACGGTCGTGGCGGTACCGGACGGCTCTCCTCCGTTCCCACTCGGAGCTGCGGTGGTCGTCGACGCCGGCACGGTGACCGGGGACCCGTAGGCGTCGAGGGGTGGCGTCACGATCGGGCCCGGCGACGTACCCAGGAACTGGCTGATCATCTGGCTGGCGGCGGGCTCCTGCACGACCTCCACCGAACCGGCCGAATAGGAGCTGGCTCCGGTCGTGGGCAGGGTCAACGTCCGGAGCGACGAGGCCGAAAAGGCGTGGAAGCGCTGCGCCAGCGAGAGCAACATGGACGTCGACATGGCGTCGTCCTTGGTGATGTCGTGGACGATCGAACCCAGGAACGAGTTGACCTTGAGGGGGTTGTAGCTCGACGACTTCACCTTGTCGATGACGGCCTCGATGATGGTGTCCTGGCGCTGGATCCGCCCCAGGTCGCCACTGCCGTCGTACTCCCAGACCCCGGGCCGGACCTCGTACTCGTAGAAGCGCGAGCGTGCCAGGCCGAGCGCCATGGTGCCGTTCAGCGTCTGGCACCCGGAGTGGGTGATGTCGAGACCCGAGTTGTTGTTCCCGTTGTCGTTGTCGCGCACGGGGTAGGGGAAGTTCAAGGTGATGCCACCGACCGCGTCGACGAGGTTGATCACCCCGGAGAAGTCCACGGTCACGAAGTGGCTGATCGGGATGCCGAAGGTGTCCTGGATCGTCTGGATGAGCGGGTCCGGACCGCTGTTGAACGCCGTGTTGATCTTGTTGTGGGTGGCCAACCCGGTGCCCGAGGGCATTCCCGACAGCGCGACGTAGGTGTCCCTCGGGATCGACAGCAGCTCGGCGGTGCCCGCCGCCGGGTTCACGTGGAGGACCTTGATGGTGTCGCTGCGCTGGCCACCGACCTGCGAGGCGCTTCCGAAGGCCTTGGCGGCCGCGCCGCTGTCCCCGGCGCGGGAGTCCGATCCCACGATGAGCACGTTGTAGGGGGCTCCGGCCACCTGGGCTGCACATGCCGAGCACTTCACGGACTTGATCTCGCCGAGCCGGTACCACAAGTAGCCGAAGGAAGTGCCTGCCAGGAGCAGCACGAGCGCCACCCCCAGCACCGACCACCGGATCACCCGCTGGCCGGTGCTGCGCTTGGGCCCGCGCCCGCCGCGCTTGGCCGGTCGGACCGTAGGAGGAGGTGCGACTCCCGGAGGTGCGCCTGAGGCCGTCTCCGGGGATTCGCCCCGGGGCTCTCCTTGTCTCTCCCCGGGAAGCTCGCCCCCGGTTTCGCCCGCCGTCGTGCCGGGGGGTTGGCGCCGCGTGGGGCCCGAGCGCTTGCCCTCGAGCTCGCCCAGTCGCTCGAGGCCCTTGCGGTCGGCCGTCCGATCGCCCGGCGCGTCCCCGCCGTGGGGGTCGAGCCGGGCGTGGCCGATCAGTTTGCCGCGGCCCGCGTCCGTTCCATCAGGAGGACGGCGGGCCATGGCGAGACGGTACCAGCGCGTCCCACCGCCGGCGGCGCGCCTCGGGTCTTTCGGGAGCGTGACCTGCCTGCTCAGCTGCCGAGGTGTTCGACGACGAGCTTGCCCACCTCGGCGGGCCGTTCGAGCGCAGCCAGGTGGGCGGCGTCGTCGAGATCCGCGACCTTGGCGTCGGGAATGGCTGACGCATAGGCCTCGGCGTGCGCACGGGGAACGATGCCGTCCTTGCGGGCGTGGACGACGAGTGTGGGCGCCGTGATCCGGCCCAGACGCCCCCGCAGCTTGGGATCGTGCAAGTAGGGGTTCCATCCCACCTTCGCCGTCGCCGCCTGGGACTGCAGGATCGGCCGCACGAGCTCGAAGGGGATCTGGGAGGGGTCCGCCTCCATGCCGTCCATGGCGCGCATCAGCTGGGCGATGGGGTATTCCCGGTCGGCGAAGAGCTCGTCGGCCAGCGCGGACGGGGCTCGGCCGAAGATCTCGGTGATCGGCGCGCCCTCCACGTACAGGCCCACCGGGTTCACGAGCACCATCCGTCGGACTGGCTGGGGCCAACGCACCGACAGCTCGGCGGCCATCCATCCTCCGAGCGACGAGCCCACCAGGTCGCATTCGGGAAAACCCAATTGGTCCAAGACGTCCAACAGGTGGAAGGCGGCGTCCTCGATGTCGTCGATCTGCGCCAGCCCCTCGGACGCGCCGAAGCCGGGGAACAACGGCGCCACCACCTGACGGGTGTCGGCCAGCTCCTCGAGCAAAGCCATGCCGGGCCCCTCACCCTGGGCCGAGTGCAGGTAGACCAAAGGGGCGGGCCCGTCGCGACCGGCACGGTGGACCTCGATCGAGCCGACTTCGGTGTCGATGGTCCCGGCGCTCAGAGCCGTCATGACGGTGCCGCCGCGGCTGCGGGCATGCTCGTCCCGGGCAACTGCGTGCCCGGGAAGGCGCCACGGAGCCCGGGCATGACCTCGGTGGCGAACAACTCCAGGTTCCGCCTGGTGTCGTCGGCCGACAGCGTGCCCAGCTGGAACAGGCCGAGCAGGTTCCCCACGCCCAGCCGCTCGATATTGGCGGCGAGCATCTCCGTGACCGTCTGGGGGCTTCCGACGATGGCGTACTGGCCCTCGACGACCTGTTCCCACGTCTGGAGGTTGAGCGCGAACGTGCCCGCGTTCTTCATGATGTTCTCCGCCGAGCGAACAGAGGTGTAGCCGGGCGGCGAGATGTTGATGCCGGGGAGGAGGCGGCGCACGAAGTACCAGAAATGCTCCTCGTAGTGCCGGCGCGCTTCGGCATCGGTCTCTCCCACGAAGATCGGCACCAGCCAGCCCAGCTGCAGTGGGTCGGCGACATACCCTTCCTTTTCGCACGCGTCGCGCATCATTGCGAACATGCGCTCGAATGCGCTGATGTGGAAGTACGGGATGCCCATGTACGCGTAGCGGTGCTTGGCCACGAATTCGAGCGTCTCGAGCGAGCCCACGCCCGGGATCCAGATCTCGGGATGGGGTTGCTGGATCGGCCGCGGCCAGGAGTTCACGTAGCGGAGCTTGTAATGCTTGCCCGTGAACTCGAAGGGGCCCGGCTCGGTCCACACCTTGAGGATCAGGTCGTGAGCCTCGGCGAAGCGCTCGCGCGCGTGGGCGGGGTTCAGCGAGAACGAGTAGTACTCGGGGCCGCCGCCCACGACCATTCCGGCGATGAGGCGCCCGCCGCTGATGCAGTCGATCATGGCGAACTCCTCGGCCACCCGCGTCGGGGGGTCGTACAGCGGAAGGGCGTTGCCCACCACGGCGATGCGGACACGTTCGGTCTGGCGGGCGAGAACCGACGCGATCAGGTTGGGCGACGGCATGATGCCGTACGCGTTCTGATGGTGCTCGTTGACGCACACTCCGTCGAATCCGAGCTCCTCGGCGTAGAGCAGCTCGTCGATATAGCGGTTGTAGAGCTCGCCTCCGAGCCGGGGGTCGAAGAACTCGTTGGGACAGGTGATCCACGCCGGCCCGTCGTAGTCGGAAGGCAGACCCGGGTAAGGCATGAGATGGAAGCTGAAGAAACGCACGGGTGGCCTCCTGCGTCGGTCCACTGCAGAGCGCCGGTCATCGTACTTCCGACGTCGCCGGCTCACGAATCAGTTTTGCCCGCCCCGCCCTCGTCGCGTTCGCGGGCGGCCTTCTCGAACGCGGCGTAGCCGCTGCGCTCGAGCTCTTCGGCAAGCTCGGGACCGCCGCTCGCCACGATGCGACCGCGCACGAGCACGTGCACGACATCAGGGTGCAGTACCGAGAGCAGGCGTCGGTAGTGGGTGATGGCGAGCACCCCCAGACCCCATTCCGCCACCCCGTCGCGGACGCGCCGTGCCACGTCGCGCAGCCCGTCGATGTCGATGCCCGAGTCGAGCTCGTCGAGGATGGCGATGCTGGGCCGCAAGAGCGCCATCTGCAGTGTCTCGCTGCGCTTGCGCTCACCGCCCGACAGATCGACATTGAGCGGCCGGTCGAGCAGGCGCGTCTCGAATCCCACCCGCCGGGCTTCGGCCACCGACCGCGCCGTCAGCGACCCGGTGGTGTCGTCGGGGTTCACCCCGCGCCCGACGAGCGCCTCGGTCATGGCCTGGTGCAACCCCACCCCGGGCACCTCGATGGGGTCCTGGGGAGCGAGGAACAGTCCCAAGCGGGACCGCTCGAACGGTGCCAGGGGAAGGAGGTCCCGGCCGTCGAGGGTCACAGTGCCGCCCACCACCTGGTACCCGGGCTTGCCCATGAGGACGTGCGCCAGGGTGCTCTTGCCCGACCCGTTCGGGCCCATCACGGCGTGGACCTCGCCACTTCGCACCACGACGTCGACGCCCGTGAGCACCTCCAGCCCCGCCACGCCGGCGCGGAGCCCGGCGACGGCGAGCTCGTGGACGCGACCGGGTCCGTTCCCCGAGCGCGCCTGGGCCGCACTCACGGGAGCTCCACGAGCACGTCGCCATCGTCGACCCGCACCACGTAGACGGGGACGGGTCGCGTCGCGGGCAACGAGGTCGGCTCGCCCGTCCGCAGGTCGAACATCGATCCGTGCTTCCAGCACTCGATCTCACATGCCTCGGGGACCACCTCGCCCTCGGAGAGGGAATAGTCCTCGTGGCTGCAGACGTCGCCGATGGCATAGAAGTCGTCCTCGATGCGCACCAACGCGATCCGGTGCGCTCCGACGTCGAAACGCCGTGCCTCTCCGGTGGCGAGCTCGTCGCGCCCACACAGGCGCACGACGTCACCCATCGGCCCGCCCCAGGGCGGAGAGTCGCCCGGCCATGCGGCGGCGCACCGCGTCCTCGACCCACCGACCCACGCCGGGGAACGGGGCCCGGCCGGCGAGCTCGGAGAAGAAGCCGAGGACGATGAGGCGCTCGGCGACCTCGGGG
>JARLGQ010000204.1 GCA_031292675.1 Acidimicrobiales bacterium
AACCACCCCGGCTCGCGCTTGAGCCGCTTGGGCACGCCGGGAACGCTATCGCACCGGTCTCACCGCTACGATGCCCGCTCGATCATGCCTCTTCCCAACCTCTTTGTGATCGGGGCGCCCAAGAGCGGGACGACGTCGCTGCACCGGTACTTGGACCAGCACCCCCGGATCTCGATGTCGGCGGTGAAGGAGCCGAAGTTCTTCCTCGCCCGGGGATCGCGTCCACAGCACCGGGGTCCGGGGGACGAGCGAGCCTGCCGGGCCTACGTCGTGGACCGGGACGCCTACGAGTCCTTGTTCAGCTACCCGCCGGGCCCGGGGGCGTACGCGGGGGAGTCTTCGCCCTACTACCTGTGGCACCCCGACGCCGCGCCCGGGATCCGCGAGCTCGTCCCCGAGGCGCGCCTGGTCGCCGTCCTGCGCGAGCCCACCCTGCGTGCCTATTCCAATTGGGCGGACCTACGCGAGCAGGGTCGGGAGAAGCTCGACTTCGCTTCGGCCATGTCGGCCGAGGAGGAGCGCCAGAAGCTCGACTGGGAGCCGTTCTGGTTCTACCGGCAGCTGGGCCTGTACGGGGAGCAGCTCGCCCGGCTCTTCACCGTCTTCCCCCGCCGGCAGGTGTGGGTGCTCTTGGCCGACGACCTGGCCGAAGCACCTGACCGCGCCGTGGGCGAGGTCTTCGATTTCCTGGGGCTCGAGCCTCTGGGCCGGCCCCTCGAGGACGAGCGCCTCAACCAGACCATGTACACCCCGGTGGACCGCAAGAGCCGCATGCTCGAAACCCTGCTCGAACGCGGGCAGCGGGCTCGGCCTGTCGTCCCGCGCCCGCTGCGCCGCCTGGCCCGGGAGGTCGTGCGCCGGGGCCTGCGCTCGCAGGCGACGGGCGGATCCCACGGTTCGCGCCTGCGTCACGAGTTCGTCGAGACCTTCGCCGCCGACCGCGGGGTCCTCGAAGGCCTGGGAGTCGACGTCTCGCGTTGGCGTACCTAGGGGACGAGACTCGGTTCGGGGGCCCCTCCGAGCCCGACGCCCACTCCATCAATTTTGAGGAGGTCAGTAGGGAGGGCGAAGGGTAAAATCGGCAGCACTGAGTGGCGACGAGCGGGGCGTCAACACATTGTCGCAGGTCACGACGGTCATCTAGTCTGTACAGGCGTCGATCATTCTCCGGAGGGGGCACGGTGGTGCGCGAACGCGAGGCCTCGGAACGCATCATCGTGGTCACCTCGACCGGTGCTGTCCGCCTTGTGCCGTTGGAAGGGGCGCACTCGCTCTGCGCTCCTCGGCCGTGACCGTGCCGAGGCTTCCCTCCGGCACGGAGCCGGAGCGATCGACACTGACCGCCGAGAACGGCAACGGCAACGGACCCGCCGTGCGACACACCGGTGAAGGCGGGGCGCTCGTGGACTTCGGTCGCCTCGAAGACGAGCTCGAGCAACTTCGGGAGCGTTACTCCTCGGCCAAGCCCTTCCCCCATATCGTCCTCGACAACCTCCTCGTGCCCGAGACCGCGCAGCGCGCCATCGGCGAGTTCCCCCCGCTCGATCCCGCCAAGTGGAACCGGTACCTGCACGCCAACGAGCGGAAATTCAGCAACACGAACCCCGACACGTGGAAGCCGACGTTGCGGTCCGTGCTCGACGAGTTGCAGTCACCGAGGTTCGTCGCGTTCCTGTCGCGGCTCACCGGCATCCAGGACCTCCTCATCGACGAATCCCTCGAGGGAGGAGGACTGCATCAATCGGTCGCCGGCGGGTTCCTGAACATCCATGCGGACTTCACGGTGCATCCGCGCCACCGCAACTGGCGGCGTCGCGTGAACCTCCTGCTCTACCTGAACGAGGAGTGGCGCCCGGAATACGGCGGGGATCTGGAGTTCTGGAGCACCGACATGGCGCGTTGCGAAGCGGTCGTCGCGCCCATCGGGAACCGGGCCGTGATCTTCACGACCGATGCCGACTCCTTCCACGGGCACCCCGAGCCCATGCGCTGCCCGCCCGGCGTGGCGCGCCAGTCACTGGCCCTCTATTACTTCACGTCCGAGGACCACCCCCTGGTGCGTTCGACCGATTACCGGGCCCGGCCGGGCGACGGCGCCCGTTCGGTGGTGATATACGTCGACAAGCATGCGCTCCGGACCTACGACTGGGCCAAGCGCCACTTGGGGCTCTCGGACCGCTCGATCAGCAAGTTCCTCGGACCCGTCGACCGCCTGCGCCTGTGGCGACACCGCAACGGTGGCCGGGGCAAGGCGACGGGCCCCGTCGCCGAGGACCAGGACAAGGACTCCTGACTCGGCGCCGGCGTCCCTTCCGGCTCACGTCCTCTTGAGGAGGCTGTGACAGAGGGACATGTTCGGCGGTTGGTTTCCCGACACGTCAACCACCGACACCGCCGCGCTCTGTTGTGACCGCACATGCACGGGTCCCCTGGTGGAGAGCGTGCCGTTGAGGACCACGCGCCGGTTCGAGTCCACGTTCACGCTCTCGAGGTTGACGTCGACGGTGAACGAAACCCCGAATGTGCGGCCCACCCGGACCGCGACGGGTGCGCCCGAGCTGGGATGCTGCGGATCGGCCAAGCGGAATTTGACCTGATTGGGGCCGGCCGGCTCCATCCAGATCGTGTCCGTACCCACGGTCACCACGGGGACCCCGGCGCCCAGCGCCGACGGAGGTTCGTTGAGCGTGATCTTCACGCGGTGCAGTGACCCCGGTGTCTCGGTGATCGTCAGCCAGGTCCGGTGCTGCAATCTCTGTTTGGGGATCGTCCCGAAGGTCTGCCCCGTCGAAAGGTAGAAGCCCGAGCAGTCACCCACGACGAAGAGCTCGTCCGCCGGTGCCCAGTAGGGCAGCGTCTTGCCTTGGACGACGTCGGCGGAGACCGAGTGGCCGGTCAGGTCGCCGACGGTCTTCTGGAAATCGACGTACCGCACCAGCTGGTTCTGTCTGAACTCGGTCGTGGGCGAGACGGCGATCCCGAAGTTGGCCACCATGCTGAACAATCCCAATGCCACCACCGCGCCCACCACCACCGGGCGCAGCCTCGGCCGTCGACGCTCCACATATCCCCACAGCAGGAGCATGCCCAGGATCCCCCCCAGAACCAGCAGCGGCATGAAGTCCGCCAGGTACCGGGTGTCGATGTACCCCCACACGAGGGTGATCGCCGGCGGAAAGCACATGGCGAGCAGCGGGATGCGCAGCGCCCTGAGCCGGTACGACACCCGCCGGCGGAACACCCCGATGGCCCCGATGAAGGTGAGGATCATCAACAGCGGCATCGTCGACGTCGCGCTGGCGGTACGGTAGGTGTTGTCGAACAGCACACCCTTGCCGATGATGGCGGCCGGTTGGGGGGGAAGCGTGATGAACGGGAACACGCTGCGGAATCGCACACCCACGGGTTGCAGGTACGCCTGAAGCGTGGATGGCAGGAACCGCAGCCCGTAGTACTTGCCACCGTTCGAAGCCAGGAACTGACGCCGGTGCAGGTTCATGCCCGTCCACACCTGATCGACCATGGGCAACCCGACGGGAACGCCGAACTTGACGATATTGATGGAACAACTGACCGCGAGCGGGATCGCGGCGGTGGCGAGGACCGGGAGGGCCCACCGTCGTTGCCCCACGGTGCTGCGACCGAAGGCGAACCACGCCGCCACCAGCACCACGCCCAGCACGCACGCCCACGACGTGGTGAGCCGGTTCAGACTGGCCAAGAACACGAAGGCGCCCATGGCGACGACCCGCTGCCGCGTCGGGCACTCGAGGACTCCGACGATGGCGAAGAGGCTTGCCACGGTCAGCGCGATGCTCCAGATGAGGTCCTCGTGGTACACCCAGGGAGTCGCGCCCAGGAACACGACTACCGACCCGCCGGTGATGGCGGCCAGCAGGACGCCCAACGAGGTCGCCTCGGCACGACCCAGCGGTGCCGTTCCCCGTACCATCACCCGTATCCGCCACATGAGCAGCGTGCTGAAGAAGCCGATGACCATCCACGCCAGCAACATCGAGGGGGCGCCGAGCTGACCCTGGAGCCCCGGATCGACGATCAGAAATGGGATCCGCAGCACCGATGGCAGGATCCCGAAGTACGTGTACTGACGACCGTCGTGCACGAACGCCTCGAGGCCGAGTCGGCCCTTGGGTATCCAGAGGCGACCGTCCATGATGGCCAGTGATTGCAGGTCGTAGATGCGCCCGGCCCCCGCCGTGCGCAGTACGTTGATGTTGCTGGTCCACTGGTCCCAGAGGACCCAGAGGAACGGCATGGCGCCCACGGCCAACCCGATCAGTGCGGTGGCCCTGAACCGCTGAAGGTCGGGATTTCCAGCCCGCTCCGGCTCCGGAGGGTGGGCCACGGCAACGCTCTCGCGCTCATCCATGGCGACCCCCCGCATCGCAACGATCATAGCCGCGGGCCCCCTCTCGAATCTCGACGCAAACCCCTTTCAACAGGCTGTTTTGGTGGTCCCGCCTCCCGATATCGAGTGGGGACGGGTAACCTGGGACGGGGCATGCGCCTCGAAACGAGACTGGGGCCGAGACTGGGGCGGGGTGAAGTGCACCGGTACCACCGGTGGCGGTCTGAGGACGGGGGGGCCATGACGACGCTGGTCCGCGACCGCCCGATCGTCTGGCTCGTCGTCGTCGCCCTGTGCCTGGCGGGATGTTCGCATCCCGGTGCCACATCGCTTGCCACGGTCGGCAAGGTCGGGAGCACCCTTCAGGCCACCGGGGTCCAGATCACCCTGGACAACGTGATCGTCGATCCCGCCGGCCAGCTGGCAGTCACCGTTCTCACTCTCCACAACACCTCGAACGCCACGGCCTCGTATTCGACGATCTCGGTGGCGTCCTTGCTGAGCGACACCAAGGGCCGGACCTACAGCCCCGACAACAACAGCGGCGCCATCGTCCCCGAATGCGCGGTGGGACTCGGCTTGTTCGCTCCCCTCGACCCCGACCAGAGCGCGCAGGGCTGCGAGTATTTCCAGGTCCCGGCGGGCACCGTCCCGGCCATGCTCGAGATCCTGGTCAAGCCGACCTTGCGTTGGCAGATCGCCAAGACCGATGCCGGGGCAGGGATCTTCTCCCCGACGACGGGGGTGCTGCGCAACCCACCGACCTCCGGCACCGGCACGGGCACCGGCACGGGCACCGGCACGGGCACGGGCACCGGCACGGGAACCGGCACCGGCACGGGAACCGGCCCCGGTCCGAGCACGAGCCCGGGAACCGGGCCCAAGACCACCGCCGCACCGAAGCACAAGCACAAGAGGAAGAAGAAGGCCCACCACCCGGGGAAGCACCGCGCCCACCACGCCAAGAAGCCCGGCTAGGACCGCTCCCCACGACGTTGACCCATCCGGCGGCGCACGTCCCACCTCCGCGGGTTCTCCCGGGGCCCGGGCCATCATGACGGTCATGGCGCGCTTCACCGGTCTTCGCCTCGGCACCGGGGACGGGGCCGGGCCCGCCACCGCTCCTCCTCGCACCGAGGCGCGCCGGGCTCGGATGACCTCGCCGGTGGTGCTGGCCGCGGTGGTGGGGTGGGGCCTGTGGAGCTGGCGCTCGGAGCTCACCGGAGTGCCCTATCTCGATGACAGCTCCGTGCACGAGCAGATGGTGCGCTTCGCCCTGAGGCGTCTCCAGGGAGGGCACCTGCCCCTCACGAGCTGGTTCCCCTATCTGGGCCTCGGCTCGCCCCAGTTCCTCCATTACCAGAGCCTTCCGGCCATGCTGACCGGAGCATTGGGGTTGGCGACCGGTGGCGACGCCGCCTTCCGGATCAGCTTGTACCTGCTGCTCTCGCTGTGGCCCTTGTCGGTGTACTGGTCGGCGAGGCTCTTCGACCTCGACCGCAGCCTGTCGCTCCTCGTGGCCGCAGCTGCCCCGCTGCTCATGAGCGCGGTGGGAGTCGGGTACGAGGCCAAGGCCTACGTCTGGATCGGGTACGGCGTGTGGGCCCAGTTGTGGGCGTCGTGGATGCTTCCGCTGGCATGGGCCTTCACGTGGCGCGCCATGTCGTCTCGCCGTGCAGTGCTTCCGGCCGCGGTCTTCGTCGCCCTCACGACGGCCATGCACTTCGAGACCGGTTACCTGGCGCTCATCCCGATCGTCGTCTTCCCGTTCCTCACGCCCAGCGCACTGCACGTCCGACTGAGGCGCGCCGCGGGTGTGGCGCTGGGCGCGCTGGGCCTGTCCGCATGGGTGACGGTGCCGGTCCTCGTCAACGGCAAGTGGGCGGCCACCAACGAGATCCTGGCCCACACCCCTCTCGTCAACGGCTACGGAGCCCGGCAGGTGATGACGTGGCTCGTGGGCGGCCAGCTCTTCGACGCGCACCGCGCCCCGGTGATCACGCTCCTCGCCGGCGCCGGGCTCGTCGTCTGCGTCCGCCGGCGGCGCACGCAGAGCTCGGCGCGTGCCCTCGTGGCACTGCTCACCATGAGCCTCCTGCTGTCCTTCGGTCGCACCACCTTCGGCTCCCTGACCGTGCTCCTTCCCGGGAGCACCGACATCTTCATGCGTCGCTTCATGATGGGGGCCCAATTGGCAGGCCTGTACCTGGCCGGGATGGGCGGGGTGGCCCTGGCGCGCGCCGCGTGGCACGCCGGGGCCAGAGCATGGCCACGGGTCTCGACGTGGGCGGCCGCGCCGTCCCGGAAGGTCGTCCTCGTGGCGTCGTCGTGCGCCGTGGGTGTCGCCGTCCTGGCGCCGGCGTGGTCCCAGATGGGGTCCTTCGCGTCGTTCAACGCCCGGGCGGTCAGTGCCCAGCGCGCTGCCGACGGGACCCAGGGGGCCGAGGTCAACCGCCTCGTCGCCTACGTGGACGCCCACGGAGGCGGGCGCGTGTACGCGGGTATGCCCTCGAATTGGGGCTCCACCTTCCGGGTGGGTGCCGTCCCGGTGTTCAAGTACCTCGAGAGCCTCGACGTCGACGAGGTGGGCTACACCCTCCGCACGGCGTCGCTGATGACAGACCCGGAGTACTTCTTCGACGAGGACGTCCCCGGTGACTTCGCCCTCTTCGCCGTGCACTACATGGTGCTGCCGGCCGGCTTCCCGCCTCCGGTGCCCGCCCACCTCGTCATGGTGGCCGGCCCCTACCGGCTGTGGGTCCTCCCCGCACGTGGGTACTTGCGCGTGGTCGACACCATCGGAGTGCTCAGCGCGGATCGGACCGACGTCGGGGTGATGAGCGTCCCGTACCTGCGCTCGGACCTCCCCGGCCAGGGCCACTACCTAGCGGTGGCGTACGGCACCGGCGCCCCGGCACCGCTCAGTTCCCGCGCCGTCAGCACCCTGTCGGGTCCGCCCGGGACCGTGCGCGGCGAGCGTGACGACCTCCCCGACGGCGTCGTCACGGCGACGATCACGGCGCACCGGCCGGCCGTGATCGCGCTCAGCGCCTCGTTCGATCCCGGATGGACCGTCCGTGTCGACGGCCGTCAGGAGACGACCCAGATCCTCGCCCCCGCCCTGGTCGGTGTGGCCGTCGGGCCGGGGGTGCACAAGATCGTGTTCAGCTACACGGGCTTCTCCTACTATCCGGAGCTGCTCGCCGTGCTCGTCCTCACCCTGGCCGCACTCCTCTGGGCCAGCGTGGCGCGCCCCCCGGGCCGTCCCCGGCGCGACCCGGACTCGGCGCCCGCCACCCCGTTTCGGGGGAGCTCAGCGAGCTGACTGGCGGCGACGGCGCTGCTTGACCCGGTACATGGCGTGGTCCGCCTCGGCCAGGAGGTCGGCGGGGAGCATGTCGGGGTCACTCGTCATGGCGAGGCCGACGCTCACGCCCACGCTCAGCTCCATCCCGTCGACGGTCATGGGCGCGTCGAAGGCCGTCTCCACCCGGCTCGCCACTGCGGTGGCGCCCTCCTCGTCGATGCTCTCGCACAGGACGACGAACTCGTCCCCCCCGAGATGCGCAGCGGTGTCCGCCGGCCGGATGACGGCCTCGATGCGCTTGGCCGTCTCGATCAGGACCAAGTCCCCGACGGCATGGCCGAGTCTGTCGTTGATCCCCTTGAGCCCGTCGACGTCGCAGAACAGGACGCCCAAGGTTCGCGGCTCGCGCCGATCCCTCGCCAGCGCCTGTTTCATCCGGTCGTCGAGAAGGTAGCGGTTGGGAAGCCCGGTGACGGGGTCGTGCGTGGCGCGAAACGCCATCTCCGCGTCCGCCATGGACCGCTCCGTGATGTCGCGCATGAGGGCCAGGACGGCCGGTTCGTCGTCCCAGTCGGTCGACAGCACACGCATGTCGGCCAGGACGACGTCGTGATCGGGCCGCCGCGAGGTGGTGGAGACCACCGGAAAGGTCGCCGCCTTTCCGACCAGGTTCGAACGGGTCGTCCCGAGCATCACGGCCGCGGCGGTGTTGGCGAAGACGACGATGCCGTCGCGGTTGACCACGATCACTCCGTCGGTGCTGTTGTCCACCGCGCCGCGGAAGTGGCCCTCGACACTGGTCAGGCGGTCGCGCAGTTCCCGGACCTCCCGCCGGAGGTCCTTGCGCTCGTCGTTGGGCCCCAGCTCGCCCTCGTCGGTTGCCAATTGCCTCTCTCAGGCCGTCTCAGACCTCGTGACTCAGGCGTCCTCGTCCCGGCCCGGCGGTGTGCGCCGGCCCCCGGGCCCGCCGTGTCACTCCCAGTCCCCCGTACTTCACTGATTGTGGGCTATTTGCCCCTCTAGTGTCCCAACTTAGTCACAACGTTGATCCAATTCCGGCTCGTACGGCCACGGAGCGTCGGTGGGGTGGAGCACGACGCGGTCCCGGGCCGCGACGGGAAATGCGAGTCGTCGGGGTCCCGTCCCCGACGGCCGAGGGGCATCCTGTGGGGATGGCCGACGAGCGGCGCCTCGCCATGTTCCCCGTGTCCACGGTGCTCTTCCCCTACGGCCGGTTGCCCCTCCACGTCTTCGAGCCCCGGTATCGGAGGTTGGTCACAGACTGCCTCGCCGGCGAAGGCCGTCTCGGCGTGGTCCTCATCGCACGCGGCTCGGAGGTCGGGGGCGGGGACGAACGATTCGACGTGGGGACCGTGGCGCGCATTGAGGCGGCCGAGCCGCAACCCGACGGGCGGTGGCACCTGGTCGTGGGCGGGCTCGACCTGATCCGGGTGCGGCGGTGGTTGGAGGACAGTCCCTACCCGAGTGCGCTCGTCCAGGACGTCGACGCCGTACCCACCGAGGACGGTGACGACTTGCGCGTCGCCGAGCTCGAATTGCGACGGGTCAGAGCTCTTCTGTCCGAGCTCGGCGAGGCGCCGCCCATGCCCGCCGCGCTGAGCCTCGGGGACTCTCCCGACGAGATCGCGTGGCGCTTGTGCGCGCTCGCACCGGTCAACGCCTTCGACCGGCAACGGCTGCTCGAAGCGTCCGGGCCCCGAGACCGGCTCGTGCTGTTGCTCGACCTCCTCCGCGCCGTCGGTGAAGACGTTCGCCGGATCTTGGCGGGCGGATGACGGTTCACGCTCGTCCCGGCCACGGGTGGCGCTGCCGGCTCGGCACGATCACCACCGCACGGAGGGTGATCGGGGGGGTCACCGGGCGGTCAGTCCAGTGCGTTCAGCGCCTGCTGGGCCGCCTGGAGGCGAAGCGCCTTGGCCCGTTCCTCTTCGTCGCGGCGCCTGCGCTCCTCCTCGCGGCGCACGAGGAGCTGTCGGTAGCCCTCGTTGGCCGCCTCGACACACGCCTTGACGTACTGCACGGCGCCGCGAAGGTCTGCGGCCGGGACCGTCCAGTGGATCGTCCCGCCGCTGCGGATGTCGGGGGCGGGCATGTTGACGAAGTCGGTCGATCCGTCGCGCGCCACGGTGGCGCTGCGAAACTCACGGGCCCAGTCGCTGGTCGGTCGTCGGTTGAGCGACCACACCACTTGGACCTCGTCTCCTTCTACGTCGACGGCGTCCTTGCTCGTGATCGCGATCGGCTCCGACGGCAACGCCCTGCGACCTCCTCGACTCGACCTCCCCCGAGATTACCGGAGCACCGTCGAGGAGAAGCGGTTCCGAGCCGAGCCGTGACGCCGCAGATGCCTTTACGGGTCGTCGTCGTCGCCGGCGAAGGGACTCCAGGCACAGGGCAAGGTGTCGGCCGGGCGCCGGTGGACCGAAACCGCGCCAAGACGATGACCCCGATGCCGCCCAACAGGCATCATGGACGCCGTGCAGATGTTGCTCGTGCGTCACGGACATGCCGGGACGAAGGAGGGTTGGGCCGGTGACGACCGGCTCCGGCCCCTCGACACCCGGGGAAAGGGTCAGGCCGAGCACCTCGTGCCGTTCATCGTCCCCATGAATCCCACCCGGCTCGTCTCGAGCCCCTACACGCGTTGCCTTCAGACGATGGAGCCCATCGCCGCCAAGACCGGCCTCGGAGTGGAGGAGGACGTCGCCCTCACACCCAACGCGGCACGCCAGGCCGTCGACAGGGTGAGAGCGCTCGCCATCTCGGAGCCTTCGGGCCCGGTGGTGCTGTGCACGCACGGAGAGGTCATCGGAGACGTGCTGGCCGCGCTCGCATCGGAAGACGGCGTCCGGCTCAGCCGACGTCCGCCGGGTCTCAAGGGTTGCGTGTGGGTCCTCGACTTCCGCAAGGGCAAGGTCGCCAGTGCCCGGTACATCACCCCGGCGCGATGACGTCGTGA
>JARLGQ010000205.1 GCA_031292675.1 Acidimicrobiales bacterium
CGGCTGCCACGGTGAGTTGGTGGACTCGCCTGAGGGGATCGTGCCCGCCCTCCGACGAGCAAGCGCCTCGGGTCGGCCAGCCGTCGTTCAGGTGGTGGCTGACCACGCGATGAACGTCAATCCCCCCGGTATGAGTGAGTTCCTCGAAATGTACAACGCGGCCACGACGTGATGGTCCGTCCGGCACGTCCCGGCATCTCTCACCCCAAGCGATCCCGTCCTAGCGAGTGCTTGCGCCCTGGCCCTTCATGTCAAGGACAGCACAAAGACACGATCACTCAATCAGTGGTCTGCCAGCGCTTCAGTGCCGATCGCATCCCCGAGCTCTTCGAGTGCAGCATGTAGTGCGTCGACGATCAGCCAGGGGTCGGGAACGCTGACCGGAGAACCGAGCAGGGAGACACCCAGCGTTTGTTCGTAGCTCCAGGCAGTGATGTTGAGGCCGATCCCTTCGAGGATGGGACCCACCGAGTAGAGAGCCTCGAGCCGGATGGGACCGAAAAAGATCCGCTCCCGCGGTCCGGCGACGTTGGACAGCACAACGTTGAGGGGTGGGTGGACCCGGTTCGCAATGTGGGACCGGGTCCAGAGTCGCACGGCCGAATGGTAAATCTGTGGCGGCACAAAATCGGCGCGCTGCTCAAAGAGATCGTGGCCGAGCACGCTGCGAACTTCCTTGGAGGCTGCCGTCATGCTCCGGATGCCTTCGAGGCGCCGGACTGGGTCGGCGATGTCGGTCCCGATGCTCACATAGAGGTTGTCGACTCGGTTGCCCGACATGCGGGCTACATTCGGGTCGGTCGAGACCGGGACACTGGCGACCAGGGGGCGTGCCGGTAGTTCACCGCCGTCCAACAGATAGCGTCGCAGTGCCCCTGCGCACACGCAGAGGTAGACATCGTTGAGAGTGGTGCCCGCGGTGCGCCGGATGGACTTGAGATCCTCGAGTGGGAGCTTGGTCATTGCAAAGGTGCGCTCGGAGGTGAGAGACACGTTGAACGATGTCTTGGGTATGTGGTGAAGAGGAAGAGGAGGCTTGACCGCGAAGCTACGACGCCTCGCTTCCGACGCTCGGCCCTGTCGCGCCGATTGCACCACAAACCGCGGCAGGCCCTTCCACCGGAGGACATGGTCGTGTGCCGCCATCCTCAGTAGTTCGCGACGCGTCGGGAGCGGCTCTGGACGCCACGCATCCACATCGGGTTTCCCTGACGGCTCGACGCCGGCGCCTTGCACCACGTTCTGGAGCAGGGCCACGACGGCGGACCCGTCGGCCACCGCATGGTGGATCTTCGCCACAACCGCGATGCGGCCGCCGTCGAGCCCCTCCACGACCAACAAATCCCACAGGGGCCGATCGCGCGCCAGTGGGATGCCCGCGAAATCAGCCACAACGGCGGCGAGCTCGCGATCACCCGCCGTGCCGACGAGCACCCGGCGGCTGATGTGACGCTTCAGGTTGAACTCAGGGTCTTCCACCCACACGGGATGACCCAGTCCCCACGGGACCGGCACGACCCGGCGGCGGAACGGCGGAAGCCGGCAAATTAGGTCCGCGAGGATCTCGGTCAGGGCGTCGTAGGAGAACTCGCCCTTCAGGGTAGAAACGTCGGCCACGACGACCTTCACCGTGTGCATGTGGGCCGTCGGTGTCTCCGAATAGAGGAATTTCGCGTCCAGCCCGGTCATCGTTTCCATGAGTCAGCCCTCGGAACTTGGGGAACCGCTGGTCGAGACCTGACGCAACGAACTGACGAGAAAGTCGGCCACCTGTTTGGACCACAAGTAGCCCACGTGGCCCCCCGAATACCACGAGATGCGGGGCTGATCCCAGTGCGCCCAGAGGCGTTGTGCCTGATCCGGAAAGGCCAGCCGGTCGCCGTAGCCGGCGAAGATGAACCGGCCGCGCCTGGGCACCTTGGCCTCAAAGGACAGAGGCGACACCACTCGGTAAACGTTCTCGGCCGGGCCGCCCATGATCTTGTGCTCGATCGATCGGGCACGGATGTCGTGAGGACTGTGCCGGTGGAACAGGCCTGGGAAATCCGATACCGGGATGCCCGCCACCACGCCGTCGATGCCTTGCTCCAGACCGGCGAGGAGCGAAACGGCGTACGCGCCTAGTGAGACGCCGTACAGGCTGATCGATGTGGCTCCTTGCTGACGGATGAGGGTGATGAGGCGCCGGATGTCCCACACGGCCTGCGTCATGCCGTGCACGGCGTTCATCAGCTCGAAAGAGAGGAACGGCTCCCCACTCACCAGGGTGACCCGGCGCGGCCCATGGAGCGGCAGCGCCGGGAGGGCCACGTTCATCCCAAGCTCGTGGTGGAGCCGGTTCATCTGGAGCCCCTGAAAATCCATGAACGGGAACCCCATGCAGAAGCCGTGCACGGCGATCACCCAGGGCCGGGGGCCGCCGGGGTGGCGCACGATGACGGCCGAGGCGGTCCGGTTCGGTTCGAACGCCATCCACCGGTCGGCTCCGGGCTCGCCGGGATAGGGGATGAACCCGCTGTCCCAGTCCCACCGGTCGTAGCTCAGCCCCGTGGCCCATCCCCGGCTCGTCGTCACGTCGGGTTCGAAGAGCGGCGGCGGGGCGCGGTGATAGGAGTCGGGCTCCGCGATCCAACCTTCCCCTGCGTACAAGGATTCGGCCGCGGCGAGCTCGCTCGACACCCTCGCGTAGTCCCCGGGCAGCGGGAACCTGCGGGGCGTCATGGCCATGGCCAGCAGCGCCTCGTCCATCGCCACCTGAGCCCCAAGGCCGAGCGACAGGTGCGGTGCCGGCACTGAGTCGCTCACTTCCCCGCTCAGCAAGGCCGAACCGATGTAGTGCAGCGTCCGGGGCAGGGCGCGGGTCGCCCGGGCGAGTGCTCGTCGGTTCAAGAAGCCGGCAACGGCTCCGAAGAGCCCGGTGATCCGATGGATCCCGGGGACCG
>JARLGQ010000206.1 GCA_031292675.1 Acidimicrobiales bacterium
GCGGTCGCCGCGGCGCGGCGGCTCATGGCGCGGGCGCGGCGCAGCCGCCGTCGCTCGCGTTCGGAGAGCCCTCCCCAGATCCCGAACTTCTCGCCGTTGGCCAGCGCGTACTCGAGGCAGTCCTCGCGCACCACGCAACCCCGGCAGACCTCCTTCGCCTCGCGCGTGGATGCACCACGCTCCGGGAAGAACAGGTCGGGATCGACTCCCATGCAGTTGGCCCTCGACTGCCAGTCGCGGTCCTGGCGGCCGTACAACAGTGAAACTGCGTCCACCGGTACGCCTCCCCTCACCATCTAGTGGCATATATGTAGTGGCACATCTGTAATTACATCGGTGTGAATTACAGCGGTGTCATCATCGTTGATGGTTCTGGGAGGCGCAAGGGGCAATATCGGAGCGGCGGCGACATTCGTCGCACGCAGCGTGGCCTCGACGTCGTCACGTACCGGAGTGGTCGTGGACGCACCGTGGTGTTGTCACCGCGGCGCGCCGACAATGATGCGTCATCGGAGTTATCCACAAGCGGATGTGCCGCCGGAATGCGGCGCAGCGTGACGGCGAGGCGGCTATGCGCCGCGGCGGGTGGCCGAACGGACCGTGCGGCGGTGCTCCAAGAAGTCGACGAGGACGTAGTCGCCGAGCGTCTCGGGAGTCGTGAAGAAGGCACGTCCGCGGTTGAGCTTGGTCATCTGCTCGACGAAACCCTGCAGCGACCGGTTGGCGTCGAGCATGAACGTGTTGATGGTGATGCCGGCGCGCGTGCAGCGCACCACCTCGGTCAGCGTCACGCGCACGGTCTCCGCCGTGGGCGGATAGCTGAACGACACCTCGTAGCTGCCCGCGTTGTCGGGGACGAGATGCGCGGTCGGCTCCCCGTCGGTGATCATGATGATCTGCTTGGTGCCGGCGCGGTGCGCCAGCATGCGGCGGGCGAGCATGAGCCCGTGTTGCATGTTCGTGCCGTAGACGAAGTCCCACGACACCTCGGGAAGGTCCTGTGGCTTGATCTCGCGGGCCACCTCGGAGAAGCCCACCAGGCCCAGGAAGTCACGGGGGAACTTGGTGGAGATCAACGTGTGCAGGGCGATGGCGACCTTCTTGGCGGCCAGGAAGTTGTCGCGCATCGGCATCGACAGCGAAAGGTCGACCATGAGGACCGTCGACGCCCGCGTCAGGTGCTCGGTGCGCGAGATCTCGAAGTCGTCGGGTTCGAGGTGCACCGGGGTGCCCGCACCCGACCGCGTCACGGCGTTGTGCATGGTGCGCTGGATGTCGAGGGTGAAGGGGTCGCCGAACTCGTAGCGCTTGGTCTGGCCCTCGGGCTCGTGTCCCGTGCCCACGTACGTGTTGCGGTGCCCCCCGAGCCGGTCCTTGGCCAGCTTCGAGAACAGGTCGGTGAGCGCCTGCTGCCCGATGCGCCGGATCCCGACGGCGGTGAGCTCGTACCGGCCCTCGCGCTGCTCGATGAGACCGGCCTCTTCGAGCTGCTTGGCCAGGCGGGCCAGACGCTCCAGTGAGCGGGCCCCGTCCTCGCCGAGGTACTTCGCCACCTCGTCCAGGTCGACCTCGGCCAGGGCGCCCGGCGACGTCGCCGAGCGCAGGAACAGTTCGAGTTGGTCCATCTCTCCGAGCCGGCGGGCCGAGGCCGCCGCGTCGGCCAGGCCCATGGGGTCCGAGCCGCTGAACTGGTAGCTCCGGCCCCAGCCCGCCCCGGGCACGGCCTTGCGCAGGTTCTCGGCCAGGCGGTCCATCTGCCAGCGCAGGTCGAGGTCCTCGAACAACGAAGCGGCCAGGGCCTGGAGCTGGGCGCGTTGCTCGGGGGACATGGAGTCGAGGGCGGCCTGCACCGCCGCCATCTGCGCCGCGAATTGCTCGAGCAGCTCGTCGAGGGTCTGGGGGTTGCCGGGGAAGAAGTCCCCGAAGGACTCCATGAAGGACTCGAAGGAGGGATCGAGCGCCTCGCCCTGTTCGCGTTGCTCGATCATGCGGTTCAGGGCGTCGAGCATCTGCCGGACGCGCTCGAGCTGCTCGGGGTCGGGGTTCGTCATGGCCTCCGACATCTGGTCGAAGAAGCTCTTGGCGAGCTCTTCGCGCAGCTTCTCGAGCAGCTGCTCGAAGTGCTCACGCGCCTCGGAGGAGACGAAGTCGTAGTTCTGCAGCCCGCGCACGCGCCCGGCCAGGTCGGGAGGCAGCAGGTCGAGCTCGACGTTGCGCTCGGCCACGACGTCGTCGGTCACCTCCTGGCGGCGCTGGTCGCCGGACTGGCGGGCGTCGTCGGCAAGCGACTGCAGCCCGGCGCGCTCCTCGGCCACCACGTCGTCGAGCTCCTGCGCGATCTCGTGGAACGCCCCCCCGAGATCTCCGCTCTCGAGCTCCTCCTGACGCCGTTGGCGCAGGCGCTCCATGAGCTCCCGCAGTCCCTGCACCTGCTCGCCGTCGGGACGGCGGAAGCCGGAGGTGAGCAGGCGGCGCAGCGCCGCGTCGGGGTCGCCGTGGTAGAGCAGGTCGTCGGCGAGCTCGGAGAAGAGGGAGTCGACCTCGTCCTCGAATCCGGGCTGGGTGCCGTCCCAGCGCCGGTAGTCCCAGCGGCGCGTCATCGGAGTCCGGTCCGGGTCCCGGTCCGGCCCGGCTGGGCGCGGTCCCGGCTCATCCCCGTCCCCGGTAGGTGGCTTTGGCCCCGGCCGCCTCCTTGTTGAGGCGCTTGGTGAGGTGGAGGCCCTCGAGGATGAACTCCGCCGCGGCGGCCACCGCCCCGGGCGTCTCCCCTCCGGCCAGGGCCAGCACGGGGCCCTCGAGCGCGGGGACCTGGGCCAGCACCTGGGCGTAGGCCGACGCCGGCAGGTCGTCTCCGGCGTGGACCACCCGGGCCTCGTCGAAGGCGTTCACGATCGGCCCGAGCTGCTCGGTCGGGCAGCGGCGGCGGAACACCGCCAGCACCGCCGCGGACAGCAGGCCCTGGAGGATGCGCTCCTCGCGTCCCTCCTCGAGCGCCTCGATCTCGATCTTGCCCTGGGTCGAGGCGACGAGTGCGCCCAGGTCGCTGATGCGGGGCACGGCGTCGGGCTCCCCCAGGCGCAGCGAGCGGCGGACCGCGTTGGCCGCCAGGGTCTCGTAGTTCGAGATGCTGAGGCGCACCGAGACCCCCGACCGCTGGTTGACATGCGGGCTCTGGCGGGCCAGCTGGGACAGCTCGGCCACGATCTCGGCCATGAAGTCCGGGACCTCCACGCGGGGGCCGCCCTCGGCGCTGATGGGGGGCCGGGCCTCCTGGTGGACGATGGCGAGCTCGGTGTCGGTGTCCTCGGGGTAGTGGGTGCGGATCTGGGCGCCGAAGCGGTCCTTGAGCGGGGTGATGATGCGGCCCCGGTTGGTGTAGTCCTCGGGGTTGGCCGTCGCCACCAGCACGACGTCCAGGGGCAGGCGCACCGTGAAGCCGCGGATCTGCACGTCGCGCTCCTCGAGCACGTTGAGCAGGCCGACCTGGATGCGCTCGGCGAGGTCGGGGAGCTCGTTGATGGCGAAGATCCCCCGGTTCGACCTCGGCACCAGGCCGTAGTGGAGCGTGAGCTCGTCGGAGAGGTACCGGCCCTCGGCGATCTTGATGGGGTCGACTTCGCCGATGAGGTCCGCGATCGAGGTGTCGGGGGTGGCGAGCTTCTCCGAGAACCGCAGGTCGCGGTGAACCCACGCCACCGGGGTGGCGTCGCCCTTGTCGGCCACGAGGTCGCGTCCGTGACGCGACACCCGGAAGTAGCGATCGTCGCGGATCTCCGCACCCGCCACCACCGGCAGC
>JARLGQ010000207.1 GCA_031292675.1 Acidimicrobiales bacterium
AGTGGTCGTTGTGGACCCGCGACCCCGAGACTGACGGGGTGCTCGAGACCGTTCGCGAGCTCGGCATCGGCTTCGTCGCCTACTCGCCGCTCGGGCGGGGCTTTCTGTCCGGCGCGTACCGGACGCTCGACGACCTGGACGCCGACGACTTCCGGCGCCACAACCCGCGCTTCCAAGGGGAGAACTTCGGAAAGAACCTGCAGCTGGTCGAGCGGGTGGAGGAGATGGCGGCCACCAAGGGGGTGACCGCGGCCCAATTGGCACTGGCCTGGGTGCTCGCCCAGGGAGACGACGTGGTTCCGATCCCGGGGACCAAGCGGCGCACGAACCTGGAGGAGAACGTGGCCGCCGACGACATCAGCCTCACCCCCGAAGAGTTGCGACGCATCGACGAGGTTCTTCCCGTCGGCGCCGCCGCCGGCGACCGCTACGGCGACATGACGCCCGTGCATCGTTGATCGGATCGCGACCGACCTCGAAGCCCCAGTTCACCTATCGATGACGTCCAGGACGGATCTCGGCGCCGGAAGGTCCACCGGTGCCGAGATCGGCTCAAGGCACAGACGGTGAGTGGGCGAGCTCGGGCTACGACGCCAGGTCGACGATGTCGCCCACCAGGAGCGCACTCACCAAGGCCATCACGGCGACGTAAATCACCGTCATTCCCCAGCGCCACCGGTGGTCGGCCTTCCAGAACCTCCTGAGACCGACGACGTCGAAGAAGAGAGCCAACACGGCGATGGGAATCCCGATGGCGGGACCGACTCCGGTGGCGACCCCGAGCGCCGGGGTGACGATCGGGAAGATCACATAGCTCAGCAGGCAGCGCAGCCCCGAGAGGAGGATCGAGAAACTGAACATCCGCTGTGCCGCCTCGTCCCCGACGGTGCGGGGCCCGCCCGGGACCAGCAGAAGCCGGCGCATGGCGAGGTCGGCCCGCGAACGCAGCACCACGGAGGTGTCGGGGGAAGCAGCGCTCTGGCCCACACCATGAAACTACGACGCCGGGAGACACTGCTCCAGTCAGGCCCCGGCTCAGGAACGGCCCCTGTCGCCACGTGATCCGAGCCCGAGCGCGAAGGAGTCAGTTTCCCCAGCTCACGCGATAGCGGGCGCCAGAACCACCACCGGGGAGGAGCGGCGGCCATTCGGCGCCCCGGCGTACGGCGGTCCAGGCCATCAACAGGCAGCAGAGATCCGCCCCGATCGCCGGGACACCCTCAATCGTGGCGCCGGGAACGCCAGGCCTCTGAGCGGAACGCCACATCGACGGTGACATCGCCCTCGACGCCCAGAAACTCACGCAGGAGACGGCGGGCCTCGGCGATCACGGTTCGGCGTGTCTCCTCGGGCATGGTGATGATCCAGCTGAAGGTGCCGAGCAACCCGATCAGCTCGTCGGCGTTGAGAGCGACATCCCATCTGAACACCTCGTGGTCAGGCTGGTCGAAGGGGACACCGTCGGGAATCTCGAGGGTCGACGGGGGGCGACGTGCGTCCCCCATGATGAGGCCCGCGAATTCACCGGCTCCGGGACGGACCGAGCGGTCACCGGCCGCCGAGTCGTCGTGACGCCGCGATTGCTCGACGAGAAGTGCCTGGGCCTGAACCAGGAACGGACCTTCGGGGTCGGGCCCCGACCACAAGGCGCCCAGGATCCCGCCTGGTACCAACACGCGAGCCACCTCGCGGAGGGCCGGAACAGGATCCATCCAGTGCCATGACGCCGACGCGACCACGGCGTCGGCACAGCTGCCGGGAAGGGGCATCGATTCGCCACGACCCATGACCGCCCTGACGCCGGGGACCTCCTCGATGAGCACCGACCGCATCCGCTCGTCGGGCTCGACGGCAACGACCTCGTCGGCCCTCGCGATCAGGAGCCTGGTCAGCGCGCCGGTGCCGGCCCCGAGGTCGACGATCCGGCCGACTCGGCTCGGAACGATCCAGTCCACCGCGGCCACGGGCGGACCGGGACGGTAGCGCTCGTAGTGCGAAGCCACCCCGCCGAAACTCCCCGCCCGCTCAGCCTTCGTCTCCGACGGCAGGTGAGACAGTGGCACATCGGGGTCGATGAGGCCGGGTTCGGTCACGATTCGACCCTACTGGAGGCTCCAAAGATCGTCCTGCCCAAGGCGCGGCGAGACCGACCCTCGTCGCGACCATTTCTCGGCATCGCCGCCACCTTCGGTCGGGTCCGCCTCATCTACGATCGGAGCCCGTGACCGTGTTCGGAGCCGTCCGGGTCGTCGGCACAGTACTGGCCGTGTTCTTCCTGGCCGCGGCCGCCACCATCGCGCTGGTACCGCTGCCCGCTCCGGCCGCCGGCGGTACGTGTGGCCCCAGTACGTCATCGGAGTCTGCCCTCCTCGCCTTCTTCAATCCCTTGTCCGTCGGAGCCGGACCCGAACCCCCGGCGAACTCCGCACGGCACTCGCAATGGGTGGCTTTCGTGAACGAATGTCAGTCCACGACGAACAGTCGCATGATCCAGTCGGGCGTCATTGCCGTGGGGGCACTCCTGGCGGGATTGGGCCTGCCCTGGGCAGTAAGGCGCTTTGTCAGGGAGGACCCCACCGACCCGATGGGGCTCACCCCGCCGGGGAAGCATCCTGACCCCGCAGATCCAAGCGTGCCCCAGTCGTGGGACGAAAGGGGTTGGGGCGCTCCAGGTGCCCCGCCTGACCACAACGTGTCGGCACCAACCGTGTAATCGAAGGACACTTGCGTTGCGTCCCCCCGGTGGCGCCGGGCACCGGTTCCCCTCGCCTTGATGCTGGACTCCACGACCGGTGTCGGATCCGCTTGCGCCATGAGGTAGGGCGATGGACATCGATGGCTGGCGAGCCGACCCTTTCGGGGCTCACGAGGAACGACTCTTCAAACAGGGACAGCCGACACCGCTCGTGAGAGACGGTGGGATCGGGTCGTATCACCTGCCGCCCGGCGCGGGGTCGAGGGGCGCCGGCGCACCCTCCCTGGGGGAACCGGGCAACGAGCGGGTCACGACGGCGACGATCCCGGTCACCGATTTCCCTCCCACCGCGCCGACTCCGGTGATCGGACCACCGACCAAGGCAGTACTCCTGACCCACCCCCGGCGGGGCCAGGGTTCGTACCGGGCATCGTCGCCTCGGTCCCGGTCGGGGTTCCTGATCCTGGTGTTGGCGACCCTGGGCCTTCTTGCCGCAACTGTGGCCGTCATCTACTCCACGATCCCGGCCGACTCGTTGCCGTCGCTTCTCGGCCGTCGTCCCGGGATGACCTCATATCGCAGCGGACGGGCCGAGGCGGCGGCGGCAATCGCGATCGTCCTGTTGGTGGTCCCGATCGTCATCACGATCCGGACCCGCTTTCCCCAACTCGTCCGTTCGGCTCTGCGCAAGCTCCTGGGGAGATAGCCGAAGCAGGCGACGCCGAACGCCACACGAACGCCACACGAACGCCACAGATCCGACCGATGACTCAAGTTTGTTCCTCCGTTGCGTTTCCCGGAGCCTGATTCGGGTGCGGCCCATGTGACCGGACGGCTCGTACACCCGTCGGCGGTCGTACACTGGTAGCAGCAGTTGAGAAGGTCGTGCGATGCCACAGGCGTTTCAAATCGTCAGGGTAGAGCGGTCCATTACGAACTGGGGCCACCGACACGTCACGGCCATCGGGACCGACACGAAGCCCGGCTCTCCTGAAGATTGGCCCATTGCCTCGGTGCTCAGCGCGCTCGCCGCCGGAGAGATCTTCTACACGATCACCGGTTTCGGAGACCCCGCCTTTGCCCGCCCGTACCGGTGCATGTGCGGGTTCGAGACCATCCGTACGACCCCCAGCGACGAGAACAAAGACGGCCTCGAGAGGATCGCCACCGAGGAGTGGGAGGAGGATGGATCAACGCCTGCTCCGTTCTGAATTCGCCGCCCGCGCCCCGACGCAGTCAACCCGCCCGCCGCTCCCCCAAGACACCGGAATCGGCCCTCGAACCGGGCGGGGCATTCCGGGAATGACCGAAGCGAACCGTCCCCCGGAGCACTCGGGCAGCCATATAGGTGTCCTTCGTCGCTGACGTCTTTGCCGGTTTGTCGGGCTCGGAGCGCCGCCTGCGTGCAGGAGCGCGATCCGACACCTCTGGCCCGTTCACATCGGCACGAGCCACCCACACGCCCCCTGTCGACTCGCGCCAGACAACGCCTGCCGAGATCTTGTCGACCGCGTTCTTCGCTTCGTCGCTCGAAGGCCAAGTTCCCCCGGAACCCCGAAAGAACAAGACGCACGTGCCGTCGTCACGCTCGACGACGACGGCGACGACCCCCTTCTGATTGTGGATATCCCCCCACATCCCCGTCAACACCTGGCCGTCGCCTTCGACCTCTGGGTCGGTGAGCATCTGGGAACGGTTCGCGGTCTTCACGGCAGGAGGTGGATAGCGATCTCTACGGCGCCAAACACCATGGTGGCGACAAGTCCGGCGATGGCACCGTTGACGACCATGATCAGGGCCAGCCGGCCGGACTGGCGCGGCATGGTCTCCTCGGCGTCGGCGCCGTGGTCATGAACGGCAACCGGCGCCGGGAACAAGGTCGGGCCCGCCCGTCCGGGACACGCGACAAGTGTGGTGGTACCCCCACCCTCGCTGGCAGTGAAGTACTGCTGCACCGAACCTCCCCGGGGTCGATGGTCGTCGTGCGCATGGTTCCCCAAGTTCCCTCCAACGCAAGGACAACTATCTGCCAACCGGGGCCTCGGGCCCATAGGTTGGCGGACCCAATCTCCACCAGAGGATGGGCGGGATCTGGGACTTGCGACCCAGTGAAGACCCGATCGGAGGCCCGGTGGTGCGGATGGGCGCTCCAGGGCCGGTCGGACTCATGGGTCCGACTGAGCATCCTCCCAGCACGCTCTCGGTCCGGGCCGGCATGGCCTGTGGTCAAGCTTGGAGGATCGCCGGCCGATGAAACCGATGAGCCCAGAGGCTCTCAAGGCCTAGACCGAGTCCAACGTGCCACTGCGTGGTGGGAAATAATGACAATCCAGATCTCTCACAGCATCGAGATCACCTTGATTGCCGCGGCGCTCCTTTTCTTCGGCATCTACGTGATGGTGCGCATCACCCGGAACTGAGCGGTCGGGCATCTGACTTAAGGCCCGCCCGAGCGGTCCGGAACGGGACCCCCTTACCACCCAGGAATGGGTCCACTCGCAGCTCGTGACTGGACTACGGGGCCTCGATCAATGGCCGATCCACCCCATCATGCCTCCATTGCCCCAGTGGTAGTCGTGTTGGCCACTGTCGCCAGATCCGTTCCCGCCCCCGTTGCCATAGCTGTGGCCGCCGTCGCCAGATCCGTTCCCGTTCCCGTTCCCGTTCCCGTTCCCGTAGCTGTGGCCGTTATCGCCGGAACTCTGCCCGTTCCCGTTCCCGTTCCCGTTCCCGTAGCTGTGGCCACCGTCACCGGAGCTCTGCCCGTTTCCGTAGCCGTGGCCACCGTTCCCGTTCCCGTTCCCGCCGTAACCCTGGGCGTGGCTGAAGCACTTCACTGACAACCAGCTCAACCCGGTCGGGCAGTAATCCGGCAGCACGATCTCGGTCTCGGCGCCCTGCTCGGTTCGAGCGGGGCGGTTGTTGGCATCGCCGGAGTACGAGACCCGCCAGAAGTAGACGCCGGTGCCGAGCGTGACGGGGCTCGAAGCCGGGACCGAGCCGTTGGTGACCGAAACCTGGTCGGGGCTCGAGGCCGGCTGCCACCCCCAGCCGTACCACGAGGAGAACGCGTGGGAGAAGTGGTAGGAGGAGAACGACAGCGAGAACACCCGGTAGGTGACGGTTCCTCCCGCACTGGCCGCGTTAGCCCCGCTCAAGGTGGCCTGGTCGGTCACCGCCGTCCCCGGCGAGAGGGCGAGGGTGGTGCCGGACTGCCCCCCACCCGACAGCGAGGTGGTGAGGGTGGTCGGCGCCGCCGAGGACGTCGAGGTCGACGCGGACGACATCGACGTGGTCGTGGAGGAACCGGCGGCCACCGCGATCACTGGCGAGATGGGGCTGGCGCTCGGGGTGGTGGTGGTGATGCCCGAAGGCGTCACGGTGTCGTTGGGGTAGGCCGTGCAGGTAAGCGTCAACGGGCTCCCCGAGATCGTGAGGGTCAAGCTGGCCGAGGAGTCCTCCTTGATCGTCACCGGCCCCCCGGTGGCGCTGAACCCACTGACCGTCGCCGGTGCGGTCGGCAGCGAGAGCGTGACTCCTGCCGCGGGGACCGGGCTCGGGATGGGGACGCTGAAGTCGAGCGGGCCCTCCGAAGTGGTCGCCGGCGTGGCCCCGCTGGCGTCGATCTGGGCGGTGGCCGAACCCGCCAGGGTGGGTTGCACCGCGGCCGCCGCGCTGGCCAGGGACTGAGGAAGGTTGACCACCGTCTGGTACCCCGTGACGCTGAAGGACTGCCCCGAGCCGGGGTTGGTCGGCGACAGGCTCGCCGAGGTCATGGCGTCGTTCAGCACCACGTTCCCGACGGGGGTGTTCGGGCAGTACAACTCGTAGGCACCTGTGAGCGACGGGGAGCTCGCCCGGGCCGGGGCCGGGGGCGTAGCCCCCGTCGTCGTGGTGGTGGCACCGGTGGTCGTGGTGGTGGCGCCCGTGGTCGTGGTGGTGGCGCCCGTGGTCGTGGTGGTGGCGCCCGTGGTCGTGGTGGTCGATCCGGTGGTCGTTCCGCCACCCGCCACCGCGATCACCGGCGCGATCGGACTGGCCGAAGGCGTCGAAGTGGTGATGCCCGATGGCGTCAACGAGTCATTCGGATATGCCGTACAGCTGAGCGCAAGCGCGTTCCCCGCCACCGTCAGCGACAGGTCGGCGGTGGAGTCCTCCTGGATCGTGACCGATCCGCTTGTCGCTGTGAACCCAGAAACCGTCGCAGGCGTGGAGGGGAGCGACAGGCTTACGCCTGCAGCAGGCACTGGGCTGGGGATGGGGACATTGAAGTCGAGTGGTCCCTCCGGCGTGGTGGCCGGAGTGGCACCGCTGGCGTCGATCTGGGCGGTGGCCGAGCCCGTCAGGTTGGGCTGAAGCGCTCCCGCCGCGCTAGCCAATGAGGCGGGCAGGTTCACCACTGTCTGGTAGCCGGTAAGGCTGAAGGACTGCCCGGCGGTGGGCGCCGACGGCGACATCGTTGCCGACGTCATTGCGTCGTTGAGTACAACGTCTCCGACCGGGGTACCTGGACAGTAGAGCTCGTAAGCCCCGGTGAGGGAGCTTGAGGCACCCGTGGTGGAGGTGGTAGCGCCGCTGGTGGAGCTGGAGTTCGATGAGCCGAAGGAGATGTTGGCGACAGCGCTGTCGTTGGCTGCGTCGCCGTAACTGAGGGTGCACGAGTCACCCGCTGCGATTTGCGCGGCCGTCGGGGGGCACGGGTACAGGGCAGCATCTGCTGTCGGGCTGTTCCCGGCGCTGTCTGTGTCAGCACAAGTAACTGCTGCAGGCGCCGGGCCACACGGAGGACCGACGGTTCCCGCCACTACATTGAACGTTGTCGCCAACGCTCCTGTGCTGCTGGTCGTCACGAGCGCCGACAATGATGGCGCCGAGCAGCTGACCGGGATGGAGGAGTTGATGACCCCTCCGTCCATGACCGTCGGCTGGCTCGGATCGCTGTTGCATTCCAGAACGTTCCCGGGCGAGCTGTCGGTAAACCCGCTGCCGGTGAGCGTCACAGCCGACCCGTTCATCAAGCCGGTGTCGGGGGACGCCGTCATCGTCGTCCCGGCGGCGAAGGCTGACATCGTTGTGCCCAGAAGAACGGCACCCGCCACGACGAGCAACGATGCTCCGACCAAAAGGTACTTCGCTCGCGCCTCGCGCCCCCCAGACGACCTATTCACGACTGCCTCCCAATCCCGTTTCCCCAGGAGATCCTCACACCGCACTACCGAAGGATTCCCTACTGATACCTGGGAAATAGGGTATGAGACCAGGCGCCGCCGGGAATCCCCATTTTTAATGAGATTGCGCCGACACCGTGGCGTTCGGATTGGGGGAGGTTCCCCTCCTCACCGCCCATCCCCAGCTCAAACGGCAGGCTCAGGTCCGAGGTGCACGGACCCCCTCAGCCACCCGGCAAGACGCCCACTCCGTCTGGAGTGGCTACTGGGTGTTCTCGGTCATGGTGCCCATCGGCGCCTGAGCACCCAGCGACAGGTGTCGTCGGGCGTCGGCACGGCGTCCAGTCCGGCCTCCTTGGCGAGCATCGCCGTGATCGCCTCAGAGCCGATCATGTGATCGGGTTCGCCATGAAGGTAGTTGAGGTCGATGCGGTGACCCTGCTGGTGCCACACGATGCTGACGAGTTCATACCCGGCCATAAGGCCCTCCGAGAGAGCACGACGGCCACCTTGGGAGACAGGAGGAGAGGCCGTGCATTGATGCTGGGCAGGTACCCCTATTCCTCGTGCCATGCGCGGGGGTGTCGCTCCCAACGGATCGAGTCATCGAGCGTGGGCATCAGGATCAGGTTCCAGCTCCGGGCCTCTTCGCACGAATCAAGGAGCGAACCTTCCCATTCCTCGGTTCCACCGTCGGAAAAGGTGACGATCATGTGCTTGTGATCACACCCCTCCTCTCCTCGAAGGCCCGCCACGATCCTGTCGACCTGGCGTCCACTCATCCGGGGTCCGTGGTCCTCAGAGGTTGGACGGCGACTTGCCATGGCACGTTCCATGAGACGCAGATCCAGCTGTCCGATACTAGAGCCGAAAGACATCCTCAGAGGCGGGGGTGGACGATCTCTAGGGCAACAGAGCGCGTCTGAGGCAAAGGCTTTCTGGTGGAGCCCCAGGCAGGAACGAACGCAGAGTGAGGGATCCGATCCGACGGCCTCATCGTCCAGAGGTCCGCCTTCCCGCTCTTGGTCCCCGCCCCGAGGCGCTCAGCCGGCTCCGACCCCGCGCCCATCCCCGGCAGGATCATGTGGCGGGGCTCGACGACGACGGGTGGTCAAGGAAGGGAAGCGGGGTGCAGAACCGCTGCCGATCCGTTCCATGCCGTTGGAGCCGTTCGATGCGTTGCCCACACCCCGCCAACTCCCT
Source organism: Acidimicrobiales bacterium (assembly GCA_031292675.1). Lineage (GTDB taxonomy): Bacteria > Actinomycetota > Acidimicrobiia > Acidimicrobiales > UBA8190 > Chersky-840. The sequence continues at coordinate 9,067 of JARLGQ010000207.1, forward strand.
GCCCTGGACGACCTCCGAGACGAGGGAAAAATCCCTCCAGAGGCCATCCCTAGCAGCAACGGTACGCCCAGGCTGATCCGCCGCCCAGGGTCCTTTGGCCATAACCGGCACAGGGGCGGTCGGCTGCCCTCCATGGCGGGAACGGCGGCCACCAACTGGTTGACTGTGTAGCCACGAAGCGCCGCCAATGCCTGAGGCCCAGAGCCATGGGCTAAAGAAGTCGCGCAGAACACACGATCACGTATGTCAGACACCGATCTATCGAGGCGCCAAGGGCCATGAATCAAGCACGCGATATCGAGATGGAGCGTGCGCTGCTCAAGCGCTGCCCCTTCTGTGGCGGGTACGTCCAGGGGCGGGCCGAGACGTTTCACGGGGCGCGCATCGCCTTGCGGAGCGCCATGGTGCGTCACGTCGAGGACAGGCATTGGGATCAGCAAGAGAGCGTGGGTTAACCCCTCTTCGTCGAGCGCTCGCTCTCCCTCGATGGCGGGTTTCGACCTCTCCGAGTCTTCTCGGGGCGCCGACGCGTTCAACCGAGTACACTCGATAACAGCGAGCAGTCAGATCACGCAAGCTGTACGTCGTTGCCGGTTGCCTCAAGGTCTCCCGCAAGTGTCCAAGCGTGGAGAGAAGAGGCAGCACTCAATGGCCGAAGGTACCGTGAAGTGGTTCAACGCCACCAAAGGCTTCGGATTTATCACCCCTGACGACGGCACACCCGACGTCTTCGCACATTTCTCATCCATCGAAGGTTCGGGCTATCGCGAGCTGATCGAGGGACAGAAAGTCGATTATGAGTCCGAACAAGGACCCAAGGGCCTCCAGGCCAGGCGCGTCCGATCGCTCTAGGGCAGTCGAATGCGCCCGCGAAGAACCAGGGCGCCACGACTATGAGTGACGAAGTAGACCGTGACGAGCAGACCCTCGCTTTACGCGACGAAGGTCGGTCTTTTGCCGGAATAGCCCAGATCCTCGGGCTCGAAGATGCCCACGCAGCGAATGCAGCGTTCAACCGCGCGCTCAGGTGCCGATCGAAGTCGCAACAGGAGTGGCTCCGCAGTCGCGAGATGACGCGACTTGACGCGGTGGCATCGCGTGTCCGTGGGCGTGACGACCTCAGCGTGGAGGAAATCATCCGGCGATTGCATGGAGTGAAGCAACAACGCAAGACGCTCTTTCGTCACGTGAATCTCTGAAGAGTTTCGCTTAATCCGGTGCTGCGGGCCGGGCGCTTTACCATCCCGCCCTGACATCCAGGACTCACCCTGGGATCGCATCCCCGCGGTAGCCTCGCGGAGTTCGAAGGTGACGCTCCTATCGCGCCAGCGAAGGGAACGGTGCATGCGTTTCGAACCGAGAGCTCAGTTCCCTGGTGCCCCGTACAAGATGAGGCCTCGCTTGGCGGTTTGCGGTCCCGTCTCCGATCTGTCCGCCGTGTTCCATACGCTCACCACGACGGGATCCCCAGTCCTCAGTTCATTGCACACAGAACCGTAAGAGCCGTTGAAACCGTTGATCACGATCTTTGTGTCGGTCCACGACTGATACCGAAGGGTCACGGCATCAGTAGGGGCATCACCGAAGTACTTCCCGCCCGCCGTGAATGCCGAGCTGGAGCCGCAGTGAGCCCGGCCATCCCAAAAATAGAACGAGTTGAGATCACCGACAAAGGGAAGTCGTGTGGGGGCGGGACCGAAGCTGTCTCCCTTCACCACGATGCGGAGGTCGGCGGGGGTACCCAAACTGGAAAATCCCACTGAGCTGATCGTGGGGGTGTCCGACATGCCGGGCGGGACGTTCCCACCCCACGTCACCCCTCTCCCGGTCACCGCGTTCCACAGCGCGAGGACGAGGGCATCCCCCGCATTTGCCCCCAGGCCGCTGACTACGACCTCCGAGGGAGACCAGACCATGTAGTGAAGGGCACGGCTGTCCCCTGCGTAACCCCACTCCCCTCGCCCCAACTGGGCGTTGTCGCCGATCCGGAAGTTCGACACGTCTCCAGAAAACGGCAGGGCGACGGTCGAGCCGCCAAGACCGTGACCGTGCACGCTGACGGTGTAGTTACCGGGAGAACCCGAGAAGCTCACCGAGTGGATCAGTGGGCGACATCCTGTGCACGCAGCATCGGCAACCGACGGAGCGGCGCAGACCACCACTGCGGCCGCGATGCTGGCAACCACAACAACGAGAGTCACCCTTCGCATCGGTTTCACGGCAACCCCATCAGATGAGAAGCTGGCAGTTCGATGGCCATGACCCGAAGCTTGGTCCCAGCGATCCTCGGCTCACCGGCAGCCCGATGGGCCTGCGAGTGAACCATTAGGGCAGGCTGCACCGGTCCAGATGACACCCGACAGTGCAGCGTCGCTGAGGTGGGCGTGGACGAGTGTGGCGTCGGTGAGGTTGGCGTCGGTGAGGTTGGCGTCGCTCAGGTTGGCCTTGTAGAGGGTGGCCCCGGTGAGATTTGCGTCTGTAAGGTCGCTGCGAACGAGGTGGGCGCCCTCGAAGTGGGCGCCAGAAAGGTTGGCGCCGGTGAGGTCGGAGGCAATGACACTGGCGTCGACGAGTTTGGCCCCTACGAGCTTGGCCCCCACGAGCTTGGTCTCGTTGAGGTTGGCACGCAGGACGTTGGCGTCTGTGAGGTTCGCTCCGGAGAAGTTGGAGCCGGTGAGATGTGCCTTGACGAGGTTTGCACCGTTGAGATTGGCGTCAAAGAAGTCGGCGTGGATGAGCCTGGCATTGGGGAGTTTGGCGTTGGTGAGGTTTGCCGCGGAGAACGTGGCACCCGTCAGGTTGGCGCCGGTCAAGTCGGCTCCGGTCAGGTTGGCGCCGGTCAAGTCGGCGTGGAGGAGTCTGGCCCCGGTGAGATTCGCGCCTGCGAGGTTGGCATCGACGAGGGAGCAGCCTCGAAGGTTGACGTTCGGTGCCGGCGCGGCGTGGCAGTCGACAGCCGCAAACGCAGCTCCCGACGACATCAGAGTCACCGAGGCCGCTCCGACAAGCATGGCGCCGAAGCCGACGGCGATTCGCGTCCACTGAGACCAGAAGTGGCGACCAGTCATATCGTCCTCACGTCCCCCGCACCCCGAGACTCATCCGCCTCCGCCCCAGCTGGCACAGAGCATGACAAGAATGACCCGGTCGTGCAACGGAGGTTTGGTCCCCAGGGTCGAAGCTCCAAGAGGCGTCCAGCCCCCTTTTCGCGAACCCGGGGTTTACGAGGGGCAACCAGCGCCGATGGCCGCGATCATCGTGCTTGGTCCGAGGGGTGCGCTTCCGGCAACCTCGATTGCCTGGCGGCCAAAGAGGGCCCACTTCGACGGCGAGAAACGGCCCTCCCAGATCCTCCCCGGGCCGAGGCGGTAGTTCTACCGCAGGCAGAGGATCCTCTCACCACATCCACGTGGCTGGCCCTTCGGACTCACCTTGGGCCGTTAGGAATACCGGCAACTTATGGGAAACGTTGAGACGCTGAGTCGGTCGTTCACGTCCATTTCAGGTTCACCATTCTCCCCGAGATCATTCTCTATCCTGGGCTGTCCTCACTCCACAGGAGCCGTGCGGAACTGAACCGTGACGTTCCTTGAGCGTGGCGCCAACGTCACCGTTCCGGTTTCCTGGTTGATGCTGCCGGACGACGTTCCCGCAATATCGTTGGTGAAAGAGGGAAGCTCGAAGAGCACGGGCCCCGCCGGAGATTGGCCGCTCAGGGTCAGTGACACCGACTGACCACCGGACGAGATCCGGAGGCTGAGCCTCTTGCCATCGGCGGTGGGGAAGTTGGTGACCGAAACCGACGCGCCATCTCTCAACCATTTTGCAGGGATGCCTCGGCCCACGATCAATGTGCCGTCTGAACTCTGCGCCACCAGTGAGTCCAACAGGACCTTATTCGCCTGGGAGATCCCCCACGCGTGGGGCGAGGAGCCTTGGCCCGCGGCGGGGTGTTTCCCGATCCAAGGCGTGCTCGCAGAGGGGGCGCTCGAACTCTCCCACCACGAGTACGGTCCACTCTGGCCGTTCTGGATCATGAACTCGTAACTCAGGATCCCCTGATCGCGATACGCGATGCTGGCCAGTCCCGCGTTTCCCATGCCCGCGTTGTAGGCAGTCGAGTAATAGTCGCCCGGGAACCCACCGAAGGTGTCGGGTGGAAGCAGGCCCTCGAGCCGCTGGAAGCCGTAGGCGTAGGTGGCGTCGATCAGGGAAATGCCCGGGCCATTGAGTGTCGCTCCAAAGAGGGACCCGTTCCACGCCCAACCACCGAAACCGAACGGCGACGTCCAGTTGGCATCCTCGGGATTCACGCACCTGTTGGCGCTGTTCGGTGCGAGGATCGAGCAGGGCAGGTAGTTCAGACCAAAACGACTGATGGTTGTGTCAAGCGTCTGGTTCGTTGCCGACAGAAGGCTGTCGTATTGCTGAATCGCCCATGCGGCCTCGGGATTGTCCCCGATGCGCTGAGCGAGGTAGCGATATGCCGCCAGGCCACTGAGGGCTTCGTAGTCGTCGGTGGTCCAATAGCCCTGGGTGTCGATGTCATTCGTTGATTCCATGATCCCCGAGGGTCCGGTCCGGTCAGCGGCAATGTCGTGCGCGGTGCCTTTGATCGAGGCGAAGTGTTCCTTGACAAAGCTCAGATCTCCCGTCTTCAACAGGTAGATCGCCCAAGGCCAGGCGTAGGTCCAGACTCCGTCCGGGTA
>JARLGQ010000208.1 GCA_031292675.1 Acidimicrobiales bacterium
AGTCCAATACGTCGATCGCTGGCGCGCCGACGAGAGCAGCGAGCTGTTCCCCCAGCTGGCCGCGCAGAGCAGGTTCACAGAGCCCGATGTCATCGCCGACTTCAACACCGACCGGTTGTCCCCCATCGCCGATGCGAGTCAGGACTTCGTCATCGCCAGCCACGTCCTGGAGCACCTCGCCGAGCCCGTGGGGTTCATGGCCGAGATCCACCGGGTGTTACGCCCCGGCGGGGTCGCCCTCATCCTGCTCCCCGACCGGCACCGGACCCGGGACCGTGCACGGGGCCCCACGTCACTTGGCCATCTCGTGGCCGAGTTCCAGGACCGGGTACAGGAGGTGAGCGACGCACATCTCCTGGAGTGGCTCGAACACCGGGGCATGCCCATCGGGGCCACGCCCGAGGAGCGGATGCAGACCCTCGACCGGCACCGCAGGCGATCCATCCACGTGCACTGCTGGGACGCGCCGGAATTCCTCCAGGTGATCCTGTGGGGAATCGAGAACCTGGGCGAGCAGTGGGAGTTCGTCGACGGCTCGCTCCCCTGGGACGAGTTCCCCACCGGGATCGAGTTCGGCTTCGTGCTGCGCCGTTCGGGCACTCCCACGGACCCTGGCACCAGACGCCTTCGCTTCGAGGCGGCGTGGCGCGCCTGGGAGCAGGCTCGAGGCGTCACCGGTTTGGACCGAGCGGAGCGAAAGCTCACCTGGGCGTACCGAAGAGCACGCAGCGTGATCGGCAGTCGGATGCCGCGCAGGAGGACCACGAAGAAACCCGCTGCTTCGAGCTGAGACGGCCGAGGAACCTCCTCCGTGGCGCCACCGACACGCGTGCCTGCGGCTTCCTCCCGGTGAGCGTGATCTTCGGCGGGGGGGTGTCGTGACGTAGGCTGTAGGTTCGGCCGAAAGGAAGGTGGCATGCGAAAGACCCTGACCATGGCGCTCATCGGAGGACTGGCGGTGCTCACCGCGGCGTGCTCGTCCTCGCAGACCGAGGTGACCAGGCCAGCAGGCGCCTCAGCGGGGACCGTTGCGCACGTAGGCGACACCCTCGACCTCAAGACCGGGGCCGGACGGCCTTTCTCCATCACCCTCAACAAGGTGATCGACCCTGCCCAGACAGCAGGGCAGAAGACCCCCAAGGCGGGTAAGCGCTTCGTGGCCGTGCAGTTCAGCATCACGAACCGGTCCGATCATGCCCTCGACGCCGACGCCAACACCGACGTGAACATCATCGGCACGACCGGGCACATGTACACGGCCGCCAGTGGTGTCTCGCTCTCCAGCTGCGACACCTTCCCCAACGGTCTGATCCAGTTGGCACCGGGGAAGTCGAGGACCGGGTGCGTGCCGTTCCAGTTCCGCACGTCCGTGGTCGTCTCCAAGGTGCAGTTCTACCCGGCAGCGGGGAACGCCAGCGACTTCGGCACGTGGCGCGTCCCGTAGTCGGGCCGCGCCCCGTTTCCTGACAGCTTCAGACGAGGGCGCCGTCACGGAGGCGAATTCGCCGCCCGGCATGGCGGGCGACGTCGTCGTCGTGCGTGGCGACCACGATCGTCACCGCATCCTCTCCGGATTGCAGCTCCACGAGGAGTGACATCACGTCGCCGGCGCTCGCCGAATCGAGGTTGCCCGTCGGCTCGTCGGCGATGATCACCCGGGGCTGATTCGCCAAGGCGCGCGCGATGGCCACGCGCTGCTGCTCGCCGCCCGACAGGCGCGACGGCAGATGGTCGAGGCGCTCCCCCAGCCCCACGCGGGCCAACAGCTCGGCTGAGCGCTCCCGGCGCTTCGCCTTGGGGTGACCATGGGGGATCATGGCGATCCCCACGTTCTCCTCGGCGGTGAGGGTCGGGATGAGGTTGAACTGCTGGAAGACGAACCCGATCTGCTCGCCCCGGATGTGCGTGAGGGTGGCATCCGACGCCGCGCCCATCTCACTTCCCTCGAAGCAGATGGTGCCAGCCGTCGGTGTATCGAGGGCTCCCAGGAGCTGGAGGAGCGTGCTCTTCCCCGATCCGCTCGGTCCCTCGATCGACACGAACTCTCCGGTCCGGATGTCGAGGTCGAGATCGTGGAGGGCCAGGACCGGGGTGCTGCCCCGGAGGTAACGGCGCTCCACGCCCCGCAACTCGTAGAGGAGGCCGGTGGGCACGAAGGTGGTGGCCCCACTCTCCTGGGTCGGTGCCGGCGGCCGTGGCGCCGCCTCGGTCGGGTCTTGGTCCATGGACTGCGCTCCCTCTTCCGGGTCCTGTCCGTTGCCTGGCGTCGTGCTCATCCGAGGTCCCGCAAGGCCACCGCGGGGGCCAGGCGCGACGCTCGCCATCCGCCGGCGATCCCGGCCACGAGGCCGCCGACCACCGCCGCAGCCAGGCCGAGCAGCACGATGCCGAGGTCGATCGGGGCACGCAGGTGGATCTTGGAGGACGTGGCGGCCGCCGTCGTGGCCTGGTGGAAGATCCCGCCGACACCCGAGGCCCCCACCGCCGCGCCCGAGCTCGTGGCGGTGAGCGAGGGGCCTACCGCGCCGATGACGGCGCATACCGCCACACCGAGCGCCACACCGAGGATGCCTCCCAGGATGCCGATGCCCACGGTCTCCCCCACGATCTGGCGGACGACCCGACCGCGCGACCAGCCGATGGCCCGAAGCGTGCCGATCTCCCTGACGCGCTTGGCGATGCTCGACAGCGTGAGCAGCGCCGCGATCAGGAAGGCGGCCAGCAACACGATGACCGCCAGGGCCCCTCCCAGGTGGGTGGCGAGCGTGTGGGCATTGGTCAAGCTGCCGGTGACCGAGTTGGCCAGTGACTTGGAGGTCAGGACCTGGGCGCCGGGCAGCTCCTTGTGGATGGCGGCGGCGACGGCCGAGACGTCGGAGGCCTTGGTCACCTTGACCAGCACCTCGTTGACCCGACTGCCGTTGGAGGCCAATGTCTGCAGGGTCGTGAGGTCGAAGTAGATGTCCGAGGTGTCACCGGTCAAGGTGGGGTTCACCAGCCCCACCACGGTGAAGGTGGTCTTGTCGATCGTGAGCGACTGGCCGACCTTGATGTTGTTGGTGCTGGCGTAGGCCGTGTTCACGAGGATCTCGTCGGCCGGGTTGGCGCCGAACCATTTCCCCGACACGACCTGGGCCGTGGTGATGAGCCCCGTGGAGGTGTCGGCGGGGTTCACCCCGGCGACGGTGTAGCTCTTGGTCTCGGTGTTCGTCGTCGGCGGGTTGAGCACCCGGGTGATCGTCTGCTCGGGCACCACCACCTGAGCCTCGTACTGCTGGTACGAAGCCGGCAGGCACTTCGTGAAGGCGGCGCCGAAGGCTGCGCCTCCGAAGCCACCTCCACCGCCGAAACCACGCCCTCCTCCCCCACCGCCAGGTCCGGTAGTGGCCGTCGTGGCGCCGGGAGCGGTCGGCGCAGTGGTGCCGGCAGGCGTGGAGGTGGGGGTGGTGCTGGTCCCAGTGCCGAAGGCGCCCGATGCTTCCAGACAGGCCCGGACCGCGTCCTCCTGAGCGGCGGTCAACGGCGGCGGGCGCTGGACGCTCGTGATGGTCTGGCCCCCCGTGGTGACGGTGTCGGTCTCGCTGGGCACCGTGCCGCTCTCATGGAGGGCCTGGAGGGAAAGGCCGGGAACCGCCGATGCCACGCCGTTGATGCCGGCGACGTCGCTCACCGCCGCCTGGGGGAACGTGATCAGGGTGCCCGGGACGAAGAAGTCATAGGTGAACTGCGTTCCGGGAGGACCCAGCTTGGACAGGTCCGTCAGGACCGAGGAGTTCGCATTGAGCAGAGCGGCCTGGTCCGAAGCGTTCAGCGTGGCGATGCCAGATGCGCCGCCCCGACCCCGTCCCGCCCCGGCGCCGAAGAACCCACCGCCACCGCCACCGCCACCGCCACCGCCGAATCCATTCCCCGTCGGTGTGGTGGTCGTTGTCGTCGAAGCGCTGCCCGATGTGGTGGTGGCGTCGACGGTGCGGGTGACGATGATGTCCGTGCCGACAGACGACAGGGGCGACAGCACCTTGTTCTGGGCCTGGGTGAGCCCGTCCGAGACTCCCACGATCCCCATCACGAGCCCGACTCCCGCCGCCAGCCCGACGGCGGTGACCACGGTGCGGCTCCACCGCCGACGCAGCTCGTTCCACGCGTAGCCCATCGCGAACATCAGCACCTCCGGTGCTCACAGAAGTCGGCGCGCATGGTACGGACCGAACCTGGCAAGTCCCTGTGAAACCTCGTCGGATGCCCCGGCTCTCAGGACCTTCTCAGGACGGTGTCGAACGGGGCCGGGGCCGCCGTGGAGCCAAGGAGTCGATCCCAGGGGTTCAACCCCGGGATTGCTGGTCGTTACGGAGCCGGAACGGGGAGCGGCACGAAGGGGACCGGCCCGCCGAAACGCACGGTGATGCCGTCTCGGCGCATGCTGCGGGTGAACCACGTGACGGAGAAGAAGATGGCGGCAGCCGTGAGGGACAGGGAGATGGCGGTGCGCTCGAGAGGGAAGGCTCCCGCCGACGCCGTGAGGAGGAGCCACAGGACTACGGCCCCGTTGACGAACATGGCGATCGCCCACAGGAACGAGACTCGGACGAAGAAGCGGTGGACGGTCGGTCGGGCCAGCAATGCAGGGGTGAGAGGGCAGAAGTCGTGGGTGAAGCGCTGGGTGAAGGGCCGACCCAAGAGCGCTGATCCCAGCAAGACGAGCGAAGCTACGAATGTGCTCGCCGTGGGCTGGATGAAGTACAGGAAGACGCTCCCGGTCAGAAACGAGATGACGGTTCGCATCGTCAGCAGGACGGTTCCGAGCAGCAAGAGGGTCGATACTCGCTCACGTCGAATCAGACGGCGGGCGATGATCAGGTACGACCACGCCAGCGCGCCGATCAGGGCTCCACGGAACCCAGCGATGAGGAGCACGCAGTAGTAGGCGGCTACGGGGGCCACGACGCTCTCGAACACAACCGGTGCGGCGTGCCACAGCACGAGGCGGGGCGAAGGCATGTGCAGCAGGGAGCCGGCGCGTCCTTCGGGGTCGTCTTGGAAGTCGAGCGCCCGCAGTGCCGATCGGCGACTGTGGGAAGGGTTGATAACCCACCCTATCGGGTTCTCGGGACTATGGGCGACGGCCCCGTCTTCACCGTGTATGCTCATAGATGCGAACAGCCAGATTTCACGCGAGCTGTACGTCATTGCCGGTTGCCACAAGGTCTCCCGCAAGTGTCCCCAGCGTGGAGAAAAGAGGCAATACCCATGGCAGCAGGCACCGTGAAGTGGTTCAACGCCACCAAGGGATTCGGATTCATCACCCCTGACGACGGTTCCGCCGACGTTTTCGCACACTTCTCGTCCATCGAAGGTTCGGGCTATCGCGAGCTGATCGAGGGCCAAAAGGTCGATTTCGAGTCCGAGCAGGGACCCAAGGGCCTCCAGGCCAAGCGCGTTCGTCCGCTCTAGACGCCCCGACCGACCAGCCCCGAACCCGGGCACGACGCGGTGCCTGATGACGGAGCACGCGACGAACAGGCCCTGCTCCTCCGTGAGCAGGGCCGTTCGTTCGCCGGGATCGCCCGCGTCCTGGACCTGTCCGGGGCCCTCGACGCCAACGCCGCCTTCAACCGGGCCCTGCGACGCCAGACCCCTGGCGAGCAGGCGGCGCTGCGAAGCCGCGAGATGGCCAGACTCGACGCCTTGGCCGAGCGCCTGCGACGGCGCGAAGGCGTGAGCGAGGAGGAACTGGCACGCCAGCTCCATGGTCTGCAGCGTCTGCGAAAGACGTTGTTCGTGGCGTGATCGCCGCTACCACCGGGGTCTGGGCGGCAGGGTGGTCATCGGCTCGGTCGCACCCCGGTGGCGTGCGAGATGGCGGCGACGAGGAGATTCGCCGTCCCGTCGACAGCCTTGGCTACGGGGGACGACGGGTGCGAGAGCGCCTGCGCGATCTGGGCCACGGACTTTCCCCGGAGGACCCCGGGGTCGTAGCTGGCGCCGATCATGACGAACCGGTTGTCCACGTCGATGAAGGGGATCGCATCCGCCTGTGACGTGTACGGAGGCCGGTCGTAGGCGTCGAGCACGGATTGCTGGGCCGAGCTCAGCTTCTCCAGGCTCCGGTACTGCCCCCCCACGGCCTGGTTGGTGGCGAGCTCCACAGGAGTGAAGTCGAGATCCGTGCTGGCGAAGGTCGAACCGTAGAACGACAGGGTCGGGGTGTCGGGGTAGACATCGCTCGAAGAAGAATGCGTCTCTTCGAGCCCGCCGAACGACCCGAATTGCGACAACGCCACCACGAGGGCCCAGCGCTCGGCCGCGCAGAACGGGCAGTACTCCGCTCCCACGTACAAGACCTCTGGCTTTCCGTCGGATCCGACGAGGGCGGTGTGGTCACCGGTGACCTTGGTCGGCCCGGACAGCCCGGCCGGCTCTCCCACACTACGGAGCGTCCCCGGGCCCACCGAGGTGACCGCGCCCTGGAGCGCGGCGGGAGCCGGGACGGCGCCGGCACCGAGCGCACGGCCTGCCCCGGCGAGCGGCGGGGGCACACGGGGCGATGAACCCGGCCCGATGGCCATCGCCACCAGCGTGAGGGCCACGAGGA
>JARLGQ010000209.1 GCA_031292675.1 Acidimicrobiales bacterium
ACGACCCTGCCGACGACCGGGCCACGGGACGCTGTCTGGTGCTCGTCACCGAGGACGGCGAACGCACCATGGCCACGCACCTGGGCGTGGCGTCGACACTGGGCCCCGAAGATCTCGATGAAGAGCTCGTCGCCCGGGCACAGGTCGTGTACCTCGAGGGGTACCTGTGGGACCTGGGGCCTGCCAAGGCGCCCATGCGTCGCGCCATGGAGGTTGCCCACGCCACCGACTCGCTCGTCGCCCTGAGCCTCTCGGACCCCTTCTGCGTGCAGCGGCACCAGCGCGAGTTCCTCGAGCTCTTGCACGGCGACGTCGACGTCCTGTTCGCCAACGAGGACGAGATCATGTTGCTCTTCGGTTCAGCCACCTTCGACGACGCCCTGGCCGCCGTCGAGGAGACGGGCCTCTTGGCCGCCCTCACGAGGGGGCCTGCGGGCTCGGTGGTCGTCGCCGCCTCCGGGCCCGTTCACGTCGCCGCCGGCCCGGTCGAGCACGTCACCGACACCACCGGTGCCGGGGACCTCTTCGCCGCCGGCTTCCTCTACGGCCTTACCCACGGCAAGGACCCCGAGACCTGTGCCCGCCTGGGAGGGCTGTGCGCGGCCGAGGTCATCTCCCACATCGGGGCCCGGCCCCGGGCCGGCCTTCGCCGGCTCGCCTCCGATGCAGGCCTGCTCTGACCGGGAAGCCCCCCGAGAGTGATTTTGCGAATGATGGAGAACTAAGACGCAGGTCAGCGAGCCGGCGGACGACGGCGGACGACCACGGACAGACCGGGATGTGCCATGAACGCGCCATGACGCCGATGTCCGTGTCATGGAGAATGGTGTCGCACGAGCGGCACGGCGGCTTCGCTGTAGGGCTCAGGGAGTCGCTTTCGGATCGAGTTTGAGGAGTCTCCGCAGCCGGTGAGGGCGCAGGCCCAAGAACGGCGATCCGTCATCGCCGGAGCCGTAGCTGTCGAGCAGGCGGCGGAGAGCTTCTCGCCGGGTCGGATCGTGGGCCGCTTGGCGCGGTGTGAGGCCGGCGAGGGCCGGGACCGCTTCGTCGCACCACCTCTCCTCCTGCCGCTCGCGCCATTCCTCGAGCAGGTGTCGCATGGAGGGATCGTCCATGACAAGAGGCTCGAGATCACCGGGCGGACGCATCTTCTCGACGTTTCGGGGCGTGCGCAACGGTGTCCGGTTGTCGGAGATGACCGATGCATCGGGGAGCTGTTCGTGCAACGCGCCGAGGGCGCGGTCGAGGCGAGGCTCGCTCATCGTCTCCACGGTGAGTCGGTCGCCGGCGAGGCTCAACGTGGCTCGGACGATCGACTCGTCGTCGGTCACCTGGTGGAGCTCCACCCACCTGTCGTCCTTCTCGGTGTGGTAGCGGTGATTGAGCATCGATCGGACGGCACCGGGGTCCGATATGAGGAGGATGGCTGTGCATGCGACGAGGGGCTCGCCCTCGCGGGTCTGGAGCACGGGCGGCCTTTCGAGCGCGGCCACGTACGAGACGAGAGACAGGCCGTCCCCCTCGTCGAGCAGGTCGAGCACCCGGGCCTCGGTTCCCGGGGCGACGGGGAAGGCACCGCCGATGAGCTGGTGGGTCTCGCCGTCGGGCACGACCCGGGCGCAGATCACCGTCCCTGTTCGAGCGCTACGGCTGAAGGTGCGTTCGCGTACCTCGAGGCGCTCCGCGCTGCGCAGGTCACACAAGGTGAGACCGACGCCCGGTCGCACCGCCTCGACCTCGTAGAGGGTCCGATCCATCAGCGCCCACGATGCGGCCAGCAGGGCCTCGTCATCGGGCAGCAGCGGGCCGCGCTCGGCCAGGAACCGGCGGAACCAGCCGAGCTCGCACAGGGCCACGTCGATCACGAGCGGGTCCTCGAATGCACGGGCCCACGCCTCCTCGTCGGGGTCTTCGCCGGCGCGGGCCTCAGCCACGGCGGCGACGTCGGTAGTCACCTGCCCTCCTCGGCGCTCGAGATAGGCAGTGGCTTTGCGAAAGAGCCAACCGACTCGGTCCGGCAAGGCGGGCAATTCGGGCCGGTCGAGGTGGCACTGCTTGTACTTTCGCCCCGAGCCGCACCAGCAGGGATCGTTGCGTCCGAGCTTCGATGAAGCCGGGGAGGCAAGCGACAGGACCTGGCGGAGATCGGCGTTGTCCTCCGGTCCCACTCCGAGGCGCCGCCAAAGTCGCGCCGCGCCCGCAGCGTCGCCGCGATCTGATCGGTACCAGGCCAGCCGGTCCACACCCGGTCCCCACTCCCCGTCGGCCTCCACGGCGAGCTCGAGCTGGGCCAGGGCGGCGAAGGGATCGCCGCCATGCTCCTCGGCCACCGCAGCCAGCCATCGGGCGGCGGCAATCTGGCGCGGACGGCTAGCGGCCTCGAGGAGGCGCCGGGCAAAGGTAGCCGCGTCGGCGAGGCGATCGGGATCGTGGTCGTCGCCGAAGAGTTCGTCGGCGACGACCTCCAAGATCTCGGGCGATGCGCAGGTGTCGGCGGCCTTGGAGAGCTCGGCGGGATCGTCGATGCCTTCGTCGAAGCTCTCGAGGACGCCGAGCGCGGCGCGGCGGTCGTCGGGGTCGTCGAGGCGACTCATCACCCGGTGGATGCGCCGGGCGCGCTCGCGCTCGTCCCAGACCGAGGCCTCGTGGGCGAAGAAGGCGCCGTTCTTCTCGAGACCCGCCGCCTCGCACAGCGCTCCAAGCGGGGCCCGGGGTCGGCCGAAGAGATCGCGGTCGTCGGCGAGAAGGCCGAGGATGATCTCCTCGGCCGACACCGGCATCCAGCCGTCGGCCACCTCGGCGTCGTAGACGGCGCGTACCCGGTCGACGAGCTCGGGTTCGAGAGAGGGTTCGCGGTCCAGCGCTTCGATGGAGACGACGTCGGCGTCGAGACGCACGGTGAGCAGCGAGTCGACGGCGAACTCATTCAGCCATCCCTCGGGACCGTGCCAGGCGACATGACCGGGCTCGACCGAGAACGGCTCGAGCTCGTCGCCCGTGAGGGTGCGCAGCGGGCCCGGCGCGCGCGCGAAACCCGCCAGGTCGACGGTCACGGTGAGGCAGTCGATGTCGTGCTCGAGGTCCGACAACCGGTGCGTGAGCACCAGCCCCGTGCACAATGTCGGCCGGTGGACGACTCGATCGCCGGCGAGGAGTTCCAAGTCTCGCTCGCCCTCCATGATGACCCGGTCGCTCACCCGGTCGACGAGAGTCCGGAATGGTTCGATATGGGTCGGCAGCCCGAGTCGGGCCATGGCGGCGATCTCCACCTCGTCGATGGTCAACGCCTGATTCTCGACGACGACCTCGACCATGGCGTCGGTGACGGCGCTGGCCGGCGGGAGCGGGAGATGGGCCAAGGCGGCGGCGTAGGCGTCGGGGTCGAAATGGTGGCCCTCTTGCATCGCCGCGTGCAGCTGGCCGGTCAGGACCAGGGCCAGGCCCCGCAGGGCCTCGGCGCGATCCATGCCGGCGTCGAGGAGGCGCATCGCGGTCTCCCACGCCACCGGCGGGTCGCCCGACGCGATCTGGTTGGCCAGGACCTCGTAGACGAGGGCGCGAAGCGTGCCGGTCAGGCCAGGGTCGTCGATTTGGTCCGCAAGCAGATCTGCCCGGTCGTCGGGATCGTCAGGGTCGAGCCAGTCGGGGACGTTGTCGAACAGGAATGCCACCTTGGCGGGTTCCACGAACCGGAGAGTACCGGTCGGGTGGTGGGCATTGCCGCTCCTGCGTCCCCGGCCGTCGGTTGCCAGCTCGGGGCGCTCGAACCCAAGAAACGCAACGGACCGCGGTTCGACGGCGACGAATGAGGACGGACCCGAATGTGCTACGAGAACGCAATGTCAATGAGCCCGGCGTGGGCGTAATGGAACTCTTCGAGAGGGATTGGACGTTCTCGTGTTCCCCTCGGGACTGGCCAGCCGCCGCTCCAGGTCCGTGAAGGCGGTGATGATCTCGGGGGCCTCATAGGCGCGATTGCGGCGACCGAGAGTCACCTGCTTGAGGATGCCGGCATCCACGAGTCTGCCGACGGCGTTGTTCGCCGCGGGAAACGTCCGCCCGATGACCATCGCCGCCCCTGGGACCGTGAGCACGGGTGCCCCGGGTAGGGCTCGCAGGAGAAGATCGGTGGCGGATCGAGCCCGTACAGAGCCAAGTCGTGCTCGCCAGTCGGCCTCGATCGAGAGGGTGCGTTGTTCGAACGAGGCGGCGTCGGCCGCGGCCCGGATGCAGGCAGTTGAGAACTGATCGATCCATTGATTCGCTCCGTGGTTGGCCTCACGGGACGTACTCGGTCCGCGGTAACGGAAGCGTTGAAGTCCCGTGATGTAGTCGCTAGCCCAAGTGGCAAGGATGAGGGATATGGGCGGAACGACCCGGGGGGCCAGGCCTCGTCGCCGGAGAATGAGGTGGATGAGGACACGGCCGGTGCGGCCGTTGGCGTCCACGAAGGGATGGATGGTCTCGAACTGCGCGTGAGCGATCGCCGCCTGAGCGACGGCAGGAAGGGAGTCGTCGCTGCAAAAGGCGACCAGGTCCTCCATGAGTTCCTGGATGAGGCCCTCAGGAGGGGGGACAAAGGCAGCGGAGCATGGGTTGTAGGAGCTCCCACCGATCCAGTTCTGGACGCGCCGGAGCTGTCCCCCGTGAATTTCGAGTCGCGAACCCGCAAGAAGACGCTGGTGTATCTCGAGGACAAGGTCGAGCGAAATGGGATCGCCGTGTCCCACCGCCTGGGTGCCGAAGACCATGGCGTCGATGTTGCCGAGGACTTCGTTCGCGGTGACGTCCGAGGACGGCTGATCCAGTTGCCGGATGATCTCCGCATGGAGGAGCCTTCGGGCTCCCACCTCGAGACCTTCGATGCGCGATGACGCCACGGCCTCGGCTCGAAGGAGGATGCGGGCCAGGGCCTCGGTGTCCACGAGGGACTGGGCCTCGGCGTTGAGCCGGATGATGGCAGCTTCGGCCTCGGTCACGGCGCCCGCAACGGGGCCGTCGAACGTGAAGCCCCGGTCGAGGAGCCGGTCTGGGACGTACGCCTCGTAATCGCAGGGCCGGCGGTCCCGTTGGGCGGGTTCCGAGTAGTCGCTGGTCCAGCGCCGGCGCACAAGCTTTGACATGGAACCCTCCATATCAAAGGTTAGTCGCTAACCTTGATTAGAAAGTGGACTCACGAAAGGTTCTTGGGGGGCGCCCCGAAAGAACTGATTGCCCTTTCAGTGTTCACACCGTTGCGGCAGGGAATGTGCCATGGATGTGCCATGACGCTGACATCGGTGTCAACGAGAGCCCTCTGCCGTGACCAGGACGAATAGGAGCCGACGAGGAGAATCAGGGTCCCGTTCTCCAGCTTGGGAAGCTGGCACTGACCGTGGGCGGGCGCTGACCGTGGGCCGGCACCGCCTCGGCGTCAGTGGCTCCCATCGTTGACGTCACTTGCTTCGGGTGGCAGGTAGGCGAGGTCGAGATCGCCGAGGCGCACGAGCACCGATGCGACCCAGCGGCCTAGCGCACCCACGGGCCCGGCCAGTGTCGATGCATCGCTCATGGCAGCCTCGTCCAGGCGGAGCGTGCCCTGATAGGTGGTCTCCACGGCGAACCTCGGACCGCCGCCGGGCTCGTACACCTGCTCCACGACGGGTGCCGCCCGCACCAGGGCGTCTGTGCCGATGGCGGGGCTCTCCTCGGGAAGACATGCCACGACGGCGTCGAGGTCGGGCATCGAGGCGAGTCGCTGCACGCGCAGCGTGATCTCGACCACGACCTCGGGGAGATCGTCGGGTGGTTCGCCGATCGACCACGACCGGTATGCGCTCTGGCTCCACGTCGGCCAGTCCAGAGACAGGTCGGCCCGGACCCGCGGAGGCTTCTCCTCCCCGGGGAGCGAGTACGACGTCTCCCACGAGACGTCCCCGAGGAACACGTCGACCTGAAAGCGCTCTTCGACCGCCTGTCGCTGCAAGAGCGCGTCCTCGAGCGCGGTGCGGGTCTGGGTGATGAGGTCAACCAGGATGTGGTCGAGCATTACGGACGAGAGGCTACCGTTGGCACCGTGGCTCCTGCCGCCGCCAATCCCTGGCTCGACCGTCGGGTGCTGACCTATGCGCACCAGTGCGGCGCCTGGGAGGCGCCTTCGTCGACGTTGTTCGCCCTACGGCGTGCGCTCGCGCTCGGCGTGACCGGGATCGAGCTCGACGTCCATGCCACCGCCGACCGGCACCTGGTTGTCTGCCACGACAGCACCGTCGACCGCACCACGAACGGGCACGGTCCCATCCACTCGATGACCCTGGCACAGGTGCGCGAGCTCGACAACGCGTATTGGTTCGCCCCGGGCGGTGACGAGACCCAGGACCTCGCGCCCGAGGCCTACCCCTATCGGGGGCGTGGCCCGGGCACGCCCGACTTCGGCGTGGCCACGCTGGGCGAGGTGCTCGACGTCCTCGAGGACCATCCGCATGTGGCGCTCAATCTGGACATCAAGCAGACCGCACCCGCCGTCGAGCCTTACGAGGAGCTCCTGGCCCGTGAGCTGGCCGGCCGTCAGGGAACAGGGCGCGTCATCGTGGCGTCGTTCCTCGACGTCGCTACGGACTCCTTCGCCAAGTTCGCCCCCGACATCGCCACTTCGGCGGGGACTCTGGCGACCGCTATGTTCTGGCGCGCCGTGCACCAGGCGGAGGAGCCCCCTGCCATGGCCCATGCGGCGTTGCAGGTGCCCGCCGTCCAAGGGGACCTCGTGGTGGTGGACGAGCTGCTGGTGACCGCCGCGCACGAGTGCGGGATGGCCCTGCACGTGTGGACGATCAACGACGAGCTCGAAATGGCCCGGCTCCTCGAGCTGGGCGTCGACGGCATCATCTCGGACCTGCCCACACCGCTCGTGGCAATGGTGAAGGGCCGAGGCCTGGCGTACGTCGCCTGAAGCGGGCGCGAGCCCGGGTCCCCGGGGGCCGGGGATCAGCCCCGACCGGCGTTGGGCCGTTTGCCGTGGTTCGCCTTCTTCTTGCTCCGGATCTTGCGCTTGACGGTGCGTTTGGACATGGCGTCCCACGCTATCGGGTCGGCGGCGGTGCCCCGGCCCGGGGCCCCGATGGCCGACGGGCCGGGGCCCGGATGGCTCGCCCGCCCCGAAATCCCGTCGTCGGCGAGCCGGTAGCGTCGCGGAGCAATGGAACGACTGGGTCTCGTCGGTTTGCCCAATTCCGGCAAGACGTCGTTGTTCAACGCCCTCACCGGTGCCGACGCACCGGTCGCCTCCCACCCCTTCACCACCACCGAGACGGTGGTGGCCGCCGCACCGCTGCCCGACTCCCGACTCGACGCCCTGGCGCACATGAGTTCCAGCCGCAAGGTGGTGCACGCCGGTATGGAGGTGGTCGACATCGCCGGACTCGTTTCGGGTGCGTCCACCGGGGAGGGCCTCGGGAACCGCTTTCTGGCCGGAATCCGTGAGGTCGACGCGCTGTGTGTGGTCCTCCGTGCCTTCGAGAACCCCGAGGTGCCCGGGGACACGGACCCCGTCGAGGCTCTCGCCACGCTCGAGCTCGAGCTCGTCCTCGCCGACCTGGCCACGGTCGAGACCCAGCTCGACAAGCGCCGCCGTGCCGCCAAGTCGGACAAGAGCCTGGCCGGCGAGATCGCCGCCATGGAGCGCGCCTACAAGGAGCTCTCCGCGGGTGTCCCGCTGTACCGGGCAGGGCTCGACCCCGCTGACCGTGCCGCGTGCAAGAGCCTGTTCCTCCTCACCGACAAACCCGTGCTCGCCGTGGTCAACGTGGGAGACGACCAACTCGATCAGGCCGACGACCTCGCCGGTGCCGTGGCCGCCGCGCTCGGGGGGCACGGCGAGGCGCTCGGGGTGTGCGTGCAGCTCGAGGCCGAAGCGTCCCGACTGGCGCCCGATGAGCGCGCCGAGCTTCTCGAGGGGCTCGGGCTGGGTGCAGGGGCGCTCACGCGTGTGGCCCAGCGTGCCTACCTGCTCCTCGGGCGGCGCGTCTTCCTCACGACGGGCGACAAGGAATCGCGCGCCTGGAGCTTCCGGGCCGGTGCCAGCGCGGCGGAATGCGCGGGCGTGATCCACTCCGATCTCCAACGAGGCTTCATCAGAGCCGAGGTCATCCACTGGGACGAGCTCATCGAGCTCGGCTCGTGGGCGGCAGCGAAGTCTGCGGGCCGCATCCGCCTCGAGGGCAAGGACTACGAGGTGCTCGACGGCGACGTGCTCGAGATCAGATTCAACGTGTGATGGTCCGGGAGCCACGGTGACCTCGACGACGTGGCTGCTGCGCGACGGCACGGTGCTGGCCAATGCGGAGATCGCCGGCACCTACGTCGAGCGGTTGCGCGGGCTCCTGGGGCGCCCGGGGTACGAAGGGGCCTTCATCCTGCCCCACACCCGATCGGTTCACACCTTGGGAATGCGCTTTGCCATCGACGTCGCGTTCCTCGACCGCCAGCTGTGCGTGGTCGACATCGTCAGCCTCGCTCCATGGCGCATGTCGCTGCCACGCTGGCGTGCGCGGACGGTGCTCGAAGCAGAGTCGGGCGCCTTCGAGCGCTGGGGCCTTCGTACCGGCGACAAGCTCGAGCTCGACGACGGCCGTGAGCGGTGACCGTGGCGCGGGCACGTTGGTCCTCGTGTCCACTCCCATCGGGAACCTGGGGGACCTATCACCCCGTGCGCTCGAGGCCCTGGCGCAGGCGGATCTCGTGTGTTGCGAGGACACGCGGCGCACCCGGGGGTTGCTGACCCACGCGGGTCTGAAGGGGGTCAGGCTGATGTCGCTGCACGGGCACAACGAGATGGCGCGTGTCGAGGCAGTCCTCGCCCATCTGGCCGAGGGCCGCACCGTGGCCGTGGTGAGCGACGCCGGCACCCCCGCCGTCTCCGATCCCGGCGGTCGGCTGGTCTCGGCGGCGGCCGCGGCCGGCGCCACGGTGACCACGGTCCCGGGACCGAGCGCGGTGCTGGCCGCATTGGTGGTGAGCGGGCTCCCCACCGACCGCTTCTGCTTCGAGGGCTTTCTGCCCCGCCGGGGGGGTGAGCGGCGGCGCCGCGTCGAGGTCGTCGCCGGCGACGCCCGTACCGCGGTCCTCTTCGAGGCGCCGGGCCGGTTGGCGGCGACGCTGGGTGACCTGCTCGAGGCGTGTGGCCCCGAGCGCCGTGTCGTCGTGGCCCGCGAGCTCACCAAGCTCCACGAGGAGGTGTGGCGCGGCACCCTGGCCGAGGCGTCCGCCGCATTCGCCGAGCGCGACGTGCGCGGGGAGGTCGTGGTGGTGCTGGCGGGCGACCCCGAGGCGGACCGTGCTCCTGACGACCCCGACATCGTCGAGGCCCTCCGGGCGCGGCTCGAGGCCGGTGACTCGCTGCGCGATGCGGCGGGACTGGTGGCGGGCGCCATGGGCGTGTCTCGCCGACGCGCCTATGACTTGGCGCTCGCCCTGCGGCGGAATGCCGAGCCGTGAACGGCGGTTGGAATGGCACAGACGGGTCCGGTGTGCCGGCGCGTCGATGACGAGTGGGAGGGACCACAGGTGACCAGATTCGGAATGGACAAGACCCAGGCGCCCCCAGTCGAGCCCGGCGACGCGCCCGAAGGCCTGGCCCTGGCGACGTTCGCGGCTGGGTGCTTCTGGGGTGTCGAGGAGTTCTTCCGCGCCATCCCCGGCGTGGTCGACGCCGTCTCGGGTTACACCGGTGGTGCCCGACCCCAGCCGACCTACGAGCAGGTGTGCTCCGGGGCGACCGGACACGCCGAGGCCGTGCTCGTGACCTTCGACCCCGCCAAGGTGTCGTACGAGCACCTGCTGGAGGAATTCTGGCGTCATCACGACCCCACCACGCCCAACCGCCAGGGTCCCGACGTGGGCACGCAGTACCGTTCGGCGGTCTTCGTCCACGTTGCCGAGCAGGAACGCCTCGCCAAGGAGTCGCTCCAGGAGTATCAGCAGCGGTTCCGTCGCCCCATCGTCACCGAGGTCACACCCGCTTCGACGTTCTGGCCCGCCGAGGCCTACCACCAGCGCTACGTGGAGCGAACCGGGCACGGGGCGTGCCACGTGGCCAACTGGTAGCGGTCGGGTAGGGCGGGCGGGCCCCGTGCCCGCCCACCGGAATCGGGGATCGGCGTGCGCTCGGTACGCTACGGCCGTGCCCCGCTTCTACGTCACGACACCCATCTACTACGTGAACGACGTGCCCCACATCGGGCACGCCTACACGATGGTGGTCGCCGACGCGCTGGCCCGTTGGCACCGTCTCCTGGGCGATGACGTCTTCTTCCTCACCGGCGTCGACGAGCACGGCGACAAGATCGCCCGCGCAGCCGAGGCGCACGGAGTGCTGCCGGCGGAGTGGGTTGACGCCATGGCGGGACGCTTCGTCGAGGCGTGGGAGGGGCTCGGGATCTCCAACGACGACTTCATACGCACGACCGAACCCCGCCACCACCGTGCCGTCCAGCAGTTCCTGCAAAAGATCCATGACAACGGCTTCACCGAACTGGGCGTCTACCGCGGCCTGTACTGCGTGGCGTGCGAGGACTACAAAAAGGAGTCCGAGCTCGTCGACGGCAATTGCCCGATTCACGGAACGCCGGTCGAGCTCCTCGAGGAGGAGAATTACTTCTTCAAGCTGAGCGCGTTCGAGGACCGGCTCCTCGAGTGGTACGAGGCCGATCCCCACGCCGTCCGGCCCGCCGCCAAGCGCAACGAGGCGCTCGGCATCATCAAGGGGGGGCTCGAGGACATCTCGATCACCCGCACCTCGACCCGTTGGGGAGTCGAGGTGCCGTGGGACCGGGGGCACGTCTTCTACGTCTGGTACGACGCGCTGGTCAACTACCTGACGGCCATCGGGTACGGGGACGACCCCGCCCGATTCGATGCGTGGTGGCCGGCCGTGCACCATCTCCTGGGCAAGGACATCATCAGGTTCCACTGTGTGTGGTGGCCGGCGATGTGCATGGCCGCGGGCATCGACCCGCCCGCCCACTTGCTGGTGCACGGCTGGCTGCTCGTGTCGGGCGAGAAGATGTCGAAGTCAAAAGCCAATCAGATCTCGCCGCGCGACCTGACCGACGACTTCGGTGTCGACGCCGTGCGCTACTTCCTCCTGCGCGACACGCCGTTGGGGACTGACGGCGACTTTTCCTACGAGGGCATGACCACGCGGTACAACGCCGATCTGGCCAACAATCTCGGCAACCTCTTGGCACGCGTGGCGACGGTGGTCGGGTCGAAGTGTGACGGGCGCGGTCCCGCTCCGGATCCCGACAGCCGGCTCCGTGCCGTGAGCGCGGATGTCGTCCGGGACGCCACCGAGGCGTGGGACGAGTCACAGCCCCATCTCGCCCTCGAAGCGACGTGGCGGCTCATCCGCGAGACGAACGCCGAGCTGGAGACGACCGAGCCGTGGAAGGCGGAGCCCGGTCCCGAAGTCGCCAAGGTGCTCGGCAGCGCGCTCGAGGCGTTGCGGATCGTGGCCCTCTTGGCGTCGCCGGCCATGCCCGAGACGTGTGCCGAGGTGTGGCGCCGGCTGGGGCTCGCAGGACGGCCCGAGGAGTGCCGGCTGCCCGCCGACGCCACCTGGGGTGGCTACCCCGGTGGGCTGCCGGTGGAGAAGGCGCCTCCGCTCTTCCCCCGACGCAGGGCGTGACGACGGTGGAGGCGGGGGAGTCACCGTCCGGGGGCTCGACGGCGCCAGCCGCTCGCTGGATCGATTCGCACTGCCACCTCCAGGACAAGTACCGGCCCGAGGGGCTCGAGCTTCTGTCGGAGCTGTCAGAAGCGGCCGCCGCCGGGGTCACCGGCGTGGTGTGTGTCGGCACCGACGCCGCCACCTCGCGCCAGGCCGTGGACCTGGTCCGGGCGGTGCGGAGGGAGACCTCCGCCGGCCGCGGTGGCGCCCGGGGCGGGGCCGTGCCCGATGACTTCGAGGTGTGGGCGACCATGGGGCTCCATCCCCACGAGGCCTCGGACGGGGTCGGGGAGCTCGAACACGCGCTGGCGGAGGTGCTCGAAACCGACCGTGACCTCGTGGTGGCGGTGGGGGAGTGCGGGTTCGACTACCACTACGAGCACTCGCCCCGGCCCGCGCAACGTGACGCCTTCGCCGCCCAGGTCGAGTTGGCGCGTCGTCACGACCTGACCCTCGTCGTGCACTCGCGCGACGCGTGGGACGACACGCTCGACGTGCTGCGTGCCGCGGGCCCGCCCGAGCGCACGGTGCTGCACTGCTTCACAGGCGGGCCCGACGAGGCGCGTCGTTGTCTCGACATCGGCGCGTTCTTGTCTTTCAGCGGCATCGTCACCTTCAAGGGCGCGCAGGACGTCCGTGACGCGGCAGCCATGTGCCCCCTCGACCGACTCATGGTGGAGACCGACGCGCCGTTTCTCGCGCCGGTTCCCCATCGCGGGAAGCAGAACCGACCTGCGTGGGTGGTGGCAGTGGGTGAAGCCCTGTCGGAGGTCAAAGGCGTCACTCCCTCGTCGCTCGCGGCGACCTCCACCTCAGCCACGCGTGCCGCCTTCGCGCTGGGATGAACGACGCCATCGTTCCGAGAGCTGCAAGGAATTGCGAGTAATTCGATGTGGCCATATCAATGCGCTCTGTGAGGAGTTTTGGCCCAAATTTGAGGGTTTTCCACAGGATGGAATCACGCTTATTCGTGTTAGGTAGTCAAAATGCCACGCTCTGTCGCACGCAGCGACGGCGTCTCGTCGTCGCGACGCGACTCTCGTGGCACATCGAATTGATGGTGCACGCGCCCTCGCCTAGCGTCGTCTGTGATCCCGACGCGATCGACATGGAGTCCGCAGAGGAAGGGTGGAGATCTGAGGACCCGAAGCGCCGGGGGGTGGCGGCACGTTGTACAGATGGGGTGTTGTCTGACCCTGGTCGTTGTGCCGCTCCTCCTGCTCGCAACTCCGCAGCGCTCGACGCTGCAAGGACAACGGCACCGCAGTGGTGCCGCCACCGGTCGCGTCCGCGTCGCCGAGTCCTTGGACCGGCTGTCGACGTCGTGGACGATCCCTGTGGTCTTCGCGGACTTGAGCGGGTCGAGGTCGACGCCGGCCTCAGGGCCCGCCACCGGGCCGACGACGGCGGTGACGGGAACGGGTCAGGTCGTGAACGTGTCGTTCCAACCGGTGCCCACGACCGCGAGCACGACCACGCCCACCACGAGACCGCCCCCTTCTGCACACGCACCGGCCACCGTTGCCCTGGCGGCGGCGCCGAAACCCGTGAAGGCGCCGAAACCCGTCCTCGCGCCCGCCCCGGTGCGCCCC
>JARLGQ010000210.1 GCA_031292675.1 Acidimicrobiales bacterium
CATGGTCACCGGGGCGTTCCCACGCGTCTTTCATCGAACTCGGCGCCTAGCGGCACACGCTAAAGCACAGGGACGGTGACACCGATCTACCTCGATGGACTCGTAGAACCCGACCCCGAAAGGGCCATCCATGTTGCGGCTCCGTCGCAGGAAGCTGAGACCCGGTATCGACGGGTCGCGCATGCCTTTGGACTGGAGGCAACGGGCCATGATCGTGGGCGTCCCCAAGAGCGCACGCGACCAGTTGAGGAAGCTCGAGACCAGTGCAACTTCGGAGCCGGGATACGTGGAGCACGTGGCGGAGATTGTCCGAGAGCTGGAAGACGACCCCGCCATGGTCACGTTTGGCCTGCTGCACACCCCTGAGCACACCATGACTGGTGTCGTGATCGTCGTCGGGAAAGTGGGCATGGTGCTACTCGATGCGAAGAGCAGGCACCCTCGCGCGGAGTTGCGATGGCCGACACTCTGTCGTTTTGATGTGAAGCACGATCGGAACTACCAGATTGTCGGCCTTGCCTGGTACGACGGAGAGCAAGACATCACCGAGCGGCTCGGCGAGGGAACGCGGCTCCAGCTCTCAGAGATGCGATTCGCATACATGTACATGCACGCTGCCAAGGAAGTCCTGGCCGCAATCGAGACTGCTTTCGATGAAGCAGCAATACCTGAGGACGTGCATCAGAGGCCGCCGCTCGTTTGACCAGCTGGAGGCTGAAGGGCAAGCACGTGTGAAGCCGACTCAGCCTGGGGCAACTGTGTCGGCTGGTCTGATCACTCGACAAGGGTTGCCAGCGGCCACTACCTCTGACGGAATGTCGGCAACCACGACGCTGCCGGCGCCGATGGTCGTTCCCGAGCCGATGGTGACGCCGGGGCAAACGATCGCCCCGCCGCCGAGCCACACGCCGGAACCGATGGTTACGGGGGCGGCCTGTTCGAGACCCCTGCGCCGTAGCTCGGGGTTCAAGGGATGTGTGGCCGCATAGAGGTGGACCCCAGGTCCGATTTGGACGTCGTCTCCGATCTCCACCGTGGCGCAGTCGAGGATCACGCAGTTGGTGTTCAAGAAGACACGCGAGCCCAGGAAGATGTTGGTGCCGTAGTCGCAGAAGAACGGCGGCACGACCTCGACATCTGTGCCCATTGCCCCGAGCAGGTCATGGAGGACTCCGTCGTCGCCGGTGGACAGTCGACGCACGAGCAGCCGGGCTCGTCGACGCTTGGCCACGAGTCCGGGGTCGGCGGGGTCATAGAGAGCCCCCGCCAGCATCTTGTCCTGCTCGCTCTCCACGGGCCCCCGACCGTAGCCCAGGAGTGTTCGCGCACCAGGCACGACTTCGATTGGTCGGGAGAAGGCCCTGGTGACCGTGCACAAGAGGGAGGCTGTCCACCCACTGGTCGTTGAACAGCCCGCATCCAGCCAGAAGACTCTGGCGATGGGCAATCCCGAGACCATCAACAACGACATGATCCGCAACTTCTTGGGCGCATGGGAGCGCCGAGATACCGAATACATCATGGATCGTTTCGCCGACGACGCCGTCTACCACAGCATCCCCTTGATGCCCATCGCCGGGAAGGCCGCCATCAGGCAGTGGGTGACCAAGTTCGCCGACGTCCCACCGGGCCGGCTGGAGATCCGCCACCAAGTGGCGTCCGGCAACGTGGTAATGAACGAACGCACCGACTACATCACGATCAACGGCAAGGCCGTCGTCCTGCCGATCTGCGGGGTCTTCGAGATCGAGAACGGGCGCATCAAGGCGTGGCGCGAGTATTTCGATCTCGGACCGGCGAAGGCCGCATATGGCAGGGAGTGATCGTCCGTGGTGGGGACGGGGCCGGTCGGCCGGACGTCGACAGGTCGAGGGAGACCGGGCGGCTGGCTGAGCTGACGCCCCCGTTGCCGAATCCGCCGCCCCGGTCGTCCCCTTGCCCATCGGGGGGAGTGCGGTGGCAGACTGGCGACTGATGGCTTTCCTCGCTGTTGACTGGACGACGACGATTTCGTCTTTGGCGACAGCAGCTGGCACGCTCGTGTTGGCCTTCGCCACGTTCTCGGCGGTGCGATCTTCCAACCGGTCGGCGCGCATCGCCGAGGCGGCGCTCCAAGAACAACGTCGCCCTCTTCTCGCTCCGTCGCGTCTGGAGGATCCCACGCAGAAGATCATGTTTCTGGAGGGGCATTGGGTAGGCGCTTCAGGTGGGCGTGCCGCAGTTGAACACATCGACGGCATCGTGTACCTGGCCATCAGCCTCAGAAACGTTGGTAGCGGTATCGCGGTCTGTCAGGGCTGGGCAGTCCGGCCGGGCGCGGCGCGGAACTATCCCACTCACGTCCCACTGGAGGAGTTCCGCCTTCAATCGCGGGACCTTTACGTTCCTGCCGGTGATATCGGGATGTGGCAAGGAGCGTTGCGTCACCCCGATGATCCGATTCGGGCCGACGTCAGTCACGCCATCGATACGAGCCAACCGATCACGGTCGAGCTGCTCTATTCCGACCAGGTCGGCAACCAGCGGACGATCTCTCGGTTCGGACTCACCCCTGCGAACGACAGCACGTGGATCGTGAGCTTGAATCGGCACTGGTATTTGGATTGGGAAGGCCCCCGTCCCGAGAGCCTCACGCTCGCGGCCACACACGCGGTACTCCGCGATCAAGAAGCCGCTGCCGAGAGGCGAGCGGCGGTGGAAAGCGAGCGTGGCGGTGGGGACAGCCGCGACCCAAGGCACGCAGAGAGCGGCCGCTCCGAGTTCCAGCAAGTCGATCCGACGGGCACATAGGGGCCCCGTCGTGTTCGGATGGGGCGACAACCCATCCAGGAGCAACGCCGCGAGTGATCCCGGCGGTATGTCCGGCGTTCGGTCACACCAAGGCGGGCTGCCCCGACGCCCGGGACTGAGACGTCACAGGCCGGCGAGCGCGTGGAACGCCACGGCGGCGGCCGTTGCCACGTTCAGCGAGTCGACCGTGTCCGCCATCGGGATGGGGACCACCACGTCGGACGCGGCCAGGGCCGTGTCGGTCAGGCCCGGACCCTCTGCACCGAGGAGCAGGGCCACACCGAGGGGGTGATCCGAGCCGGACATCGAGGCCTTCAGATCGGCGAGGCCGACGGCAGGGACCCCGCTGTGGGCGGCCGGACGCGGTGCCAACGCGGCGACGACGAAGCCGCCCGCCCGCACCTGGTGGAGCCCGGTCGGCCACTGCACCAGCCGGGCGAACGGCATGTGGAGGACATGCCCGACGGACACCCGGATCGACCGACGGTAGAGCGGGTCGGCGCACGTCGGGTCGAGGAGGACGCCTCTCACCCCGAAGGCGGCGGCGTTGCGGAACAGGGCCCCGATGTTCTCATGGTCGTTGAGGCCCTCGAGGATGGCGACGAGGGGAGGAGCTCCCCCTGGAGCGCGTGTTCGGGCGGCGTCGGCCAGTAGCCGTCCTGGATCGGCGGGCGACGGGCGTTTCGCGACCGCGACCACACCCCTGTGGAGGGCGAAGCCGACCGTGCCAGCCACCACGGCACGAGACCCTACGAACACCGGCGCCCCCCGGGCCCGTGTGGCCGCCACCAGGTTGTGGGCCGCTATCAGCTGGTGATCATCGACGAGCAGCGAACACACCGTGTACTCGGACACAAGGAGCCGGTCGACGGCCAGCCTCCCCTCGACCACGAAGACGGACTGGTCGGCGGCCAGCCGGGTCCGGCCGGCAGGGTCGTTGAGGTCCCGGTAGAGGTCGAGTTGCGGGTCGTCGGGGTCGTCCACCTCGACGAGCAGGCCCGGGGTGACGACATGCGGGTCCTTTGGCGCGTCCGACATTCTGCCAGCCTCGCGTAACTCACGGTTGCCTGTGGGGGCTTGGAATGCGCATGCCCTGACGAAGGGGCTGCATGGTGAAGTGCGCGGTGAAACGAAACGGCGTCGCGCACGGGCTAGTGCCGACCGAAGAAATCGTTGAGTGCGGCAGCGAGCTCGTCGGCTCGTTCAAATGGAATGTAGTGACCGCAATCGAACTCGACGAGCTGGGAACCCTTGATTGACTTGGCAAGTGTCTTGGAATGCTCGAAGGGAACGATGATGTCACGGCGCCCGCCGATGACCAGCGTCGGAATCGAGATGGCACCAAGAAGCTCTGAGAGGTCGATGCGCGTCCAAAGCTCGACGTGGCGTGCCGAGCTCGGGGAGATCATCGATGTACCCAACTCGACCACCGACTCGACTGCGTCGCCGGTAGCCGCAAACCACGCCGGAGTGAAGCCGATCTGAAGCAGGTAGCGCTGGAACAGATTCCTGTCCCCGTCCAGAAGCCGTCGCCAGAGGTCGCTCTGGAACTGCAAATACGTGTCGGTGGTGGCCCAACTGCAGATGAGCGCCGCAGACCGTACGCGCTCGGGAGCTCTCAGTGCGGTTGCTGTGGCGATAACGCCTCCAAGGGACCAACCTGCGATGTGAAAGCGGTCAAGGGACTCCGCATCCGCGACTCCGAGTACCTGATCGACCAATTCATCGAGGTCGAGCGGCCCCCCGAGGTCCGTGGTCTCACCGCCGCCCCCGTAGTCCAGGAGTACGAGTCGATTGTGATCCGCCATGGCGGGCGCCGCGAAGATCCAGTGACTTCGACCCCCGGTCGAACCGTGCAGGAGGAGAATGGGATCGCCTTCTCCTTGCATTTCGTAGGCGACTTCGGCTTCCCCAACCGCGACGCGACCCACAGTCCGACCTCCGTGTTTCTCGAAGTGTCGTTTGAGTCTAGGAACTCAGCCGCTCAACCAGCGTCCAAGATCGGCAGGCAGGCCGAGGACCGCGGCCCCTGCATCTCATGGCGTGCCCCGTGACCCGACGGGGGTCGACTCATTCGATCGATGCCGACCAGTCGGACGTTTCTAACTTGCGCCGACCGGGGGCGGATCGGTGCCGGGGACGCCGCCGTCGGCAATATGCTCGGTCCATTGGGTCCCCGACCAGTACCGCTGGTCGTGCTTGGCGAAAGGGTCGGCGAGCCATCCGGGCGCGACGCCCGTGAACGTCGTGCCCCCCCTGCCCCGAGAGGGGCCTAATGACCCTGGGGCGGGACCTTGGGAGCCGGCCCTGGTTAAGGAACTCTTGGAGAAGGGAGTCCTGCCGTAGTCCCGTCGTCGGCGCTGCGAGGAGAGCATCCGCATCGCGAACAGGCCGCCAAAGATCAAGACGGCGATCCACGACCCGTGCCCGTAGTACATGACAACAGTGTATGGCTCGTGGCCAATAGGCGGTCCGCGGCCCCGAAAGAACCGCATCAGGTTCACCTTGACTCAAGGCCCTTCCATGTGTACGTCATGCAACGGCGTTCGCCCTCAATTGCCGTACGAACCCTGACCTGGGCGAATGCGTACTGCACTGGGCCGGTTGGCGGGGTTGGAAAGCACAGGCTTACCTATTGCAGAACTGACCAACCACAAGATCGGTGACAACCTGTGGATCCGTTCCTTCAGAAGCTCTTTCAGGATCAAGTCTGGACCCAGTGTAAGTTCGCTACGTTCGCATATGACGCGTTGGTCGAGCGACTTCCCGAACTGAACGAGGAGAAGGGCCCCAGTGCCGATTATCTGGCACTGGTCGGATTGCCGTCTAATGAACTCATAGCACGAGGTTCGGAAGTCGCGTTGGAACGCGCATTCCGAATATGGTTTCCCATTCAGTCATTTCTGTCGGCCACTGCCAATATCTCCAAGATCCTCTGGGGGAGCGAGCCAGCGGTTGCGCAGGCGCGCGCTCGCTTGCGGGAGGCTTTGAAAGTCTCCGACGCATCTCCACTTCGCTCGCGCCTGATGCGAAACAACTTTGATCATTTCGATTCTCGAGTGGACATCTGGTGGGGAAAGTCTTCGACCCACAACTTTGTGGACATGAACTTTGGAGACATGGCTGCCATGACCGAGGGCGTGCCAGAAGACGACATGTTCCGAAACATGGATCTGCACACCGGCGATGTGGTCTTCTGGGGCCAGCGCTACAATTTGCCGTCGATCAACACAGAGATCCGACGAATAATGCCGATGGCATTCCGGGAGGCGACGAAAGAACCCTCTCGTCCCGATCCCTCCAGTGCGGCGCGATGCGATACGGACTCCGCTCCGAAATCCCGCTAATCGTCTGACCCATCGGATCTGCTGCGGCTGTTGCTGACGACGGATTACCCGGGCCCGCCGATACTGCACCGATGGGCGGACTGGACCACGCGCCGTTCACTTCCGGCAGCACGAGTCAAGTTGCGGTGTTCGAGCACGTGTGACGCGGAACATGGCGACGCACAATCCCCGGGACGACCGTACAATCCCGAGCCTCCCGATCGGTCATCTACGCAAGCCGGTCAGGCGCGCCGTCAGCCGACGAGACCACGACGATGCGCGTAGGCGACGGCCTGGGAGCGATCCCGGCTGCCTGTCTTTGCGAAGATTCGATTGACGTGGGTCTTCACCGTGGCCTCACTGACGAAGAGGTCCGCCCCGATCTCGGCATTTGAGCGCCCAGCGGCGATCAGACGGAGGACCTCGGCCTCCCGCTCGGTCAACCCGTCGGGCAGGGGGCCATCCCCGCCCCCTGCTGCCGGCAGGGTCGCCACGTCCACGAGTCGGGCCTGGACGACCGGGTCCAGAACGGCTTGCCCTGAGGCAGCAGCCTCGAGGGCGCGGCCGATGTGATCACGGCCCGCGTCCTTGGTGATGTACCCGAGCGCTCCCGCCCGCAGCGCCCCGACGATGGACTCGTCGTCGGCATAGGTGGTGAGCACCACCACCTGGGTCTCGGGATGGTCAGTGCGGATCCGCTTCGTCGCCTCGACCCCATCCACTCGGGGCATACGCAGGTCCATCAACACGACGTCCGGGGACACTTGGGCGACCAAGTCGACCGCCTCTTCACCGTCGGCGGCGGACCCGACAACCTCGATTCCGGGCATGGTCTCCAACAATGTCACCAGACCCTCGCGGACGACTGTCTGATCGTCGACGACGACGACTTTCACACCGGCACC
>JARLGQ010000211.1 GCA_031292675.1 Acidimicrobiales bacterium
CGTCGAGCACCACGATGTCGTGCTCGGGGAGCACGGCGCCGTCACTGGCGACGTGGGTGGCGTAGAGGTGGGTGTTCACCACGACCACATCGGCGGCGGCGGCGCGCTCGCGGGCCTTCTCGGCGAAGCAGATGGTGCCCGAAGGACAGCGAAATGCCCCCGGGCATTCCCGTGCGGACACCGACAAGGCCGACCAGGCGCGGGGGTTGGGCTCGAAGTCGAGCTCGGCGCGATCACCGGTGGGGGAGGTCTCGGCCCAGGCGATGAGGCTGCGCAGCTGCCCGCCCAGCCGCCCCAGGTCGAGGGTCTCGGAGCCGCCGGGGGCTCCGAGACCGGGCGCCGCCCCGGCCAAGCCGCCGCCCACCCCCTCGTCGTCGAACAGGGCCATGCCCGCCAGGCCCGCCTGTTGGGCCCCCCCGACCTCGGCCGCCCGCTGGCGGCACAGGTAGTTCGACCGGCCCTTCAACACGGCGAAGCGCACCGTCCGCCGATGCTCGAGCCCGGCGGCCACGAGGGGCAGGTCCTTGGTGGCGAGCTGGTCCTGGAGGGCCCGGGTGGCGGTGGCGACCACGACGGAGCGGCCCGACAGCACGGCGGGGACCAGATAGGCGAGCGACTTGCCGGTGCCGGTGCCCGCTCCCACCACCAGGTGGCGCCGTTGCTCGATGGCGCGCCCCACGGCCTCGGCCATCGAAAGCTGCCCGGGCCGGTCCTCCCCGCCGCCGGGGAGCGAGGCGGTCACCGCCCCCAGCACGGCGGCGACATCGGTTGGGCCCGGCACCGGTTCGACGGTAGTGGAGCGGCGCCCCGGCGCCGGGCCGGAGGGCGCCCCGGCGAGGGTGGTCCGGGACGATCGCCAAGGGTGGTGCGGGGGCGCCTCCCGCTGTGTGAAAAACGCGTGAAGGTCCCGCCAAGTGGCACTCGCCGCCCGCGCAGATCGGTACGATGGGCGCACCAGAGAGAGGAGGTGGTCCAACTGAGTGGATATCGACTAGGGACCCTGGAGGTGGCTGGCCGCTGAGGCGGCTCGCTGGACCACCTGGCGAATTCCAGCCAGTTACCCGCTGAGCACCCCGGCCGGGAAGTCGTCCCGCCCGGCGTGGTACGGGGACTCGGTGCCTTTCCAGCAACAACTCGATCGAGGGGCGTCCGCGAGGGCGCCCCTCGATCATTTCCCGGGGCCCTCTCCGCGGGCCGGTCCCGAGGCGGAACGACGCGCACGGGGCCTCCGAGATCCCGGTCCCGGCTCCGATGCACGACCCGGGGAACCGCCTGGCGCCGCCCCGCCCGGCACGTGCCGCGGCCCCGAATGACTCGACGCCGCCGGGGGGCCGGCTGCTACGATCCTTCGAGCGTTCGGTGGATCACGCAGGCCGTGCGCCGTTGTCGGTTGACGTTCGTGTCTCCCGCAAGTGTTCGTGCGTGGAGAAGCGAGGTACGGCAATGGCCGAGGGCACGGTGAAGTGGTTCAACGCAACGAAGGGGTACGGGTTCGTCACGCCTGACGACGGTTCGCCCGACGTCTTCGTCCACTTCTCGGCGATCGATGGCACCGGCTACCGCGAGCTCATCGAGGGCGAGCGCGTGGAGTTCGAGCAGACCCAGGGCCAGAAGGGCCCGCAGGCCACCAAGGTCCGCAAGCTCTAGAGAAAGCCCGATCCGACGCGGGGCAGCCGACGGCTGCCCCGCGTCGTCGCGTCCGGCCCCGGGTACCGGAGGTCGCCGCCCCGGCGTCGCTCCGGGGCGGCCGGCCCCAGCAGGTAGCTTCGGTGTGTGGTGTTGCCTCCCAACGGACGAGTACCGGAGGGCATCGACCCCTCCGACGTCCCCGCCCACGTGGCGTGCGTCATGGACGGCAACGGGCGATGGGCGAGCCAGCGGGGCCTGGCGCGCACCGAGGGCCACGCCGCGGGGGAGGAGGCCCTCCTCGACACGGTCAACGGGGCCCTGGACATCGGGGTCCGGTGGCTGACCATGTTCGCCTTCTCGACCGAGAACTGGCGCCGGCCCCGCGACGAGGTGCGCTACCTGATGGGATTCAACGAGTCGCTGCTCATGCGGCGTCGCGACGAGCTGCACGACAAGGGTGTCCGGATCCGGTTCGCGGGCCGCAGGGACTGGCGGGTGCCGCGCCGGGTCCTCAAGCGCATGGACGAGTCCGTCGCACTCACCGAGGCCGACCGCCGCATGACCCTCACCATGGCGTTCAACTACGGAGGCCGGGCCGAGATCGTGGACGCGGTGCGCGCCCTGGTCGAAGAGGGTGTCGCCGCCGCCAAGGTCGACGAGCGCGCCATCCGCTCGCACCTGTACTACCCCGACCAGCCCGACCCCGACCTCGTGATCCGGACGTCGTGCGAGTACCGCATCTCGAACTTCCTCCTGTGGCAGCTGGCCTATTCCGAGCTCGTGTTCACCGAGGTGTTGTGGCCCGACTTCCGGCGCACCCATCTGTTCGAGGCCGTCGCCGAGTACCAACGCCGCGAGCGTCGCTACGGACGGGTGAAGACGTGAGGATCGCGGCCGTCGTCCTCGGCCTCGCCGCCTTCGGCGGCCTCGTCGTGTTGGCGGTGGCGGGGGTGTCGGGAGCCTCCGCCGTGCTCATCACGGGAGCGGCGGTGGTGGCGATGATCGGCCTCGGCAACGCCGTGGGCGGGCGCCACACCCCCAACCGCGCCCCCTACGGGGCCGGCCCCGACGACGCGGCCGGCCCCGACGACACCGGTGAAACCGATGACACCGGTGAAACCGACGACGCCGCACCGGGCCGGAGCGGGGTGTCGGAGCCGTGAGCCTGTATCGCGACGAGGGTGTCGTCCTGCGCACCTTGCGCCTGGGGGAGGCCGACCGCATCGTCACCATGATCACCAAGGGCCACGGCAAGGTGCGCGCCGTGGCCAAGGGGGTCCGACGCACGAAGTCGAAGTTCGGCGCCCGCCTCGAGCCGCTCAGCCACGTGACGCTGTTGTGCTGGCAGGGGCGGGAGCTCGACATCGTCAATCAGGCCGAGGTCACCGACACCTTCCGCACGGTGCGCCAGGACCTGGCCCGGGTGGCCAAGGCCTACACCGTGCTCGAGGTCACCGACCAGCTCTCCCAGGAGCGGCACGCCAATCCCCGTCTCTACGACATGGTGGTGGGGGCCCTGCGCGCCCTCGAGGCACAAGACGCCCCGCTCCTGGTGCCCGCCTTCTGCCTGAAGGTCCTGGCCCTCGAGGGCTCGGCTCCGGTGCTCGAGGAGTGCGTGTCGTGCGGCGAGCGCCAGGGGCTCGTGGCCTTCGACCTCGTCGAGGGGGGCGTGCTGTGCCGGTCGTGCCGGCGCGGCCGTCCCGTCTCGCCCCAGGCCCTCGAGCTGGTGCGCCGCATCCTGGGCGGGGGGCTCGCCTCGGCCCTCGAGGAGCCCGCCGGTCCGCTGGCGGGCGAGGTCACCGATCTGGCCACCGAAGCGATGGAGGTCCATCTCGACCGGCGGCTGCGCAGCGTGCGCTCGAGCCCCATGGCCTGAGGGGGCGCCGTGGCGTCGCCGTTCGGGGTGTACGTGCACGTCCCGTTCTGCGCGTGGCGTTGCGACTACTGCGCCTTTGCCACCTGGACCGACCGCGACCCGCTCATGGCGGACTACGCCGAGGCGTGCGCGGCCGAGCTGCGACGCGCCGGGCGCGACGAGGCCCTGCCCGCGGCGACGAGCGTGTACGTGGGAGGCGGCACGCCGTCGCGGCTGCCCGGCGAGCTGCTCGGGGAGATCCTGCAGGCCGTAGTGCTGGCCCCGGGTGCGGAGGTCACCGCCGAGTGCAATCCCGAGGACGCCTCGGCGGAGCGCTTCGCCCACTGGCGCCGGGCGGGGGTGACCCGGGTGTCCTTCGGCGTGCAGTCCATGGTCCCCCACGTCCTCGACAGCCTGGGACGGCGCCACGGGACCACGCAGGTTGCGTCGGCGGTGGCGCTGGCGGGCGGGGCCGGCTTCGCGTCGGTGAGCGTGGACCTGATCCTGGGCGCGGTCACCGAGACCGACGCGGATATGGCCGCCACCCTCGAGGCCGTGCTCGCCCTCGAGCCCCGGCCCGCGCACGTGAGCGCCTACGCCCTGACCGTCGAGCCGGGGACGCCCCTGGCCCGGGACCCGGCGCGCCATCCCGACGACGACGTCGTCGCCCGCCGCTATGCGCTCGGGGACTCCACCCTGGCCAGGGCGGGCTACCGCTGGTACGAGGTGTCGAACTGGGCCGTTCCCGGCCACGAGTGCCGGCACAACGCCCTGTACTGGGCCCAGGGCGACTACCGCGGCATCGGGTGCGCGGCCCACTCGCACCGGGGGCGGCGCCGGTGGTGGAACATCCGCACGCCCGAGCGCTACATCGAGGCGGTGCGTGCCGGGCTCCCCGCCACCGCGGCCGAGGAGCTCCTCACCGACGAGCAGTCGGCCTTCGAGGGCCTCGCGCTGGCGCTGCGCACGTCGGTGGGAGTGCCCGCATCGGTGGTCCCCGACGACCCCGACCTCGACGGCCTGCTCGAGCGGCACCGGGACCGGGCCGTGCTGACCGTGCGCGGGAGGTTGCTCGCCAACGAGGTGACGGTGCGCCTGCGCACCCAGGGGTGACGGTGCGCCTGCGCACCCAGGGGTGACGGTGCGCCTGCGCACCCCCGATAACCTCCTCGC
>JARLGQ010000023.1 GCA_031292675.1 Acidimicrobiales bacterium
GGCCTTCGAGAACACCGTCATCCTCATCCTCATCCTCATCTCGTTGCCCCGGCTCCGACTCCTGCTGCGCACCGCGTTCCTCCGGCCCTATGTCCTCCTGTCGGTGATGTACTCGGCGGCGTGGCCTTATGCGTTCGCCGCGCTCGGCAACCTCGGGTTGATCGACCGGGAGCGGATCATGTTGTTGCCCTTCCTCATGGTCCCCCTCGCCATCCCCGTGGCGCGCAAGGGAAGCCCCAAGTACGAGTGGCAGTTCACCTCGGCACAACGGCGTAAGCGAAGACAGCCGCAAAGACGGTGGTCCGCCGGCGTGGGAGCGGCGCGCTGAGGGCTGTGGTCAGCTGCCCCAGGCGTCGGTCCACGCCTGGAACATGAGGACGTCCCACAGCTCGTACTGACGGTCGTGGCGCCCCGACAGGTGCTGGCGCCACATGCGCCGGACGGGCTCGGCACTCAGCACCCCGTCGCGCTCGAGCCGGGCAGCGCCGAGCAGGTCCTCGGCCCAGGCCCGCAACGGGCCCCGGAGCCAGGCACCGAGGGGGACACCGAAGCCCGCTTTGGGGCGCTCGACCAGTGCGGCAGGGACGTAGCGGTGCAGGAGCCGGCGCAACGCCCACTTGCCGGTGCCGTTGCGCACCTTCATCCCGAGGGGGAGCCGCCACGCCATGGCCGCCACCCGGTGATCGAGGAAGGGCATGCGGCCCTCGAGACTGGCCGCCATCGTGGCGCGATCCACCTTGGTGAGGATGTCGTCGGGCAGGTACGTCACGGCGTCGAGGTACATCATCAACTCGACGGGCTCGGTGAGCCGGGGCCAGCGGCCCGGCGTCGACAGCGGCGTGGGGGGCTCGGTGGCACCGAGGACCAGCCCGCCGGGGTCCCATTCGTGGGAGGCCAGCGTCAGGTACGTCTCGTGGAGGTCCGCCGCGGGCAGGACGCGGGCGATCTTGTGGAGCTTGGTCCCCGGTGTCCGCACGTCGAGCGATCGGGGGAGCAGTGGGCCCGCCCGCGTCATGGCGCGGTCGAGCCACACCGGGGGCACGGCGCCCAGCGCGGCTCCCACCCAGCCCCGCAGCGGCCGCGGGATGGGCTCGACGCGGCGCCAGAACCGCTCGCCCCAGGCGTAACGGTTGTAGCCGCCGAAGAGCTCGTCCCCGCCGTCCCCCGACAGCGCCACGGTCACGTAGGAGCGCGTGAGCTTGGCGAGCACCGCCGTCGGGATTTGCGACGAGTCGGCGAAGGGCTCGTCGTAGACCTCGGCGAGACGCGGGATCACGTCCAAGGCGTCCGCCGCGGTCACGAAGAGCTCGTGGTGCTCGGTGCCGAGGTGCTCCGCCACCCGCCGGGCGTCGGCCGCCTCGTCGTAGGCGGCGTCGTCGAAGGCGATGGTGAAGGTCTTCACCTTCGACGGGTGCTGGGCCTGCATCATCGCCACCACCAGTGACGAGTCGATCCCGCCCGAGAGGAACGCTCCCAGCGCCACATCCGCGTGCATCCGGATGCCGACTGCGTCGCGCAACACGGAGTCGAGCTCGTCGAGGACGGCCTCCTCGGGCCCGGCCAACCGGGAGCGCTGACCGTCTTCGGCCACCGCACTCAGCGACCAGTACCCGACGGGATCGGGCAGGGTCCCCGGCGCGGTGCGCTCCTCGAAGGTGACCACGGTGCCGGCGGCGAGCTTGGAGACCCCCCGGTACGCGCAGTACGGGGCGGGCACGCAGTTGTGCCGGAAGTACAGCGACAGGGCGTCCCTGTCGAGCTCGGGGACGAAGGCGTCGTGGGCCCGCAGCGCCTTGAGCTCGGAACCGAAGAGCAGGGCGTTTCCCATCCAGCCGTAATAGAGAGGCTTCTCGCCCAACCGGTCCCGGGCCAGGTGCAACCGGCGCTCTCTCCGGTCCCAGACGGCGAGGGCGAACATCCCGTTGCACCGCACCAACGCGTCGTGCAGTCCCCAGCACTGCACCGCGTTCACGAGGACCTCGGTGTCAGAGGAGCCGCGAAAGCGCTCGCCGGCGTCTTCGAGCTCGGCGCGAATCTCGAGGAAGTTGTAGATCTCGCCGTTGTACGCGATCACGTAGCGGTCCTCGGAAGAGGCCATCGGCTGATGCCCGTGGGAGGACAGGTCGATGACCGCCAGGCGTCGCGATCCCAGGGCCAGCGCCGCGCTCTCCTCGACGAATGCGCCGGCGTCGTCGGGGCCGCGGTGGCGCAAGGTGTCGGTCATCGCCTCCAACCTCGCCTCCAGCTCCCCGTGGCGCGGTGGGCGTCGATCCCAGAAGCCCGCTATCCCGCACATGGTCTCGAGGCGAGCGCCCCCGGTCCTCTCACCTTCACGGTTTGTAGGATAGGGGGGGCGAGTCTCGAGCAGAGGCGGCTCGAACA
Organism: Acidimicrobiales bacterium; assembly: GCA_031292675.1. Classification (GTDB taxonomy): domain Bacteria; phylum Actinomycetota; class Acidimicrobiia; order Acidimicrobiales; family UBA8190; genus Chersky-840. Next base: position 2,383 of record JARLGQ010000023.1, read on the forward strand.
GCCCGGGACGGGTCCGGAGTGCTACCGGGACGGCAAATGGGGGGGACGGGTGGAGCAGGGCACCAGGGTCTCGGTCGCCCCCCGGGGATGCCGGGTGGTCACCACGTCGATGACAGCCAGGTTGTTGCTGGACCATCAACTGCGGGCCATCGACGAGGTGTCGTGGAGCGTGGTCAGCGGTGACCCGTTCCCGGACCCGCCCGAGGACGTGTCGGTGCAGGTGGTCCCCATCCGGCGCGAATTCGCCTTCTCGGACGGCGCCGCCTTCGTCGGGCTGTGGCGATGCTTCCGACGGAGCCGATTCGACTTCGTGCAGACCCACACGCCCAAGGCCTCGTTCCTCGGGCTGCCGGCGGCGCGGCTGAGCGGCACGCGGGCCATCTACACCATCCACGGCGCGCTGTACTTCAAGGACAACAGCCGACGGGGGAACATCCTCGGGTGGCTGTTCGAGAAATGGTGCTGCGCCTGGGCCCACGTCGTGCTCGTCCAGAGCCGTGAAGACCAGGAGGTCCTGCCGCGGGCCCACATCTGCTCGTCCGCCAAGATCCGCTACGTCGGCAACGGCGTCGTGCTCGACCGCTTCGTCCCCCCGCCGTCGTCGACGCCACCGGTGCCACGGTCGACGCGGCCCAGGGTGCTCATGGTCAGCCGCCTGGTCCGCGAGAAGGGATGCGCCGACTTCCTCGCCCTGGCCCGCGCCCTGCACGGACGGGCGGACTTCGTCCACGTTGGACCGGTCGAGCCCGACCAACGCGATGCCCTGTCGGCACAGGAGATCGCCGCCGCCTCGGGGGACGTTTCGTTCGTGGGAGCGGTGGACGACGTGCGGCCCTACCTCGACAGCGCCGATGTCGTCGTCCTGCCTTCGTACCGGGAGGGCATTCCCCGCGTGGCCATGGAGGCAGCCGCGGCCGGGCGGCCCGTCGTGGCCTACGACGTGCGGGGCGTGCGGGAGGTGGTGGACCCGGCCTCGGGGCTCCTCGTACGGCGCGGCGACACGGCGGCCCTCACCGGTGTCGTCGAGAGGCTCCTCGAGGACCCGCACAGACGCACCACCGTCGGCTTGGCATGCCAGGCACGCGTGTTGGAGCGGTTCTCGGAGGACAATGTCATCACGCGCCTGCGAGGGGTGTACGCCGAATTGGCGGGGGCGGCATGAGGAACGCGGTCTGCGTGACCGTCGACGTGGAGGACTTCTACGACGGCATGGCCGCCCTGGGCCACGACGTGGCACGCCCCCCCGGTCCCCCCCGCGGTCTGGGGTCGTTGCTCGAACGCCTGGAGGCCCAGCCGGGGAAACCGAAGGTGACGCTGTTCGTGGTGGCCAACTACGCACCCGCGGTGCGCGCCGAGCTGGCCGCGTTCGCCGCCGCGGGCCACGAGATCGCCAGTCATGGCGCCGACCACGGCCGGCTCCCGACGGGAGCGGCGTCGGAATGGCTGCGCAAGGGGCGCGAGGTCCTCGAGGACCTCCTGGGCGTCTCCGTGCGCGGCTTTCGCTCACCGCGCTTCGACATCCCCGGGGACGGGGGCCTCCCCCGGTACCGCGACGAGCTGGCGGCGGCCGGATACCACTACGTCTCCGACACCTCCCGGCTGGGGACGCCCTCTCCGGTCCGGGAGGTGCCGGTGCTCTCCTGGCGTGGCATCCGCCTCGGGGGAGGGAGCTATCAACGTCTGCTGCCCTTCTCGGTGGTGGAGGCGGCCGCACGGCGCTCGCCCGGGCCGGCGGTGCTCTACTACCACTCCTACGACTTCGACGGCACCTTGCCCGGGCTGGGTGCCGTCCGATCGCCTATGTTGGCCCGGCAACTGCTGGGCCGCGGCCGGATCGCGCCCATCGTGTGGCGCCTCACCGAGAGGTTCGGGAGCGAGACCTGCGCACATGTCGCCGGCTGAGTTCGACACCTACTTCCACGACCGCGCCTCGCGCTTCGCCGCGTTCTACCGCAGCGAGCCCGTGGCGCGCGCGCTCGGGCGGGGCCCGCTGTTCGACCGGCTGCACAGCGCTGTCGACATCGTCACCGCCCTCGGGGCACGAAGCGTCCTCGACGTGGGATGCGGGAGCGGCCCGCTCTTCGCGCCGCTCGCCGTCGTGGGCGTGCGCGTCACCGGGATCGATCCCGCCCCGGCGATGGTGGCGCTCGCCCGCGCCGAAGCGGAGCGCCACCCTGGCTCGGTGTCGGTGCAGGAACGGGGATGGGAGACCGTCGACGAGCACGACGCCTACGACGCGGCTGTCGCCCTGGGCGTGTTCGACTACGTGGACGACCCTGCCGACCTCCTGGGGCGAATGGGCCGCGCCGCCCCGCACGTGATCGGCTCGTTCCCCGCCCCCGGACTCCGGCTGCAGCTCCGGAAGCTGCGCTACGGCGCCCGAGGCGTGCACGTGCACGGGTACCGGCCCGACGACCTACGGCGCCTCGCGTCCGCGTCGGGGCTCGTGGTGGCCGATCTCAGGCCTCTGGGACGCGCCGGGCACCTGGCGCACTTCACCCGCGCCGAGGTCTGACGCCTCCGGCCACGAGGGGATCGAGGAACGACAGCCAGCACGCGGCGACGGCGTCGAGGCTGAACCGCTCCACACAGCGCCGGCGCGCCGCGTCGCCCATGGCTTGACGAAGACCTGGCCACAGCAGCAGGCGTGACGTGGCCTCGACCATGGCGTCGAGATCGTCGACGTCGACGATGAATCCGCTGGTGCCGTCCTCGACGATGGAGCGCACTCCGGGCACCGCCGTGGCCACCACCGGGAGCCCCGTCAGCCCGGCTTCGATGAGCACCCCGGGCATGCCCTCGCCGGTGGGGAGGCTGGGAAAGACGAACACGTCGGCTCCCCGGAGCACCTCGGCCACGTCCGAACGGGTTCCCAGCAGCTCCACCCCGGCCTCGGCGGCCGGGCCCGCCAGCGACGGGGCGAGCGGACCGTCGCCGCACACCACGGCGCGCAGCTCCACCCCGTGCCGGCGCAGGGCGGCGACGACCTCCACGAAACGCTGCGGTCGCTTGCCCTCTGTCAGGGCGCCCACGAACGCGAGCACCGGCACGGCGCCTTCGTCGACGTGCCGGCCAGGATGGAACTCGGCGGGGTCGCGCCCGTTGGGGGCCAGGACCGAGCGTTCCACGGGGACACGCAGGAGCCGGCGGCACTGCTCGAGCACCTCCTCGCCTTCGGCCGCGACGACGTCGGCGCGCCGCACCAGCCCTCTCCACAACGCCACCCGTGCCGGATGGGCGGCGTGCTCGAAGGTGCCCGTGGCGTAGTAGGCGAGGGGCCGCCCCGTCGCTGCCACCGCGGGGACGAGGTACTTGAGCGGGTCCCCGCCATGGGCGATCACCACCACCGGGTCCGTGCGCCGGAGCACCGACCGCAGTCGCAGGGCGAGGCGGGGGTCGAACCCCACTGCGGGCCTGTCCCCGCCCGGATGGTCGAGGGCGAGGTCGACGGGGATCTGGGCCGGCCCCGCGAAGAGACTGAGGAGCCGGTGGTGACGTCGGCCGGGCACGTCGAGCCGGGTGGCGAGGGCCCGGGCCTCCCGCTGGGCGCCCCGCGCGTTGGCGGTGGGGATCACGTGCAGGACCAGACGCGCCCCGGGCGCGGCCAAGGACTGCTCGCCGTGCGCCGGCCCGCTCACCGGTGGCCCCTGGCGTGAAGAAGCTCGCCGTAGAGCGACTCGATGGCGCGTGCCGCGCCACGCACGTCGAACAAGGCGCTGCGTTGCGACGACGCGTCGGCCAGACGCGTCCGCAGGGCGGGGTCCCGGGCCAGACGCTGCACCGCCTCCGCCAACAGCTCGGCGCGGCCCGGGGGCACCAGCAACCCCTCCACGCCGTCGGTGATCACGTCGGGCACGCCGCCCACCGTGGTGGCCACCACCGGCAACCCCGCGCTCATCGCCTCCATCAGCGCCACGGGGAGGCCTTCTTGGTGCGAGGGCAGGACGAAGAGGTCTGCACCCGCCATCAGGCGCGGCGTGTCAGTTCGGGCTCCGAGGAAACGGAGGTGCCCGGCGAGACCACCGGCGTCGGCCGCCCTCTCCAGGTCGGCCAGGAGGGGACCGCGCCCCACCGAGAAGAACCGGACCGGTGCCCCCGCCGCCACGGTCAGGCGGGCCGCCTCGAGGAGGACGTCGTAGCCCTTCTCGCTGCGCAGGTTGGCGACGGTCAGCGCCAGCACCTCGTCGTCGGCCACCCCCAGCTCGTCCCGCACGACGCGCCGCAGCGCAGTGCGCTGCTTGAGGAGGGGGGTGAACCGGGTGCGGTCCACTCCGTGCACCACGACGCGCGCCCGCGACCGCAAGGTTACGGGCAAGGCGTCGCGCGCCGCGACGGAGACCACGACCAGCGCCTGGTCGACCCCGACGGTGGCGCGGTTGAACGCCTTGGTCACGACGGCCGCCTTGTTCCACAAACTGTGCTCGGTGTACACGAGCACGGGCCGGCTCCGGCGGGGAAGGGTGAGGGCCACGAGGCGTCCGAGCGCGGCGGTGTAGGGCAGGTGCGAGTGCAGCACGTCGAAGCGCCCCCGCACGAGCAGCCGGCGCAACGCGGCGGTCCAGCGCAGGTCGGCACTGGCGGACCCCCCGAGATCGTGCACAGGCACCCCGGTGGCCTCCATCGCCGGGACGAGGGCGTCCTGCGCGGCGAGGACGTAGGCCACCTCGTAGTCGAAGCGCTCCCTGTCGCGGGCGGCCACCACGTCGACGAGGAGCCGCTCCGCACCTCCGAGGCCGAGGCCCTTGATGAGGAGGAGGACCCGGGGACGGGGGACGGCGATGCCGGCGTCGCCAGCGACGGGCATCTCCCCTGGTGGCACGCGGCGATGGTAGTGGCGAGCGGGGACGTTCTGTCACTCTTGCGCCGCCGACGGCACTAATCTCGGTCGACTGGTTGGCTGAGCGTGGGTGGGTCAGCGGAGCGGAACCGGGGGAAATCGCGTTGTCAACCGCAGGCCCGGTACGAGCAGGCCGAGCCGGGCGTCGCCTGGGCCCGGCGCCACGGGTCGACACGTTCCGATGAAGGTCTTCGTCGACGCC
>JARLGQ010000212.1 GCA_031292675.1 Acidimicrobiales bacterium
CGAGCGCGCACCTCGGCGATGTTGCCCATCATCTTGTCCCACAGGTGCGTGCGGGTGGCCACGCCGACGACGACGGTGCCGGGCTCGATCAGGGCGATGGGGCCGTGTTTGAGCTCGCCCGCCGGGTAACCTTCGGCCCGCACGTAGGAGATCTCCTTGAGCTTCAACGCACCTTCGAGCGCCACCGGGAACCCGACGTGACGTCCCAGGAAGAAGAAGTCACGGGTGTCGGTGAACTTCGCCGCGATGGCGGCCACCTCCGCCTCGCGCTCGGGCGAGAGCGTCTGTTGCACGAGCTCGGGCAGCTTGGCCAGGTCGTCGAACAGGACGCGGGCGTCGGCGGGGGTCCCGAATCCCCGCAGCTGGGCCAGATACAGCGCCAGCAGCTCGAGGGCGACGACCTGGGTCAGGTGCGTCTTGGTGGCGGCCACGCCGACCTCGGGTCCGGCCCGGGTGTAGAGCACGCCGTCGGCCTCGCGGGCCATCGACGAGTCCACCACGTTGGAGATGACCATGATCTTGGCGTCCCACTGGCGGGCCTCGCGCATGGCCTGGAGGGTGTCGATGGTCTCGCCCGACTGGCTGACGCCCACCACGAGCGTGCGATCGTCGAGCACGGGGTCCCGGTAACGGAACTCCGATGCGATGTCGATCTCGGTGGGGAGGCGGGCCAGGCGTTCGATGGCGTACTTCGCCACCATGCCGGCGTGGTAGCTCGAACCGCAGGCCACCACGAACACCTTGTCCACCCGGCGCAGCTCGTCGTCGGTGATCCGCAGCTCGTCGAGCTCGACGGTCCCGTCGGCCAGCAACCGGCCGAGGAGGGTGTCGGCGATGGCACGGGGTTGCTCGTGGATCTCCTTGCCCATGAAGTCGGGATAGCCACCCTTCTCGGCGGCCTCGAGGTCCCAGTCGACGTGCAGCTCCTTGGGCTCGACCTCCTTGCCCTGCAGAGTCGTCACGAGCATCGAGCCGGGCCGCAGCACCACGATCTGGTCGTCGTCGAGGACCCAGAATCGGCGGGTCCGCCCCAACAGGGCGGGGATGTCGGAGGCGAGCAGGCCCTCGCCCTCGTCGCCGTCGCCCATGCCGATGATGAGCGGTGACACCCGGCGCCCCGCCACGATCGTCCCGGGCTCGGCGGCACACACGACCGCCAGCGCGAAGGCGCCCCGCACCTCGCGCAGCGTGGCCCGTACGGCGTCGGCGAGGGACGCCCCACCGGAGAGCTCTCGCTCGATCAGGTGGGCGAAGACCTCCGTGTCGGTCTCCGAGACGAAGGTGTGCCCCTCCTCGCGCAGCGCCTGAGCGAGCTCGCGCCAGTTCTCGATGATGCCGTTGTGGACGACGGCGACGCCACCGGTGCAATCGAGAATGGGGTGCGCGTTGCCCTCGGTGGGATGGCCGTGCGTCGCCCACCGGGTGTGACCGATGCCGGCCGACACCCCTTTCGGGCCTTCCTCCACGACCTTGCGGAGGTCCTCGAGCGAACGCGTGCCGGTCGCCGCCCGGGCCCGCCACAGGTCCCCCCCGGACTGCAGGGCCACGCCGGCCGAGTCGTAGCCGCGGTATTCGAGGCGTTCGAGGCCCTGGAGCAGGACGTCGAGCACCTCGCCACCTCCGGTGGCACCGATGATGCCGCACATGGGACCAAGGCTAGGGCGTCTTCGGCGTCAGGCGGGGACGTCGCGACCCCGGGTCTCCCCTCCCGGGGCCGATTCGGGTGCGGCGGGCTGCAGCAGGGCCCTCTCGACCACGGCACAGAGCCGCACCGCGGCGGCCTGGGCCGCCGCCTCGTCCTAGGCCTCGCCCATCACCCGGACCACGGGCTGCGTGCCGCTGGCGCGCAGAAGCACGCGTCCGCGCTCACCGAGCTCGGCCTCCACCGCCGTCACCTCGGCCTGCACCGCCGGCACCGCCACCGCCTCGGCGGGGTTGGGCGCCGCCACGTTGTGGAGCACTTGAGGGAGCCGCTGCATGGACCGGCGCGCCAACTCCGCCAGCGTCGCCCCCGAACGCCGGACGAGATCGAGCAACAGGACCCCGGTGAGCACGCCGTCTCCGGTGGTGGCCAACTGGCGGAACACGATGTGGCCCGATTGCTCACCGCCCAGCGTGAGCCCGTTCCGGTCGAGCGCCTCGAGGACGTAGCGGTCGCCGACCTGGGTCTCGTGCACGGTGATGCCGCGCTCGGCCATGGCCAGCCGGAAGCCGAGGTTGGTCATGACCGTGACGACGACGGTGTTGCCGGCGAGATTGCCGCGGTCGGCCAGGTCGGACGCGAACAGCGACAGCAGCTCGTCGCCCGTGGTCAGCGCCCCTGTGTGGTCCACGGCGAGGAGGCGGTCGGCGTCCCCGTCGAGCGCCAGCCCGAGCTGTGCGCCGCGGGCGACGACCTCGGCCGCCAGGGACTCGGGGTGCGTGGAGCCGCAACCGTCGTTGATGTTGGCGCCGTCGGGCGCGTTGGCGATGGCCACCACCTCCGCCCCCAGGCGCTCGAGGACCTGCGGCGCCACCACCGAGGCGGCCCCGTTGGCGCAGTCCACCACGACCCTCATTCCCGAAAGGTCGCGCCCTTCGAGCACGCCCACGAGATGGTCGACATATCCCTGCCCGGGATCAGGCTCGGCCCACAGACTCCCCACCCCGTGGCCGACAGGGGGGCGCGAGACGGGCCCCGCCGAGGCCAGGACCCGGTCGAGCTCGTCCTCGACGGCGGCCTCGGTGGCGTCGGGCAGCTTGAGCCCCCCTGCCGCGAAGAGCTTGATGCCGTTGTCGGCGAAGAGGTTGTGTGACGCCGACACGACAGCGGCCGGGCACTGGCGTTGGGCCGACAACCACGCCACGCCCGGCGTCGGGAGCACCCCGAGGTCGACCACGTCCGCGCCCTCGCTCGCCATCCCCGCCGATAGCGCCGCCTGGAGCAGAGGGCCGGACCGCCTGGTGTCGCGGCCCACGAGGAAGCACTTGTTGGGGAGGGCCCGGGCCGCCGCCCTCCCGAGCGCCATGACGAGCTCGGCACCCAGCTCGGCGTTGGCGACCCCGCGGATGCCGTCGGTGCCGAAACGCAACCCCACTTCCGGCTACCGCTTGGAGTACTGAGGTGCCTTGCGCGCCTTCTTGAGGCCGTACTTCTTGCTCTCCTTCTCGCGGGCGTCGCGGGTGAGGAGTCCGGCCTTCTTGAGGATGGCGCGCAGCTCGGGGTTGAGCTCGACGAGCGACCGCGTGATGCCGAGGCGCATGGCGCCAGCCTGACCCGACACGCCCCCGCCGGCGATGGTGGCGTCGATGTCGTACCCCTCGGTGAGGTTGGTGACCCGCAACGGCTCGGTCACGACCATGCGGTGGGTGGCGGAGCTGAAGTAGTCGTCGAAGGCACGCCGGTTGATGGTGATCTTCCCCTGGCCCGGCCGGATCCTCACCCGCGCCACGGCCGCCTTGCGTCGGCCCGTGGTCTGGCACAGCGGTGCGGGCAGCTTGACCTTGGTCGTCACGTTCGTGGTTCCTGTCTCTCGGACTCGTCGGGGGGTGTCGCGTCCCGGAGCGTCACGACCGGGCCCGGGCACCGGGCAGGTCGAGGACTTGAGGTTGCTGGGCCTGGTGGGGATGATCGGGCCCGGCGTACACCTTGAGCTTGTTGAGCTGCTGGCGCCCGAGGCGGGTGCGGGGGAGCATGCCCCGCACCGCCCTCCGCACGACCTCCTCGGGACGCTCGGACAACAGGTCGCCGTACCGCTTCTTGGTGAGCCCACCCGGGTAGCCGCTGTGGTGGTAGACGAACTTCTTGTCGGCCTTGTCCGAGC
>JARLGQ010000213.1 GCA_031292675.1 Acidimicrobiales bacterium
CGCACGCCTCTGCCCCAGCCGGCGCGGGGGCGGGCGCGGGGGGCGGCCTCGGCCACGGCGGGAGGGTCGGGCCACGTCAGGCGCCCGACCTCGCCGAGCTCCCCGCCGAAGAGGCGGCTCCCGACGGCGCGGAACCACGCCACGTCCCCCGAGGAGAACACCTGTAGGGCGCCGGAGCCGACACCGGGGGGCTCCGAGGCCCCCAGGATGGCGCGCACCTCGAAGGCCGTCTCGTCGGCCGAGGACACGAGGACGACGTCGCGGCCCATGACATCGGCGATGGTGCGGGCCAGGAACGGGTAGTGGGTGCACCCGAGCAACAGGGCGTCCACCCCGGCGTCGCGCACCGGCGCCAGCAGGCGCTCGGCGAGCACCGACACCTGGTCCGAACGCGTCTCGCCCCGCTCCACGAACTCGACGAAGCCCGGGCACGAGGCGGGCACCAGCTCGACGGGGACCGGAAGCGCCCCGATGGCGCGCTGGTACGCGCCCGAGCGGATGGTCCCCACCGTGCCCACCACGCCCACCCGGCGGTTGCGCGTGGCCTTGGCCAGCGCCCGTACCCCCGGGTCGATGACGCCGACGACCGGGACCGGCAGCAGGGCGCGCAAGGTGTCGAGTGCCGCCGCCGACGCCGTGTTGCAGGCGACCACGATGAGCTTGACGTCGATCTCGTCGATCAGCCAGCGCGCGATCTGCACCGCGAACGACCGCACCTCGTCGAGGTCACGCGGCCCGTAGGGGTAGCGCCCCGTGTCGCCCACGTAGACGAGGTCTTCGTGGGGGGCCAGGTCGATCAGCGCCCGGGCCACGGTGAGCCCACCGAACCCGCTGTCGAACATGCCGATGGGACGGCCGTCCATCCCCCCGAGGCTACGGCACCCACCCCACCAGGAGCGCCACCGGTCCTTCGGGCGGGCCGACCGGGCGGAGGCTCGGGCCGACCGTCGGGCCGGCCCTCAGGTGAAGGGCAGCTGCGGCGCGTCGGCGAGCGAGGCGCGGCCCGTCCTGCGCCCGCCCAGGGGGAAGACCTGCTCGGGGAGGAAGGACCGCACCCGGTCCTCGCCGGGGCGGCCGCCGATCACCTCGACGGACTCGGCGCCGTTCCGCTCGTTGCGGACGTAGCCGAGGAACCGCCACCCCGCCCCCCGCAGCACCGGCCCCTCGATCTCGACGGGGTCGCCACGCCGCAGCCCGTTCCACTCCTCGCTGCGGTGCAGGTGCGCGGGGAGCGCCTGCACCTTGGCCTTGGCGCGCGTCGCCCGGCGAGTCAACGCGGGCCTCGGGCCCCGGCGCGGCGGGGAAGCTCGTCGCCTCCCGTTCCCCGGCCACCGAGGTCCACACCGGGCAGGAGGTCGGCCACGCCCGCAAGCTATACCGTGTCCGGGGAGCGGACGCGACCAGCCGGACCCCGGACCGGGCAGACCCGCCAGAACCGGGCCGAGCCCGTGGGCCTACCCCCCGATCGACAAGGGAGCGCGGAGATGGCGAGCGAAGGGCTGCACGAAGCGGCGGATCTCCTCGACGAGGCCACCGTCGACCACCACCGGGCCATGACCTCGCTGTGCGAGGAGCTCGAGGCCGTGGACTGGTACGACCAACGCGTCAACGCCACCTCCGACGCCAGCCTGGCGGCGGTCCTGGCCCACAACCGCGACGAGGAGAAGGAGCACGCGTCGATGACCCTGGAGTGGCTCCGGCGCCGCGACCCCGTCCTGGACCAGCACCTGCGCACGTACCTGTTCCGCACCGAGCCCATCACCGAGATCGAGGCCGAAGCCGAAGCGGGATCCGACTCCGAGCCCGGAGAGGGACCGGGCTCGGGATCGGGATCGCTGGGGATCGGGAGCCTGAAGGGACGCCAATCATGAACCACCTCCACCGGGAGCTCGCACCCATCGGGGACGCGGGATGGACGGCCATCGAAGAGGAGATCAAGCCCCGCCTCGAGACCTACCTGGCGGCCCGCAAGCTCGTGGACTTCGAAGGGCCGTTGGGCTGGGCGCACTCGGCGACCTCGATCGGGCGCACCACGCCGGTGGCGGGCCCGTCGACCGACGTCACCGGCTCCCAACGCCGGGTCCTCCCCCTGGTGGAGCTGCGAGCCGCCTTCACGGTGAAGCGCAGCGAGGTCGACGACGCCGAGCGGGGCGCCCGCGACCTCGACCTCCCCGGGCTCGAGGAGGCGGGACGCCGCATCGCCCTGGCGGAGAACACCGCCGTGTTCCACGGCTACGGGGCGGGGCAGATCAGGGGGATCACCGAGGCCACCTCGCACGCGGGGCTGACGCTGTCCCCCGACGCCGAGCACTACCCCACCGCGGTGGCCGAGGCGGTCGACGTGCTGCGCGGCACGGGGATCGGAGGCCCCTACGGCCTGGCCCTGTCGCCGGGGACCTACACCGAGATCGTCCACACCGCCGAGCACGGTGGCAATCTGCTCCTCGACCACCTGCGCCAGATCCTGGGCGGCCCCCTGGTGTGGGCGCCGGGCGTCGAGTGCGGCATCGTGCTCAGCCTGCGGGGCGGGGACTTCGTCTTCGAGTCCGGCCAGGACATCTCGATCGGCTACTCGTCGCACGACGCCGACACCGTGGCGCTCTACCTCGAAGAGAGCTTCAGCTTCCGCGTCCTCGAACCCGACGCCGCCGTCGCCCTGCGCAGCAAGCCGAAGAAGGGCTGATCAGAAGTTCGTCAGAATCCCGTTAGAAGCAGGAAGCCCGTCAGCAGCAGGAAGCCCCGTCAGAAGTAGATGGTGCGCTTGGCCCGCTCGACCACGGCGTCGAGAGGGTCGGTCCAGGCTCCCGTGGACAGGTACTTCCAACCGCCGTCGGCCGACACCACCACGACGACCCCGGACTCGACGGACTGCGCACACTTGGCCGCGCCCGCCATGGCCGCGCCCGACGAGATCCCGGCGAACACCCCCACCTCGGCCAGCCGCCGCGTCCACTCCACCGACTGGCGGGGTCCCACCATCGTCTTGCGGTCGAGCAGCTCGGAGCCGCCGAGCGCTTCGAAGATGGGGGGGATGTAGCCGTCGTCGAGGTTGCGCAGCCCGTCCACCATCTCCCCGGCGGGAGGCTCCACCGCCCACACCTCGACGGCCGGGTTGCGCTCCTTGAGGAACCGGCCCACGCCCAGGAGGGTGCCCGACGTCCCCAGGCCCGCCACGAAGTGGGTCACCTCGGGACAGTCACGCCAGATCTCGGGACCGGTCCCCTCGTAGTGCGCCTTGGGGTTGGCCGGGTTGGCGTACTGGTAGAGGAAGACCCACTCGGGGTGCTCGGCGTGCACGCGCTCGGCCATGCGCACGGCGCCGTTGGACCCCTCGGACCCCGGTGACTCGATCACCTCGGCTCCCCATACCTCGAGCAGCTGACGGCGCTCCACCGACACGTTGGAGGGCAGGACCACCTTGAGCCGGTATCCCTTCACCCGGGCCACGAGCGCCAAGCCGATCCCGGTGTTCCCCGACGTGGGCTCGAGGAGCGTGTCCCCGGGCGCGAGGCGGCCGTCCTTTTCGGCCTCCTCCACCATCGACAGCGCGATGCGGTCCTTGACCGAGCCGCCGGGGTTCTGGCCCTCGAGCTTGACGAGGATCCGCACCGCCGCGTTGGGGCTCAGGGAGCTGACGTCGACCAGCGGCGTGTTGCCGATCAGGTCGAGGATGCTCGAGACCTGGACCATGTGACGGTGTCGGACCGGCCCCGGTGGGACGACGGCCTCAGCCGCCGGCCACGGCGGGCAGGATCGACACGGTGACGCCGTCGGCCACCTTGGTGTCGAGCTGCTCCAGGTAGCGGACGTCGTCGTCGTCCACGTAGACGTTCACGAACCGGTGCAGGGACCCGTCCTCGGTGAGCACCTGCCCGTCCATCCCGGGATAGCGGCGCACGAGGTCGGCCAGCACCTCCCCGATGGTGGCGCCCTCGGCGGTCACCGTGGACTTCCCCCCGGCATGGGGGCGCAGGACCGTGGGAAGCCTCACCTCGACAGACACGATGCCCTCCCTGGTCCCTGGTCCTTCGCCGCGGGCCCGACCCGGCGCCCGACGACGCGCGTGCGGCGACACGAATGCTGACGTCGTCGGTCAGCATTCTACCGGGACCACGACCTAGCCGGGCCCGACCACCACTGCCTCCTCGTCCACCCCATCACCGTGGATGCGGTAGGAGCGCACCGTCGGATGGGTGTCGCGCAGCGAGACGATGACGTAGTGCCACCCCGGGTCCGACGCCGGGTCCGAGGCCCGGGCCACGTCGGTGGGCGAGGGGTAGGCGTCGGTATGGGTATGGGAGTGGAACACGCCGATGATCTCTTGGCCCCTGGCCTCGGCGTCCCGGTCGGCCCGCAGGTAGTCACGCCCGTCCACCTCGTAGAGCTTCGCCGAGGCCGCAGCGTTGCGAGCCGGATAGCACCGGGCCACCGCACCCGATTCACGGTCACCGCCGAGCAACCCGCACGCCTCGTCGGGCAGTCCCCCCAGGCAGTGACCCACCATCTCCGCATAGACGTTGCCGGGCAGCCGGAGCACCCCATCGAGGGTACCGGCGGCCCCCATCCCCGGCACGGACCGGGGGGCGGGGCACGGGAGGTACCGTTCGCCGAGTGGCAGCAGCCAAGGGACCGGGGCGGAGGGCGGCACGCCGCGTCCCCGACGACGGGAGCGACCGGATCAAGACGGTGGCGCGCAACCGCCGCGCCCGGCACGAGTTCGACATTCTCGAGACCTACGAATGCGGGCTGGCGCTGCAGGGAAGCGAAGTGAAGTCCCTGCGGGCCGGCCGGGTCACCCTGGCCGACGCCTATGCCCGGGTGGAGGGGGGCGAGGCGTGGCTGCTCGGGGTGCACATCCCCCCGTACGAGCACGCGGCGGGATTCGGCGCCCACGATCCCGAGCGCCGGCGCAAGCTGCTCCTGCACCGCGACCAGATCGACGAGCTGATGGGCCAGACCCAGCAGAAGGCCCTCACCCTCGTACCCCTGTCGATCTACTTCAAAGAGGGCCGGGCCAAGGTGGAGCTGGCCCTGGCCCGAGGACGGCGCCTGTACGACAAGCGCCACGCCATCGCCACCCGCGACGCGGAACGCGACGCGGCCCGCGAGGCCCGCAGCGCGGCGGGCAAGAGCGTCGGCCGGGGCGCCCGCAAGGAATACGACTGAGCTGCACAGTCGGCTCCTCGGGTCGATCCAGCGGCGTCGCCGCAGCCCAGGCACAGCGAGATCCAGCGTGTGCTCCCCAGGCACGGTGGAGAGCACATCGGCGGTAGGATGGGTCGAGAACAACCAGGGGGTGATCGGTTTCGACTTTGGTCGTCAATTCGGGAGAAGCGAGCCGTGGTCTCCGGAGCCACGTTAAAGAGCCGGAACAAAAAACAAACGCGAATACTGATTTCGCGCTGGCTGCTTAATACGTAGCCCGTCCGTCCGGTCTCAGCCCTGCAGGCCGGTAGCGGGCGTCATTCAGCGGGGCTTACCCGAGCGGTTCTGCCGATTGGCTGCCGGGGACACTCAAGGTCGGTCGGGGACCTCCGAATTGGCCGGGGGCGGCGGAGGTCCCGAGACTTAGCTGCCGGCTGCGCTCGGAGAAGGCCCGATGAGAAGCCGAAGGACGCGGGTTCGATTCCCGCCACCTCCAAGGATGCTCAGGGGAGACCGTGAGCACCGTTGGAGGTGGCGATGAGTCCTTGACTCTCCGCCACCCCTCGAAATGGAGAAACCGCCGGCCTTCGCGCCGGCGGTTTCTGTACCGACAGCCCGGCCTCGCCG
>JARLGQ010000214.1 GCA_031292675.1 Acidimicrobiales bacterium
GCGCGCCGCGCGGCGCGGAAGGACTCCTCGATGCGACGGATCTCCCCGAGCAGCGGCGGTCCGTCGGACCCCGGGGCCACGAACGCGTCGGCCCCGCCACCGTCGGTCGACCCGACGGCCCCGTCAGCGGCCGCGACCCCGTCCGCGGCCGCGCCTCGTGCCCCTTCCGCGAGGCCGCCTCCGGCCTCTTCCGCGAGGCCGCCTCCGGCCCCCGCGGCCTCTCCAGCCCCCTTCCCCCGCCCCGTCCCGGCGTGACCCGAGGCCAGCTCGTCGGCGATCTCGACGATGCGCGGCAGGGCCATCGCCTCACCCGCTTCGATGCGAGCGGACCGGCCCAGCACCCGAACCGTGACCCCACCGTGGCCCGCCACAGTGGCCCGCTGCTCGTCGAGGTCGATGCACAGCGCGCTGTGCTCGTCGACCCCGAGCACGAAGGCGCCCTCGGGGAGTTCGTGCTCGAGCTTGGCCAGCCGTTGCTCACCGAGGTAACAGAAGCGGGTGTCGTGGGTGCCCCCCTCGGCGTTGTCGTAGTGGGGGATGAGCGCCACATTGAGGCCGATCGCCGCCAGCAGGTCGAGTCCCGGCACCCAGTGCGGATCCTCGCCCACCTTGTACACCTCGTACACCGGTACCGTCACCGCCCCCAGCGTCAGGGCCGCCGCCGACGCGAAGGTGAGCGCCCCTCCCAGGGCGAGCTTCTCGGCCAGCAACGGCGGCACGAGGGTCCCCTGCCACTGCCGGAGTGCGTAGGTGGGGCTGCCGGGCCCGGCGAACACCAGCGGCGCCCCGGCCAGTTTGGCCACGATCGTGTCGCCCGCCGGCCCGTCGAGGTCACCCGAGCCGCGCAGGCCGGCCACCTCGAGCGTGGCGCCCACGCTGTCGCGGAAGTACGTCACCGCCCGGGCTGCGATTTCTGTGGCGTTGGTCTGGAATCCGAAGGGCGTGTCGAGGAGCAGCCCGTGGACCTCGCCGGGCCCGAGGTGCTCGACCACGGAACGGTGCACCTTCACCATCGTGGGTGCGGTCTCGCCCGATCCCATGATGGTGAGGAGCCGGGGGAGCTGGGGGAGCCGGGGGATCACGGGGTCGCCCTCACGACCCGTCCCTGGGCAGCGCGGCGGAGAGCGCGTCGACGATCTCGTTCTGGAGCATGCTCAGGTACTGGTAGACGGTGAACTGGTCCGCCCGGGGGTCGTCGGAGTCGAGGGGGTCGATCGGGTCGAGCTCGGCCATGTCCTCACTGACGTCGAGCTGGGTCCCCAGGAGCAGGCGGAGCACCTCCACCGCCCCGAGCCAGCCCGCCAGCTCGTCCGCGTCGATGGTGGCCGCGTCGATCGTGGACTCCATCGTGTCCAGGGCATGGTGGTGGTGCTCGAGGAGCTGGGCACCCATCATCTCGTGGTAGTCGGACTGGGCCGCGGCGTCGTCGGGGTAGGCGACGGGGAAGAGGCGCTGGGCCGTCGGGTCGTCGTGGTCGACGAGCTCCCAGGCCTGCTGGGGCAGCATGCGCAGCAGCTCGCGCTCGGGGGCCTCCAGGCCGGGGCGGATGCGGCCGTGCCGGTCCCGCACGAAGCGCTTGCGGCCCATCACGACGATTGCTCCATGGTGGCCCACAGCCCGTGCTCGTGGAGCCGGAAGACGTCGAGCTCGGCGCGCTCGCGGGGCCCCGAGCTCACGACGGCCCGACCCTTGTGGTGTACGTCCAGCATGAGCCTGGTGGCCTTGTCGCGGCTGAAGCCGAAGAGCTTCTGGAACACGTAGGTGACGTACGACATCAGGTTGATCGGGTCGTTCCACACGATGACCAGCCACGGTCGGTCGGGACGGACGTCCTCCCCGCTCTCGGGGGCATCGACCTCGACGGGCTGGACCTCGGTGCCCGGCCCTGTCATCGGGGGACCGGTGTGGCCGCGCCCGCGGTTTTCCCCTCTACAGCCCCCGCCGTCGCCCCCTCAGCGGACCTCTCCGAGGATCTCTCCGCGGGTCTCTCCGCGGGTCTTTCCGAAGCTCCGCCCGCGGCCCCCTCGACGGGGCTGACGGCGACGGCGCGATGGGTGAGCCCGTCGTAGAACCACAGCATGGCCGTCCACACCACGGTCACCCCGAAGACGTGCACGCCCACGAGAAGGGCGGGAAGGTGGCTGAAGTACTGCGTGTAGCCGATGGCGCCCTGGACCACCATCGCCCCCAGCAGCACACGGGCCCGTTCGAGCACCGACGAAGGCGCGCCGCTGCGGTCGAGGAGGTACAGGAGCACCAGGGTGAGCCCGACCAGGCCGATGACGATGCCCGAGTGGAGCCGGGCCATGTCTGCCAGCGGCACCGGCAGGCGCTTGGCGCCGGGCCCTCCGGCGTGGGGACCGGCCCCGGTGGTGGCGGTTCCCGCCGCCACCGCCAGAGCCAGCAGGCCGAGCATCACCCGGCTGATGCGCCGTTCGCGCCGGCCGACCTTCGAGACGGGCGCGCCCGCACCGGGCTCCTGGCCGGCCCGCATGGCCAGGACCACGGCATCGGTCAGGAGGGCGATCCCGACCATGAAATGGGTCATCACCGCGTAGGGGTTGAGCTTCGTGTAGACGACGACCGCGCCCAGGACCGCCTCGCCGATGACCCCGCCGAGGAGGCCCGCCGAGAGCCACACCAGCCCCCGGCGCCGCGGCGCCCGGGCCAGCGCGGCGAGCAGCGTCACGGCGGTGGCCACGCACAGGACGACGACGACCATCCGGTTGGCGAACTCCACGGCGGGATGGAAGGACAGGGCGGGCGTGAGCCGGTGCTGCGAGCACGTCGGCCAGTCGGGGCACCCGAGCCCGGAGTCGGTGAGGCGCACGGCCGCACCGGTGACGACGTTGAGGACAACGAGCACCACCGTGACCTGGGCGATGCGCAGGAAGGTCCGAGGCGTGACGCCGGTGAGCTGCACCGGGGGTTCATCGTACCGGGGGTGCCGACAGCCCCCTCGGCCGCATGGCCGTTCGGGCCGCAGAGCCCGTGGCCCCGCCACAGCCAGGCGGCACAGGCCGCACAGGCCGCACAGGCCGCACGGGCCGCACGGGCCGCATCGTCCGCACAGGCCGCATTGTCCGGCCGGGTCGTCCCGCCATAGGCTCGGGCCGATGTCCTCGCTCTCACCCGCGGTCCCCCGCGGATTCCGGGCGGGCGGCGAGAGGATCCGCAGCTACGTCGCGCTCACGAAGCCGCGCATCATCGAGCTGCTGCTCGTCACGACCCTCCCGACCATGCTCGTGGCGCGGCGCGGCGTCCCATCGGTGACGCTGATGCTCGCCACCTTGCTGGGCGGCGCGCTGGCGGCGGGCGGGGCGAACACCATGAACATGGTCCTGGACCGGGACATCGACCGGGTGATGAAACGGACCCGGCACCGCCCCCTCGTGACCGGCGCCGTCACGCCCCGTGCCGCCACGGTCTTCGCCGTCGTCCTCGAAGCGGTGGCCTTCGCCGAGCTGTGGTCGTGGGTGAACCTGCTCTCGGCGGTGCTGGCGGTGGCGGCGACCGCCTTCTACATCCTCGTCTACACGTTGTGGCTCAAGCGCACCTCGAGCCAGAACATCGTGATCGGAGGGGCGGCCGGAGCGGTCCCCGTGCTCGTGGGTTGGGCCGCCGTGACCGATCGTCTGGGGTGGGCGCCCCTCGTGCTGTTCGCCGTGATCGTCATCTGGACCCCGCCGCACTTCTGGGCGCTCGCCATCCGCTACCGCGAGGACTACGCGGCGGCGCACGTCCCCATGCTCCCGGTCGTCGCCACCATGCGCCGCACCGCGGAGCAGATCCTCGCCTACACGGTGCTGCTCGTGGCGGTGACGGTGCTGTTCGCGGCGGTGGGCCACATGGGGGCGCTGTACCTGGTGGGGGCGTTGGTACTCGGCGCCCTCTTCATCGCGTTCGCGTTGCGCCTGCGACGGGACCAGTCGCCGGGCGCCGCCATGGCGCTGTTCCGCTACTCGATCACGTACCTGACGTTGCTCTTCGTCGCCATGGCAGGCGACGTGCTCCTCCGGTTCCATTGACAGGTCCGTCGACGGGCGCCACAGGTCCGGAGACGGGGGCCCCGACGGTTCCATTGACAGGGCCGACAGGGCCGACAGGGTCGCCGGACGCCCCGGCACCGAACGCCCGGCGGCGCCGGCTGGTGTCGCTCGGCATCGGGCTCGTGTTGGCGGCGGGGCTGTTGGTGGGACTGACCGTGACCGGCGGGTCGGGCCCGCAACGGGCGCCGGCCTTTTCGCTGCCGCGCCTGGGTGGGGGGCCGCCGGTGTCGTACCCGCTGACGGGAAAGGACAGGCACCGACCGATGGTGCTCACGTTCTTCGCGTCGTGGTGCGGGCCGTGCCACAGCGAGCTGCCCATGATCGCCCGCGTGGCCCGACACGAGCGGGCCGCCGATGACGGCGTGGTCTTCGTGGGTGTCGACGGCAACGACGATCCCAAGAGCGGCCTGGCCTTCGCCCGCAGCAGCGGCGTCTCGTTCTCGGTGGGAGCCGACGTCGACAGCTCCCTGGCACCGGAATTCACGCTGGTCGGCTACCCCGGCACGGTGTTCGTCGACGCGTCGGGCACGATCGTCAAGACCGTGCACGGTCCCGTGACCCACGCCGTCCTCCAGAGCTACGTGGCGCGCCTGTCCCGCACCTGAGCCCGCCCGCTTCGTCCCTGAACCGGCGCGCCAGGCGGCGCAGAGCCAGGGACCTCATCCGGCCACGACGGCGAAACGGGGGGCCACCCCGAGGAGCCGCTCGGGGAGGCGCTGCTCGAGCGTCGACGCCCATTCCACGTCGCGGAGACGCACGAGCCGCGGCGCCGGCCACCCCGCCTCGGCCACCATCCCGGCCACGTTGCGGGGATGCGTGCCCGACCCGAGAGGCAGGGCGCCCCTGACCTCGGTGGGATAGCTCCCGTGGTGATCGGGGGCGGTGCCGCGCCAGCGCCGCACGGTTCCCCAGGCTCGTGCCCGCACCGTCTCGACGGGGTCGACGTCGCCCCACAGCGACTCGATGGCGACGAGCCTGCCGCCGGGCGCGGCCACCCGCCACGCGCCCAGCGCGGCCAGGGGGTCGGGGAGGGTCCACAGCACGTGGCGCTCGATCACGGCGTCGAACCCGTGCGGGGGCTCGTCGGCGGGCCCGGTCACGACCGCGATGTCGAGGCCCTCCGCGTCGGCGGCGCCGCTCAGCTTGGCGAGCATCCCGGAGGAGAGGTCGAGGGCGGTGACGCGGTGGCCGAGGCGCGCCGCGATGAGGCTCAGGAACCCGGTGCCGGCCCCGCAGTCGAGCACCCGGGCCGGGGCGGGGGGCAGCAGGGCCTCCAGGGCGGCGGTCCACGCCGCCTGCACCGCGGCGCTGGTGGGGCGATGGCCGGGCGTGTCGTCGTAGGTGGCGGCGTCGTCGTCCCAGAAGCGCCGGATCTCGTCGAGGATGGCCATGTCGGTGCTCCGCTCCCGTGTTGTACTTGTCGCGACCCGAGGAGGATCCCATGTTGATCGAAGGCTCGCGCGTGCTCGTCACCGGGGCGTCGTCGGGGATCGGCGCCGCCCTGGCCCGGATCCTGGCCCGTCGGGGGGCGACGGTGGGCCTGGTGGCCCGGCGCGAAGCCCGTCTCGCCGAGGTGCTGGCCGATTGTCGCGCCGATTCCCCCGACTCGCGGATGTGGGTGGCGGACCTCGCCGACGTCGGGCTGGCGGGGCGGGTCGCGCTCGAGGCGTGGGACGCCCTCGGCCATCTCGACTGCCTCGTGAACAACGCCGGGGTCCCCATGCGCCGCCACACCACCAAGCTCGACCGACCCACCTTGGAATGGGTGATGCGGGTGAACTTCTTCGCCCCGGCGGAGATGACCATGGTGCTGCTCCCCCGGATGACGGCGCGCCGCGAGGGCATGATCGTGAACGTCTCGAGCGTGGCGGGCCGTCTCGGCAACGCCAACGAGGCCGCCTACTCGGCGAGCAAGTTCGCGCTGTGCGGATGGAGCGAGGCCATCGCCGTGGACCTGTTCGACACCGGCGTCCAGATCCGGCTCGTGAACCCGGGGCCCATCGACACCGAGATCTGGGACCTCCCCGGGAACGACGACCCGCTCTACTCCGGGCCCAAGATCTCGGCCGAGGAGATGGCCCAGGGGATCGCGGCCGCCATGGAGGGCGACACCTTCGAGCACTACGTGCCCGACATGCGCGGCATCGTTGAGGCCAAGACCGCCGATCCCGACCCCTTCATCAAGGGGATGGCCGGCATGCTGCGGGGCCGGTAGCCGGTAGCAGCCATCCTGCGAGGCCCGGCAGCCGGTAGGCAGGTAGCCGGGCCCCGTGCTCAGGTGCGCTCGGCGACCTGGAGGTACTGCTCGAGGCCGGCGGCGATGCCCTGGGCGGCGAGCTGGCGCCATTGCGGGTTCTGCAC
>JARLGQ010000215.1 GCA_031292675.1 Acidimicrobiales bacterium
ACATGACCGACGATGATCGCCGTCCTGAAGACCGCCCGCCGGGAGATCAGCCGTCACCTCGCCACCGCCGAGCCCGAGCGCGTCACCGCGGCACAGGCCGCCGAGCTGGTCGAATTGTTCGCCGAGGTCGAGCGCCTCAGCGCGGCGGGCCGCGTCCTGTACGCCCGGCGGGCCGCCGACTCGACGGTCTGGCGCCGGGAGGGCCACCGTTCGGCGGCGGCGTGGATGGCCGCCAAGACCGGGACCGGGCTGGGTGAAGCGGTGGCCAGCATGAAGACGGCGGAGGCCCTCGAGTCCCTTCCCTCTATCTCCGAGGCCCTCCGGCGGGGGGACCTGTCGATCTCCCAGGCGCGCGAGATCACGACGGCTGCCGCGGTCCACCCCGAAGCCGAAGGGGCCTTGCTGAAGGCCGCGGCCGAACACGGGTTCCGTGGACTGCGCGACAGATGCGCGCAGGTGCGCGCCGCATCGAGCTCGGCCCGGCAGGAGAGCGAGCGCTACCGGGCCATCCACGCCTCCCGCTACTTCCGGCACTACAGCGAGAGCGACGGTGCCTTCCGTCTCGACGCCCGGCTCACTCCCGATGCCGGAGCCAAGGTGGTCTCGGCCATCGAGGCGGAGGCGAAGGCGGTCTTCGAACAGGCCCGGAAGTCCGGGAACCGGGAGGGGTCGTCCGCCTACGCGGCGGACGCCTTGGTGGCCCTGGTCACCGATGCCTCGGGACGTTCGGGACGCGGCAGCGGGAAGCGGGCCGGGCCCGGTGCCGTGGTGCACATCCGTGTGGACATGTCCGCGCTCCAGCGCGGGCACGTACGACCCGGTGAGAGCTGCGAGATCCCCGGTGTGGGCCCCGTGCCTGTTGCGACGGCCACAAAGGCGCTCTCCGATGCCTTCGTCAAGATCTTCGTGACCAAAGGCGTGGACGTACAGTCGGTGTGCCACGTGGGCCGCAGCGTGCCCGCCCATGTGCAGAGCGCGCTCGAAGAGCGTGACCCCGTCTGCATCGTGCCCGACTGCGAGGTGGCCCACAGCCTCGAGAACCACCACTGGGGCGAGCCGTACGTGAAATGCAGGACGAGCACCTTGGGCGGCCTGGCCCGCATGTGCGCATGGCACCACGACCTCGTGACCTACGGCGGGCACGAGCTCACCGGTGGTCCGGGCAAGTGGGAGCTCCAGCCCCCACCCGGAGGAGCGCCCGTCGACACGGGATAGTTCTGCTGCCGAAACAAGTTCTGTCGGAACGCCGCTCGGGCGACTGCGCCGGCGCGCCGGCGCTCATGCTCCCGTCAATTACCCCGCATCCGACTACCCCGCATCCGACTACCCCGCATCCGCCGGATGTGCCGGCGCCGGTTGTGGTGATCGGGGCGGTGGTGGCGGTGGTGGCGTCCAGGGCGCCGGTGGTGGTGGCATCGATTGCGGCGCCGACGACTGCGACTCGGGTGGCGGTGGCGCCGGTGGTGGTGGCATCGATTGCGGTGCCGGCGACTGCCACTGCGGTGGTGGTGGTGGAGGCGGCGGCGGCGCGTTCAACGGTGGTGGCGGGGGTGGCAGAGGTGGGGGTGGGGGCGCTGCCGATGCCGACGGGAACGGTGGTGGCGCTGTCTGGGGCGGCGTGGCCCATTCGCTGCCTGTCCAGTAACGCGTCCGGCCGGGGTCGACCGGATCGCGGTACCACCCTTGGGGTGGGCCGAGCGGGCCTGGCGAGGCTGCCACGGGCGCGGCGTACGTCCCGTTGCCGGTACCGAAGGGCTGGTCGGGGGGAACGCCGAACCCGAAGCCGGCGGCTCCCGAACCCGACGCCATGGCCATGGCCGGGCTCGTGCGCCCGCGCCGCCTCATAGCCAGAGCGATGCCGAGGAAGAGACCGATGACGGCGACCACGGCCACCACCGTCCCGACGATCACTGCGGTGGAGCTCGCACTCTTGGCGGTCGAGGACGACTCCGCCGCCGGCATGGCGCGGTACTCCTGTTCCGCGATGGACGCGAGACGCGCCGGGGGCAGCGAATCGTTCGTGACCAGAGCAAGGATGTTGGCCTTGGTCCACGTCACCGCGCTGAGACTCGAACCGTTCGGGGCCGTTCCGCACATCACCTCGTGGGAGCCCGGGATCGCCGGGAGCGCGACGTCCGATTCCGGCGAAGAGCTCGTCGCCCCTCCGCAGAACGAAACTGCTCCGGCACCCGCCGCTCCCCTCATCTCGTCGGCGACCAGAGGTCCGCTCCCCGACGCGCGGACGAGGATGACCAACACGTTGCTCGTTGTCGTCGACGGGTCGTACCAACCCTCGGCTGCGGTGTCGATGGTGAGACCCGTCGAACCGATGGCGGCCTGCTCCACCCGTTGTATGGAGTCGACGGTGTTGTTCATGGCATCGCTGGAAACCGGAAGCCAACCCGGGAGGGGATCGGCGATGATGTGACGGTCCAAGCTGGGACTTCCGGCCGCTCCGGCCGGGCCCGCCGCCACCACGATGGTCATCGCCATCACGACGGCCGCCAATGCCGCCGGCGCGCATCTCTGTGGCCAGGTCATCTGTCGTGCTCCCTTCTCGCGTCTCTTGGCGATTTCGCCCGAGAGCGCACGGGTGCCCCGCTGACGCTGCAGACCGGCTGCCGCGCCGATCTTCTTTGCCGTGCAACCTTGTCCGCCGCACAGACGTTCTCTGCCCTGCAGGCCTTCAATCCCATGGAGCCGCCAAGCCGTAACAGAGCCTCCATTCGAGAATACCGAGGGCACACCTGCTAGATGCGTTCCGACAGGCTTTTTCGGCCTCACCTGGTGCCCGGATGCGCTCCTGGTTCTGCGCCCACGGGAGGGACGATGAGTCGACTCGGGGGATGCCGTGCGGTGATCACCGGTGCCGCCAGCGGCATCGGAGAAGCCACCACCCGGCTCTTCGTCGGTGAAGGTGTGGCCGTCGTCATGGCTGACCTCGACGACGACCGGGGCAAGCGAATTGTGGACGAGTTGGGCGAACAGGCGCGCTTCGTGCACACCGACGTCTCTCAGGAGCAGGACGTCGAAGCGGCCGTGGCGGCGGCGGTCGACACGTTCGGAGGCCTCGACTGCCTGTTCAACAAGGCCGGCCACCCGGGGTCAGTGGGTGGCATCGAGGACGTCGACACGGCGTTGTTCGACCGCACTTTGGCGATGCCTCTCCGTGGCGTGTTCCGGGGCATCCGGGCAGCAGCTCGGGTCATGCGACCCCAGGGGCACGGCAGCATCATCAACACGTCGAGCTGGCCGGGCTGGCGGCGAACTAGCCCATGGCCTGGCCCACAGGCCGACAACCGCGCCGATACGGCTCACACAGAGTCGAGGAACTGACTGACAGCCACCTCCCAATCGGCTGGGCAGTCCAGGTGCAGGTCGTGCCCGGCATGGGGGAGCTCGACCAGTCGCGCCAGAGGCAGCCGGTCGATCATGGCTCGAGCATCACTGTCAGGGACGACGCCGTTCCCGGCGCGCGCCACCAGGGTCGGGCATCGGATGCGATCCCACTCCGCCCAATACGAGTGCCCGACGAGATCCTGCAGCGTCCGCACCATGACCTCGACATCGAAGCACGGCCACAAACCGTCGCGACGGTCCTCCAGTCCGTCGGCCCACGCCTCGGCGCGCAATGAAGGACCACCGAAGAACTCCACCGCAGCGTCCCGAGAGGGAAACGGCACGGGCCAGTTGCCCAACGCTTCGCCCACCCGGACGACGTTTGCCCCTTCCTCGCCCTCAGGGCTGGCATCGGCGACGACCAGACCTCGCACCAGTTCGGGATGCCGAGCGGCCACCAGCAACGCGGTGAGACCACCGAGGGACTGACCGATGAGAACCACCGGGGCGAGGCCGAGCTCCTCGACCACGGACACCGTGTCGGCGACATGGGCCGCACGCGAGACGTCGACCGGAGCCCTTTCGCTCCGACCGTGCCCACGCGCATCGAACGCGACGACATGGCGTCGAGAGGTCGACCACCGGGCGGTCTCCGTCCACTCGCCCGCGTGGCCGGCCAGGCCGTGCAGGAGCAGGACCGACGGCCCGTGCCCGCCGAAGTCGCGACAAGCCAGACGCACCGTCTCTCGCTCGACGAACGACCAGCCCGGCATCGCTCGTTCCTAGCACGCCTTATCACAGCGTCTCGGATACGCACGACGTCGGCACGACGTCGGCACGGCCCGCTTCGGCGGTCGCTCGTTCAGGCGCCGCGGCGCGCCGCCACCAAGGCGTAGACCAGGGTGATCTGCGCCGACTCCTGTTGGGTGCCCGCCTGGAGGGGCACCGCCGCGGCGTTCCCGAGTGCTGCGCTGGCGCTGGGTAGCGAGCTCGCGACGCCGTAGTAGGGAGAGGAGTCGTCGGTCAGCGAGCACACCGGGCCCAGACGCTCGCCCGCCGCCCCTGCCATCGACCGGGCATGGCTCACCGCCTGACGGACGGCGTCGTCGCGTGCCCGGTCCTCGATCGGCCTCGGGTCCTGGATCGAGAAGGTAAGCGAGTCGATGCGCGCCGCGTTCCCCGCCGCGGCGGTCACGGCGTCGATCACCGAGCCCGCCGTGGAGAAGTTGCGCAGCTCGGCGGTGAGCGTGTTGGTCATCTGATATCCCGTGATCGTCCCGGTGAGGCTGTAGTTGGGCTGGATCGTGACATTCGACGTCTGGATGTCCTTGCTCGTGACTCCGCCCCCCTTGAGCGCAGCGATGACGGCGCCAGCCTTGGAGTTGTCGTCG
This sequence comes from Acidimicrobiales bacterium, assembly GCA_031292675.1. Lineage (GTDB taxonomy): Bacteria > Actinomycetota > Acidimicrobiia > Acidimicrobiales > UBA8190 > Chersky-840. The sequence continues at coordinate 4,731 of JARLGQ010000215.1, forward strand.
ACCAACGACGCCTGCGCGTTGGGATCGGTGACGTCGATGTCCACCGCCACGGTCAGGACGTCGGGCGACGCCGAGGCGCTTCCCGTCCCCTGTACCGTCAGCTTCGGTGTAGAACTTGCGCATGCCGGTGATGCCGCCGCCGTCGCCGCCTGGTTCGAGGCCGCCAGTCCGAGGGCCACTCCCCCGACGACCAGCGCCGCCGCGATCCCCACCGCGCCCGCCACTCGCATCGTCCCCTGCTCCATCGTCCCGTACCTCCCGTGGAGAGCCGTGCATCCGGTGGACGCGTCCAAACGGCACCACACCACACCGGTTCAGACGACGGCGGTGCCACGAACGTTCCCCGGCGGAGCCGGGAGGTCGGGAGTTCGGGAGTGCGGAGTTCGGGACCCCGGGACGTCAGCGGGTGAGGAGCGGCCCCACCTGCTCGCCGAACGCCGCCATCTGGTCGCACAGCTCCTCCAGGGAGCGGTTGGCGAACCGCATCTGCAGATGCGACACACCCATGTCGATCAGCTCGGCCAGGTTCTCGGCGATCCGTTCGGGGCTCCCCGACACCGTCCCCCGGGGAAGCTCGTGGGCGGGCTCCCCCACGTGGAACACCCCGGCCAGCGCGCCGATCTCCATGGGCGCCCCGCCGCGCAGCTCCTGGCGCAGCTCCTTGAGCCGGGCCACCTGCTCGCGCATGTCGCTGCGCCGCACGGTCTGGGGGAGCCAGCCGTCCCCGCGCTGCGCGGCCCGGCGCAACGCGGCACGAGAAGACCCTCCCACCCAGATCGGCGGCCTCGGCCGCTGCACGGGCCGGGGCGTGGCACCGAGATCGCGGGCCGGCCAGCGCGGGCCCGAGAGCGTCGGGTACTCGTCGCTGAGCGCGGCCGTCAGGGCGTCGATGGCCTCGTCGAGCCCGGCCCCCCGCTCGTCGAAGGGCGGCCCGAAGAGGTCGAACTCCTCGTTGACGTGCCCCGCGCCCACGCCGATCACCACCCGGCCACCCGAGAGGACGTCCAAGGTGGCGAACTCCTTGGCGGTCCGGAGCGGGTGGCGCTGGGCCGCGATGTAGACGTGGGACATGAGCCGCACCCTCGTGGTGATCCCGGCCAGCCATCCCAGGGTGGCGATCGTGTCGTACCAGGTCGTGCTCATGGCCCCCGCCAGCCGGCGCGGGATGGCGGTGTGGTCGCACACCGCCACGTAGAAGAAGCCGCTCTCCTCCGCCTGGCGCGCCACCCGGGCGAGCTCGGCGGGACCGGACCGCAGCTCCCAGTCCTCCACGTAGATCGTGGACTGGGACTGGATCGGCAGCTGGACCCCGAAGACGACCTCTCCCTCGGGGATGATCTGCACCGTCCCGCCGGCGCCGGCCCGCGTCCCCGCTCCAGCTTCAGTCACGACCTGTCCCCTTCTCTCGCTTCGATCAGTGGCGCGCGGCGCGTCGATCAGTAGCGCTCGGCGACGATCTCGGCCAGCACATCGGTTGCCTCGAGCGCCGCGGCGAGCACCCGCGCCCGCATGAGATAGAGATGCGCCGGCACCTCCCACGTGAACCCCATGCCCCCGTGCACCTGGATGCACGCCTTGCCGTTCGCCAGTGCGGCCTCGACCGCCAGCAGCCCGGCGCCGGCCGCGGCGCGCGTGGCGTCGCCGACTTCGGGCTGGTCGATCGTCACGGCGGCGGCATGCACGGCGGCCCGGGCCACCTCGGAGCGCACCAGCATGTCGGCGCACAGGTGCTTCACGGCCTGGAACGACCCGATGGGCTTGCCGAACTGCTCCCGTTGCTTGGCGTACGCCACGGCCAGGTCCACGGTGGCAGCCGCCAGCCCCACCAGTAGGGCACCACCGAGCACCGCCGCGTCGCGCCGCCACCGCGCCGACTCCTCGGGCCCACCGATCCGCTCGCCCGCTGGCAGGTGGTCGACGAACCACAGCGGCGTGAGCGGATCGAGCGAACGCTCCACCGCCACGGCGTCGAGCGTGGCGGGGTCGACCACCGCCAACCCGTCGTCACCCACCACCACCAGCGCGCCCAGCGATCCCAGGTGCTCCACCACGACCGGTCCCGACCCCCGGGCGGGCCGGGAGACCTCGCCCACCATGACCTTGCCCTCCGCGGCGCCCTCCAGCACACCGGCGGCGAGATGCGAGGCGAGGATCGGCCCCGGGACGAGGGCCCGGCCCAGCTCCTCGAACACCACGGCGGCCGCGGCCATGGGAAGGCCGAGCCCCCCGCCGTCCTCGGCCAACCGCAACGAGAACACCCCCGCATCGGCGAGCTCGGACCATCCCGCCCCGTCCATCACGACGTGCTCGCCCTCGGCGGCGCGCACCCGGTCCAAGGGGAACCGCCCCGCGCACAGCCGGCGCATCCCCTCGGCCAGCGCCACCTCGTCGTCGGACAGCTCGAAGTCCACTGCCCCTAGCCCTTGGGGAGGCCGAGGATGCGCTCGGCGATGATGTTGCGCTGGATCTGCGAGGTGCCCGCCGCGATGGTGCGGGAGAAGCTGTGCACCCACGTGTTCACGAGCTCGGCGTTGCCCGGGACGCGGGCACCGTCCGAACCGGTCACGGCCGAGCCGGCGAGGGCGAGGGCGAGGGCCCCGTCGCCGGGGAGGTCACCGAAGACCAGACCCGCGGGACCGGCGAGGGCCACGCC
>JARLGQ010000216.1 GCA_031292675.1 Acidimicrobiales bacterium
AGATGGGCGAGAAAGCGTTATGCCCAGCGCCCGACGCCGGTCAACGGACGACCAGCCAGCGGCCTACCTCACCGGCCTGAGGTTGGTCGGGCTGGCCCCGTCAGGGCGCACAGAGCTGGCTTTGCGCGCATTGGGCATCGTCACACCTCGGTCGGTATCTGAGCGATTTGCGCTCTCGAATTCGTGGTCAGTGCGCCGGTTGAGAGCAACAGGAGGGTGACGAGAGCCGTCAGCACGGGCAGAGTGATGAGCGCAATCCGAAGTGAGGTGATGGAGGCGATCTGACCGATGAAGGCGGGGCCAGCGACGAACCCGACCCAGCCGATACCTGAGACCAGGGCCACGCCTCGCCCGGGGTTCTCTGAGGCCATTTGTCCGACCGTGCTGTAGGTCGTCGGGATGACCAAGGCGCAACCGACCCCGAGGCAGGCGAACGCGATGAGCATGACCGCTGCGTTGTGGACGATAAGCCCGGCGGCGAACCCCAGGGTCGCCTGGGCGGTGAGCGCAGGTAGTACGCGCTCTTTGGGCCAGCGGGCGACCAGCCGGCTTCCTGCGAACCGCGTGACGACCATGGCGAGCAAGTAAAGGGTGTAGGCCAGCCCCACGACCACCCCCGTGGAGTGGAACGACGAGCGCAGGTACACGGCCGACCAGTCGGCCGCCGCCCCTTCGCAGAGCATGTCGGCCAGGGCCACGACACAGAGGATCAACAGTGCTGCCGTCCACCACCGACGGACCTTCGCCGGTCGAGTTGTGGCAGCAGAGTCCTGAGGAGGGTCGAGCCGATCTTCAGACAGCAACCGGCGGGTCATGACGCTGAGCACCGCGAGCGACACCACTCCCAAGACCAGGAGCTGGCTCGCAAGGGGCACCCCCATCGCCACCGCAACGGTGCCGGTGAAGGCGCCAGCCAGTGCGCCGAGGCTCCACGAGCCGTGGAACGTGGGCATAACGGGACGCCGTTCGACGCGTTCGGCAGCGACGCCCTGGGTGTTCATGGCCACTTCGAGGATTCCCTGGAAGACGCCCCACAGCATGTAGACGACCACGAAGGCGACGAGGCTCCCGGCGACGCCGAGCAGCGAACCGACAAGGCAGTACCCGATCATCCCGACGCGCAGGACTCGTCGGCTGCCAATGCGCGGGACCAGGTAGCCGGCGCTCGACATGGCCAGGATCGAGCCGATCGGCGCTCCCAACAGGACGATGCCGAGCATCCCCAGGCCGATGCCCAGGTTCGCCTTCACCTGGGGGATGTGGGCGACCCAGGACGCCAAGAGCAGGCCGTGCACGAAGAAGACGGCGGTCACCGCGGGGACGGCGCTGGGTCGCTCAGCCTGGGTAGGGACCGATGAGAGCGGCGACGTCACCATGGAGAGCGCCGATCAGGCCAGCCGGACGTCCACACCGAGACCGACGAGCTGCTCGACGAGGCGAGGGTCGGCTGCGGCGTCGGTCACCAGGACGTCGACTCTCTGGATGTCACAGACCTGGTCGAAGGCGACGACCCCGAGTTTGGTGGAGTCCGCCACGGCGATCACCCGCCGGGACGCTTCGAGAGCGGCACGCTTGACCTCCGCCTCGGCCATCAGGTGCGCGGTCACCCCGGCCTTCGGGTCGATCCCGCAGGGACTAAGGACGAATGTGTCGAAGCGCAGCTCCGAGAAGCTGCGCCGGGACAGCCCGCCAACGAGTGAGAGCTCGCCCGGTCGCACCTCGCCGCCGGGGAGCAGGAGCCGCACATCGGGTGCGTCGTGCAACTCGAAGACCGGCCGAAGGGCGAGCGGCATGACCGTCAGGCGTCGTCCTGTCAGGGCACGCGCAAGCTCCAGGGCGGTGGTGCCGCCGTCGATGACGATGGTCTCGCCATCGTCGAGTAGGTCGGCGCATACGGCGCCGATCCGGGCCTTCTCCTCGGTGTGGCTGAAGGCCCGCATGGCGTAGGGGGCTTCTTCCGCAGTGCCCCGTGCACGGGTAGCGCCACCATGGACGCGGCGAAGGACGCCGTCGCGTTCGAGGGCTTCGAGGTCCCGGCGCACGGTCATCTCCGAGCAGCCGAGGTCGGCAGCCAAGGCCGCCACCTGGACCTCCTCGTGCTCCTTCAGAGCCTCCACGATCTGACGCCGTCGACCTGTCCCGTCCATCGTGCGAATCTAACAGGATTATTGTGCGAACACACACTGATCCTGGTAACATAGGGCCGATGGCGGTGATGGAGAGGACCGAGCGTGGGTCGATCGATGCCGTCGTCTTTGACATCGGCGGAGTGCTCGTCGACTGGGACCCCCGACACCTCTATCGCAAGGTCTTCTTGGACGCGGACCGCATGGAGGTCTTCCTGAGCCAGGTGTGTACCCCTGCCTGGCATGCACAACACGACCTAGGTGTGCCCTTCAGCTCGTCCATCCCGGCGCTGGTCAGCGAGTACCCGGAATGGGCCGACGGGATTCGCGCCTGGGAAGACCGCTTCGAGGAGATGTGGAGCGGGCCCATTCCCGGCAGTGTGGAGGTCCTCTTCCACCTCCGAGCATCCGACAACCGAGTACCTCTCTACGCCGCGACCAACTGGGGTTCGGACAACTGGCGGCTCGCCAAGACACTGTTCCCGTTCCTCGAGGGGTTCGAGGGCGAACTGGTCTCCGCCGACGTTGGGCTTCTCAAGCCGGACCCACGCTTCTTCGACCTGCTCGTGGATCGCTTCGGACTGACGCCCGCGTCGACCCTCTACATCGACGACAATCCCGAGAACGTCCGAGCGGCGGCCCAGAGGGGCCTAGTCGTCTGCCATTTCACCAGCGCCGAACAGCTCGACCATCTCCTCGGGGATCTGGGCCTCATCCCCCAGGCCGCCCTCCCCGCCGAACACCACGGTTCTCGCATTGGCCCACCCGCTCGATAACGGCTGTGGCCTCAGCAGAACCCGAGTGCCGGTCCCGGTCGGCGGTTGGGCTCCGGTCGAGGCGTCCGAACCCACGCATCTAAACAGGGCTCCCGTGCGCCCTACCGGCTCCGACGGGCGCCCGGGTCAGGGTGATGTGGGGCCGCTGTCAGGTGAGCCACTCTCCGGGACCCCCTGTACAGCATTGCCGTGCGCTAAGCGTGCTGCACCGACGACCGGTACGGGTTGTCGTTATAGGCGTCAACCCAACTGTTCGTTGTCTGGGTTCGTGGGAGCCTACATATGTCGATTCTAGGTTTCGGCCTTCTCCCAAACCGAGACATGCGATGTGCTGTCTCCGGTGAAGGGTGAGCGGTCCCAGCTGGCCCAGCGGTCACGTAGCGACATGCCAGCGAGTCTGGCCATCAGATCGAGCTCGGACGGCCATACGTACCGGAAGGGCGTCTTGAACTCGCGTACACCCGACTCGTCGGCAGTGAAGTGGTGTGACATTGCCTGCTGGCCGACAAGATCGGTGTAGCGGTCGTAACCCACATACCCCGGGGCATGTGCAAACACGCGTGCGTCTTCGCCGGGCGGCAGACGGCGCAGGTCAGGAACAGCAACCTCGACCAGGAAATATCCACCGGGTTCGAGGTGGGCGGCAGCGCTGGCGAAGCACGCCACTTGTCGGTCCTGGGTGGTTAAGTTCCCGATCGTGTTGAACACGAGATACACGAGCCGAAATCTCCGTTCGACCCGCGTCGTAGCCATGTCGCCAATAGTCACCTTGATTCGCTGCGCGTCAGCCTTGGCTCGAAGCCGGTCGGCCATGGGGATCGAGAGCTCGATCCCGGATACGGGCACCCCTCGGGCTGCGAGCGGCAATGCAACCCGACCCGTGCCGACGGCAAACTCAAGTGCTGCTCCGTCACCGGCAAGCTCGGCCAGCAGGTCGACTGTCGGGCCAAGCACGTTGGGGTCGAACCACAATGCGGACGCCTCGTCGTAACCAGCGGCCACTTCCTCGCCGAAATAGTTCTGGGGCACTCCAAATTATTGGCATAGCGCCGTTACTAGGGCCACCGCGTTTTCTCTCAGGTCAAGGTTCACACCCGTGGAGGTCTGCCGCACTCCGTGATCGCCGGATGAGACACATCCTTTGTCTTCCGGCACCCGTTGAGGGAAGGCTCAAGGTCGAGGACGGTCTTGGTAGCGCAGAATCCCCGTCTGACCCATTTTTCAAGTCGCCGGGGGGAAGCACGCCGATGCGGTAACCCGATGCTTGGTGGCCAACCACACTCGATTCGCGGCTCGGGACGCTTCCGCCTGGGCCCAGGTTCGCCGAACGTCGGTGTTCAGATGCGCTCGCTCAGGATATGGCGCCGCGGCCCTGTCGGGTCACCTCGTTTCAGGGTAGTTGCGAAGCCGGTGGCGCTGTGGGCCCGCCGCTTCCGGCGGGCCTGGGCAGATCGCCCAGCACGGGAAACCGCGCCATCCACTGCACCACGTTGAGCACCGCCGGTAGCGTAGGTCGGCGTGCACTCGCTGTGTATGTCCGCCGGGGGTCCCGGTGCCCACTGAGCCCGAGGAGCAGCGTCACGTCCTCGGCTTCCCGGTCGGGCCCGACCCGAGCCGTCGTCGGCCGAGGTCTACTGCCCTTCCGGGCGGGGGCCCCGGTGGGATCATCGGCCCCGTCGATAGAGCGTTCTTCCGCGCCGTGGTGCACCCCCTGCGCAGCTTCCGGCGCTGGCGTCGCCACCGCCGCCTGGGGCCCTACGAAGTGGAGGACGGGCCGGAGCCCGGCTGAGCAGCCGTCATCGTCGCCGGACCGTCGGCGCGGCTCGCGCTCGCCACATGGCCCACAGGCGCGGTCCCCAGAGTGTACGTAATCGAGTGTGGCCTCAAGGGATCCCGATCGCCCGGCCGGCGCGCTCACAGCATGATTGCCTATGATTCATGTCGAGAAAGTTGCTGTTCTGGTAGCCGAAGTTGCGGTCCTGTCGGGAGCAGTGTTTGCGCTCCTCACGGCCCAACCTTGATGGCCCCTTGGGGGCGCCTGTCCCTTCAGGAACGGCATTGGCACGTACCCTCCCGGTGCTCGGGATAGGTAGCACGCTGCCCCGTCGTCCGGGCAAGGTGCTACTTGATCCCGTCGTTCGGAGCGGTGGTGACGTTCGCCGCAGCTGGTCCCGGGCGATCCGGAGTCCGACGTGGTTCGCCGGCCGGGGTCGGCTGTCGCCCCCCGGATGGCCGTTGCCGGCACCGACTCCGGTGCTCTCGTCCCCACCGCCGACGACACGTTTCGGTGGGCGCGACAGCGACGGGCCTCGGACAGAGGTAACTTCGGGAGAGCCGGGGGCGCTGGTGCGACCGTGGACCCCCGTGTCCCTGAGAGGACGTGATGCCGAGGTGACGAATGACGGTCCAGCATGGTCAATCCGGTCCGTTCTGATCAGTGTAAAAGACCTCGACCGCTCGTCGACGTTCTACCAGGATGCAATGAACATGCAGGAGGTGCACCGCGGAGATCAACTTGCGGTACTCGCTAACAGCGTCCCCGGGTCGATGCTGTTGTACCTGCGGCGGGCGTACCGCACCGCGGTTCATCAGGGACAACAGGCTCTTGGGGTTCGGGCGCTTTCCTGCGACGTCGGGTCCTTCGCGGAACTCGATCGGGTAGAACAGCGGCTCCGAGCTCTCGGTGCTTTTATGGATCGGAAAATCATCGACGGAGTTGAGAGATTCGAAGCGGTCCACGGGCTCGACCCAGACCGACTGCCGTTGGCCTTCGTGGCACAACAGCCGGGGAGGACCATGACCTCTGCCGACTATGAAGAAGTGTGGAATCGGCTCTACAGCCTGGATGCATAGGTCGACAGACTGTCAGCTCACCACGGCTTCATGGTCCGCACGGCCTCGATGGCTTCCTTGTCGGCACGAGCGCGACGAACCGTCGTGCGACTACAAGGTATGTTGATCCGTGCTGCGCCGGGGGTGAAGCTCCCAGGTGTAGGGTTGCTCAGGACATAGGGCTCGATACAGCGGTCGGCGCAGACTCGAAAAGGGGAGCCATGCCAACCATCATCGGTCACCACGATGTGAAGGACACGGATCATTGGCTCGCCTCGCCTAAGCGCGAAGAGTTCTTCGGACCCCTCGGCGTCACAAACATCCGGACGTTTGTCGACCCGCAGAACCGGACTCGGGTTGCTGTTCTCATGGACGTTGCAGACATGGACGCTCTCATGAGTGCGATGCAATCCGAGGGGGCGGCCGAGGCGATGGCGTACGACGGCGTGTTGCCCGAAACGCTGGTGATCCTCGTCGAGGAGACTTAGGGGCCCGGGGCGATCCAAGCCCTATTCGCGGGCGCTTGGAGCGATTGCGGACGGGGCTGACTGCCCCAGCCTCTCAGCCAGGGGGCAAAGGAGCCGGCATCCTCGCCCGGTCATCCAGCGTCGCTTTGCGGTCCGATCAGGGTGATGCCAGGCCAGCTCCACCGCAGTGCCCGCACCCGGCGGTCTGACCCCAGACGGCCCATCCGACGGAAACACCACGGCCCGCGATACCAGGGCGGTCTGGCCCCGGAACCTGCCCGACCAATCCTGACCAGGCCGCCCTGATCCCTGGCCACAGGCACTTCCGAGCGCGTTTCGCGACTGCCCAACTTCCCTATCTCGGCGTTAGTCTTCCCACGTGAGGGGCCTTGGGGTGCTCAAGATTGCTCTCGCCCTGATCGGTCTGGTCATCTTGCCGGGTGATCATCTTTGGGCTGATGGCACTGATCACCGATGCTGAGTTCTTCGCCAAGCTAGCGATTGCGATCAGTGTCGGGGCCATCCTTTGGATCGCCGCTCTCGCGGCAGCATTGCGCCTCACTCGTCGCCCACCCTGACCTGCCTTACGCGGCGTGGTCTGCCTTTCCGGCCCCCTGGGGGGAGTTAGGGCGGATACTCCGTGATTCGGCGCTAGCTACGGTCCCCCTCCTCTCGAGAGGACTGTGTCCTGACTATGCCGAACGGTAACGTCGCGCTGTGGCGCGGCAAGTCTGCTGTGGTCTTGACCTTGTTCTTGTGACAATGCTGGCCGCATGCGGAGCAACGAGGTCAACTGCGGCGCATCATGTCCCCACCACCAGCACCACTTCGGAGTCCATCGCCCCGTCGGTCACTGGGCCAACCTCAATTACCACGACGCCCGCCGTACCTCAAGTGGTCGGTGGTGTGTCGTTCCAGACCGTGGCCTACGTAGTCCAATACTTTCAGACTGGCTACTGCACCCCAAACGGCGTTGCTGGACCATGTGAGGTCAAGGAGAATGAGGGTGCCCCGGTCAGGATGCGGCTGCCGGTGCTTACCGCACGGTGACGTTCTGGCTCTTTGCAAAGAGCCAGATTGCCTGTGATGTCGAGGGGCACAACAGCGAGGGATTTGTCAACGTTGCCGGGTTCAGTACCATCCCCGGAGCCACCGCTTACTTGGAAGGCGCCGAACATGCCTGGGCTACCAGATTGCATCTGAACCAATGGGCAATCGAGGTGTCAACGAGGGCGACTCAGATCGAATCGAACTCGGGAAGGCGTTTTGAGCAACACGGTTGGACGGAGTGAACACCGACTCCTGAGTGTCTCCGGGACCTAGTCGGGCATCGCCAGGACGTCCGGTAGCGAGTGTTATCCCGCCTGGGGCGCTAGCCCGAAGGACCAGCTCGGCGAGGCCGCCCTGTGCACGGGCGTTCCCGAGCCGTCGCCCTTGGGGGATGATGTCCCCATGGAAGAGCCAACCGGCAGGTGGTACTCGTGCGGACCTGGTGGCCCCAGCGAGGATCTGCCCGCGGATGTTCGACAAGAACTTTTGAGGCGCAAGGAGGAGCGCGGCGAGCGTCGAGGCCCACTGCTTGCTCGTGTCGATGTCTATGTGTGGGAGAACGGAGAGGCCGATCCCCAGGTGAGCTTCCCACCTACGGCCGTGCTATCGGTCGAGGACCGCGACCGGATCGCTGACGTGGTCCGGATCGCCAGGGACGCCCTCGCCGACTGGCGGTGAAATGAGATTCTTCGAGCCCGAGCCACCCCCGTCCGAACCTGGTCGGCATGAGTGGGCCCCACCCGCTTGGGACAGGCCGTCAGAGGGGACCGTGCCGTGGCTGGTTTCGATCAATGCCATCGTCCATCAGAGCGCCGACGCTGTCATCCTCGTCGAGAGCGTGGCTGCTTATCCGAATGGCTTTGTCATCAACATCGGCATTCGGGCCAACCCTCACCAACCTCCGCAGGAGGTCACGGGTCGGATCCACCAGGCGGGAATGAGGTTTCCGCGCATCGGAGTCCGCTTCTCGGACGGCCAGGCGGCTGGTCACGAGGCGTCGACAAGGGCGAGGTTGAGGCCGACCCACGAAGTCCCGAAGGACGCCGAGGGCCTTCCAACCGCTGCCGTCGTGCGCATGACAGGCGGCGGGGGCGGCGGAGGTGGATGGCGGTTCGGGGCTTGGGTCTACCCGTTACCCTCGGAGGGGCCGGTCGAGGTGTTCGTCAGCTTGCCGTTAGCCGGGCTGGACGAGGGCAAGGTTGTCATCGACGGGGCCGAGATCCGCGATGCGTCCCAACGGGCGACGGTCGTTTGGGACTGACACTTTGTAGCTTTGACCTCCCCGCCGGGTACGTGCCCGCTGCCGACCGCTGCGGAGGCGGCCCCGGCGGGGAGGCCAAAGGTGACCGGTACTCAATGGGATCCCGGACGGGACCCCGACTCAGATGAGGGCCGCCCCAGTTCTGAGGTGATCTAGTCAGTATGAAACGGCCGGCTCAGTCCGCATCTGCGTGGATCATCCACCAGTGTGGGCGGAGCCAACATACGGAAGGAGCCGGCCGTGCCCAGTTTGACCCATCCAGACGCCGTGTACCTGGGGATGGACGTTCACAAGGACTCGATCTCGATCGGGATCCTGAACCCGGGCCATGAGCGCCCCGACGTCGAGAAGATCTTCCCCGATGAGGAGTCGGTCCGCCGGCTGATCGGTCGGTTCCCGGACCGATCCCTTGTGTGGTCGTGTTACGAGGCCGGTCCGACCGGCTACGACCTGGCCCGGCTGCTCAAGTCGCTCGGGGTCCACTGCGAGGTGATCGCCCCGTCGATGATCCCGAAGGCATCGGGCGACAAGGTGAAGACCGACAGTCGTGATTGTCGGCGCCTGGCCCGGTTGCACCGGGCTGGTGAGCTCGTGGCCATCCGCATTCCCACACCGCTCGAAGAAGCGGTGCGCGATCTGTGCCGGGCCCGTGGCGACATGGTCGAAGACCTCACCCGGGCGAGGAACCGCTTGATCAAGTTCCTCCTGCGCCACTCACGGGTGTGGCGCGATGGAACGAACTGGACGGTGAAGCACGAGGCGTGGTTGACAGCCCAGCGCTTCGACGAACGAGCGCTCCAGACCACATTCGATCACTACCGGGCCGTCGTTCTGAACCGCGAATCCGCCCTCGCTGCTGTGGAAGCCGACCTTCGCACCTGGTTCGACAAGGAGCCGTTCGCCGATCCCGTGCGACGTCTGGCGGCCTACCGGGGGGTGACCACCATGGGCGCACTCAGCCTGCAAGCCGAGGTCTGCGACTGGCGCCGGTTCGCCCGGGCGGCATCGTTCATGGGATTCGTCGGCCTCGTCCCCAGTGAGTACTCGAGTGGAGGGAGTACCCACCGGGGCGGCATCACCAGGGCCGGCAACGTTCATCTGCGATCTCATCTGGTCGAGTCCGCCTGGTCCTACCAGCACCGTCCTTACGTGGGGGCCGAGATCGCCAAGCGCCACGAGGGTCTCCCACCCGAGGTGGTGGGCCGGGCCTGGGGTGCTCAGCTCCGTCTGTGCGGCCGGTTCCGCCACCTCGCGGCGCGCAAGAACACCAAGAGCGTGGTGGCTGCAGCCATCGCCCGGGAGCTCGCCGGGTTCCTGTGGGCCGAGATGGCCGCCTGACATGACCTCTCCCTGTGGACACCTGAGCGGGCTGGCCGGGTGACCGAGAGCTGGACGATGCGCCGGCGAACCGCCGTTGCAGGACCGATCCCCGGCGGCACTATGCCGCGGCAGCGCCGCTGCGCAGCTAGTCAGGGGCACCTTCCTGCGGAAAGCCGACATGCGGTTCCGATCCGCGTACATCAGAGTGGCGGTCAGCCGATCCACCGACCGCCGGCGCATCGTCGAGACCTCGGAGCTCGGTCTCCACCCGCCGAGCCCAGCTGAGGGAGGCGTGGCAGCCGCCGCCCCAGCGCCAAGACAGGCACTGCTGACTGCCCATTGCTGATCAACGACCGACCGATCCTGCCTCGTCGCGTCCGAAAACCATTTCGCGGCACGTCTCGTCGACCACTTGACAAGCCGTTTCACATCAGTGCCGTGACCGGCAACGTTGGGGGGTCGCGTCCACCACTTTGACGGCCAGGTCGCGCAGAGTGGGCGCATGGCCGAACGGGTGCGAGTCAGAGAGATCACGAACGACGAGGGCAACCGACTGCTGCGCATCATCCGTCGGGATTCGGGATCGGTGGTGCGATGGCGAAGAGCCCAGATCGTGCTGTGGTCGGCCCAGGGGATGGACGTGGGCCAGATCGCCAAGATCGCCTTCACCTCCGAGGACCGGGTGCGAGAGGTCCTGCACAACTTCAACGCGGATGGGTTCGAATCTCTGGCCCCCAAGTACG
>JARLGQ010000024.1 GCA_031292675.1 Acidimicrobiales bacterium
CACCGACTCGGTGACGTCGGCGCCCTCCTCTTCCTCGCCGGCCCGGGCGCCCCCCGGTGCCGGAGCAGCCCCGGGGGGCACGAGGACCGAGGGCCGCTCGCCGGGCTCCAAGAGCACCGCGTCACCGGCCTTGGCACCGGCAGGCTGTTCGGTTTCCTGATCCATGGGCCTGATCCTCCCAAACACGTCGTCGCCCGCCAAGCGCAGCCGCTCGCCGGGATGTCGCCGGGACGTCGCCGGGTCAGCCCGGGGCCCAGGCCACGAAAGGCACGGCCATCTCGGCAGAGGTCAGCGATCCGTGCCGGCCCATCAAACGCGTCTCCCCGGTGTCGGCGGGATCGAGGAAGGCCACAGGAGCGTGGGCCACGAGCGCCACGTCCCCGAGGCGGCTGGCGACAGACGCGGTCAACGGGCCTCCGAACCATCCGTCCTCGACCATCTGGTCCCGTGTCCGGACCCACGCCTCGTCGCCGTGCGCCTCGCGCGCCACGGCCACCACGTCGTCGAGCGATCCGGGGCGGACGTGGATCCAGCGGAAGCGACCTTCGCCCGAGAAAAGCTCGACCATGTCGAACAGCGCAGTGGCCGGCAGGCGCGTCGCGTTCCCCACCTCGACCTGGCCGTGGTCGGAGGTGACGGCGAGCACCGCCCCCGGCGGCAGGACTTCGAGCAGGTCGGCCACCAACCGGTCGACGGCCCTGAGCTCCTGCCGGTAGTGGTCGCCGAGACCATGTTCATGGGCGACCTTGTCCAGTCCTTCGTAATACGCGTAGACGAAGGTCTCCCCGGCGGCCAGCAGCCGCCGAACGCCCACCACCAGCGCCGAGGGCACGGACCATCCGAAGAGACGGACACCGGTCAGATGCGCAGCGGTGAACCCGGTGGAAGCGAACTCCGAGCGCGTCACCGCCGGAACGGCGCGTCCCCCGAAAGGCGGGACCGGTTGGAACTGCGGTGGGGGGAGCTGACGCCGCATGTCACCGCGACCGGTTCGCCAGCGCAGCACGTTCATCACCTCGCCGGGTCCGTGGACCGGTGCGGGGTCGAGATCGACCCGCAACCTGTAGCCCACGATGCCGTGGACGGCGGGTGGAACCCCGGTCGTGAGCGACGTCAGGGCGGTGGCGGTGGTCGTCGGGGCGACCGAGGTGATCGGGCCACCGGTCGCCGACGCCAAGGTCGGTGCCGACCCTTTCGAAGCCTGGAGCTGTTCCCATCCCAACCCGTCGAGGACGAGCAGGACGACCTGCGTCGCGTTCCGTACCGGGGCCGGGACCCACGACGGTACGTCGGGCTCCCCGGCCAGGGCCGAGAACAGGGCGGGAACCACCGAGGACAGGCACGCGCCGCCGTAGTCGGGCATCACCGGGACGGGGGCACCGGGACCCGAGCCGGCGTCCTCACCGGTGACCGCAGCGTCGACCATCTGCGGCACTGTACCCATGCGGGAGGGGGCGGCCCCATCCGTCGGAGTGGCCCGTGCAGGCCGCGCCGTCAGCCGAAGCGCCACGGCCTCACGGGTAGCATCGAAGTGTGAAGGTCTCGACCCGGGGCGACTACGCCAGCCGCGCCCTGCTCTCGTTGGCGCTGCACGACGACTCCCAGAGCCCCACGTCGGTGCGCGACATCGCCGAGCGCACCGGTCTCCCCCAGCCGTATCTCGAGCAGATCCTGCTCGCCCTGAAAGGAGCGGGCCTGGTTCGCTCCAAGCGCGGCGTCGGGGGTGGGTACGTCCTCGCCCGGCCCCCGGCGGAGATCACCCTGGGACAGATCGTGAGCGCCGTCGACGGACCGATCGTGGCGGGGGACTTCGGGCGGCCGCACGAGAACGGGGCCTGTGAGCACGAGGGGCAGAGCCTCTTGCTGACCGTCTGGTCCGACGTGGGTGAGCTCATGCGGGGGCACCTGGACTCCTTCACCCTCGAAGACATGGTGTCGCGGGCCCGGGGGGCCCCGGCCCCGGCTCGTCGCCTGCACTGACCGGTCCGAGCGCGTCTCACCCGAGCGGCGTCTCACCCGAGGGCGTCGCCCGCGGCGTCGTTCCAGCGCTCGACCACGGCGACGTCGCGCTCCCAGCCGAGGACGCTGATCGTGGCCGGCGACAGCGTGAGCAGCGCCCCGTCGGTGGCGGGAAGACCCACCCACCGGGCGGCGACGACCCGC
Organism: Acidimicrobiales bacterium; assembly: GCA_031292675.1. Taxonomy (GTDB): domain Bacteria; phylum Actinomycetota; class Acidimicrobiia; order Acidimicrobiales; family UBA8190; genus Chersky-840. Next base: position 2,164 of record JARLGQ010000024.1, read on the forward strand.
AGCACGTGGGCATGGGCGAAGGCGAGGACGTCACCGTCTTGGACCCGGACCGCCTCGATCACGCGGTCGGCGCGGTCCCCCACCTGCCGGGCCGTCTCCCCGCCGGGCACGGCGTCACGCCACAGCGACCACCCGGGCCGCTTCGCTCGGATCTCGTCGGTCGTTCGGCCCTCGTAGTCCCCGTAGTCCCATTCGCGCAGGTCGTCGCACTCCCGGGCCACGGGGCCGAACCCGGCGAGCGCACAGGTCTGGCGCGCCCGGCGCAGCGGGCTCGTCAGGACGAGGGCGAAATCGTGGTCGGCCAGCCGGCTCCCGAGCTCGCGCGCCTGGCGTCGCCCCTCGTCGAGCAAGGGCAGGTCGGTTCGGCCCGTGTGCCGGCCCGACTGGCTCCACTCGGTGGCGCCGTGGCGCACGACCACGAGGCGGACCCGGGACCGGTCCTCGGAGCCGAGTTCATCCTCGCCACCGGCGCCGGAGGCGGCGGCCCCGCCAGGGCGCACCGCGGCGACGTCGCCGTGCCCCGATGCCGCTCCCGAGGGCCCCGATGCCGCTCCCGAGGGCCCCGATGCCGCTCCAGAAGGCATCGCCCCAGCGGAGCACGACAGCCGGGAGGCCTGCAACCCCGGCCCCCACCGCCGAATGCGCCAGGTTTGAGGTCGAGGGACGGAATGCCGGGCACCACAGCGGTGTTATTCGAGATGGCGTCACGACGAAGAGGAACGATGGCGAACTCGACAAGCACACACGACGGTATCCGGCTCTTTCTGGATGATCTCGACCGCTACCCCCTGCCGGACCACGAGGAGCAGGTCGAGCTGGCCAAGCGCGTCGCGGCCGGCGACGACGAGGCCCGTCGCCAGATGATCGCCGCCAACCTGCGCCTCGTCGTCCACTGGGCGCGTCGCTACCAGGACCGGGGCGTCGACTTCGGCGACCTCGTCCAGGAGGGGACCTTCGGGCTCATGCGCGCCGTGGACAAGTTCGACTGGCAGCGCGGTTTCCGCTTCTCGACCTACGCCACGTGGTGGATCCGCCAGGCCCTGCAGCGGGCGGTCCAGCAGCACGGCAACACGATCCGCGTCCCCATGGAGGTGGCGGAGCAGGCCCAGCGCGCCGATCGCGTGACCTGGGAGCTCGCCGCCGACCTGCAGCGCGACCCCACCGCCGAAGAGGTCGCCGAGGCGAGCGGCGTCGACGGCCGCACGCTCGAGTCAGTGCAGTCCGCGGCACGGGTCGTGGCCAGTCTCGACCAACCGGCGGGGACCGACAGCGGCACCGCCCTGGGAGACCTCGTCGGGGCCGAAGAGCCCACCTTCGAGGACGACATCGAACGCCAGATCGTTCTCAGCCGGGTGCGCGATGCCGTGGACAACCTGGGAGAGCTCGAGCGCGACGTGTTGCGCATCCGTTACGGGCTCGACGACGGGACCCCGACGTCGTTGCAGGCCACCGCGTCACGCCTCGGGATCGGCGTGCGTCGGGCCCGTCAGGCCGAGGCGCGTGCGCTGCAACAGCTGGCGACACTGGCGGAGATCGAGGCGGCCCACGCGGCCGCCTGATCGTCGCCTCAGGACGACAGCCCCGCCAGGACCCCGGCGAGATCGTCGGGGAGCGGCGAGTCCCAGCTCCTCCGGCCTCCCCCGGGGTGGTCGAGCGACAAGCGGAAGGCGTGGAGGAACAACCGCCCCGGCGGCATTAGGGCCATGATCGAGCGCGGCCGGGCCACAGGGCCCCCGTACCGTTCGTCCCCGATGACGGGGTGGCCGATGGCGGCCAGGTGGACCCGAACCTGGTGGGTCCGGCCCGTGTCCAGGCGGGCTTCGAGCAAGGTGCACTGGACGGGGTAGGAAAAGCGGGTGACGACCCGGTACCCGGTGCGGGCCTGTCTCCCGCGGGTGGTCACGGCCATGCGGGTCCGCTGACGTGTCGAGCGCCCGATGGGCGCGTCGATGGTTCCCTCGTCGGCGTCCATGGACCCGGCCACGAGCGCGAGGTACTCACGTCCCGCACTGTGCGCCCGGAACTGCTTCGACAGGAGGCGGTAGGCGCCGGGGGTGCGGGCGACCACCAAGAGCCCCGACGTGCCCTTGTCCAGGCGGTGCACGATGCCGGGCCGCCCGGGATCGCCGACTCCGTCGTCGGCCAGGCGGACCAGATCGGGGAAGCGCGCCAGGAGGCCGTCGACCAGCGTCCCCCCCCGGTGGCCGGCGCCGTGGTGCACCACGAGCCCCGCCGGCTTGTCCACCACCACCAGCTCGGCGTCCTCGTGCACGACGCCATAGTCCACCGATGGATCGGGGCTGGGGGTGTCGTCGACTCGACCGGGCACCTCGACCTGCAGGCGCTGGCCGCGTCGCACCGTGCGGCTGCGTGCCGTGACGGGGACACCGTCGAGGCGCACCCCCCCGGCCTCGACCAGCTCCGCCACGGCGCCACGTGGTAACCCGCTGAGCAGCGCCACCACCCGGTCGACCCGAGCGCCGGCTAGGGCGGCGGGGACGGCCAAGTCCAACGGATCGGGAGAGGGAAGGGCTCCGGGCGGCGACGCCGGCCCGGCGGGCGCGTTCACGCCGCCCGTTCCCCGCGCCACAACAGCACCCCGGCCAGGATCCCACCCACCACCACGCACGAGTCGGCGACGTTGAACGTGGGCCAGAAATGCAGGGCGACGAAGTCGACCACCGCACCGTGGTGGGACCGGAACACCCGGTCGGCCAGGTTGCCCAGCGCCCCCCCCACCACCAGGCCGAGCGCCACGGCGATGGGCGTCGACTGGACCCGCCGCACCGCGCCCAGCATGACGAGCACGGCCACGACCGCCACCGCTCCGAGGACCGGGGCCCAGCCCCGGGCGAAGCTGAAGGCGGCGCCGGAGTTGTAGGTGAGCTCGAAGTCGAGCTTCCACGTCACGTGGATGGGGCCGCGTGAGAGACGGTCCACTGCCCACGACTTCGTCGCCTGATCGGCGGCCACCACGACGACGGCGACAGCCCCGGCGACGAGCAGGCGCCGAATGGCGTCACGCCGCGGGCGCTCCCCGTCGCTCAGCGTCGGTGCAGCCCTCCGCTCTTGCATGACACGCACAGCCGGGCGTAGGGCAGCGCCCGCAGCCGCGCCTTGGGGATCGGTTGCCCGCAGCTCTCGCACGCGCCGTAGGTCTTGGCCTCGATGGCGAGGAGGGCCATGTCGATCTCCTCGATGGTGGCCAGGGCCTGGGCCGACAACGTCAGGTCGCGTTCGCGGTCCACGGCCACGGTCCCGCCCTCACCGGACTCCTCGTCGAACTGCACGTCCCCCGGCTCTCGCTCGAGGGCCAGTGACTCCGCTTCGGCCCGGAGGTCGGCCGCTTGGTTCTGGTAGACCTCGCGCTCTTCGAGGAGGAACTTGCGCTGCTCCTCGAGGAACTTCGGCTCCGATGCGTAGGCGCCGCGGGTGGGCTTGGGGGGTGCCTTGGGCGGGGCTGCTTTGGCCGCCGGAGCCGGGGCCGCCTTCCCCCGCGCCGCGGTCGCGGCGGTGGTGGAGGAGTCCGGCACCGCGTTCTTGACCGCGGCGGCCTTCTTGACCGGCGCCACCTTCTTCTTCACCACCGGGGCGGCCTTCTTGACCGGCGCCACCTTCTTCTTCACCACCGGGGCCTTCTTCGCGGTGGGAGCCTTCCTGGCGGGTGCGGCCTTCTTCTTGACCGGAGCCAGCTTCTTCTTGGCGGGCGCGACCCTTCTGGCCTGCACCAGCTTCTTCTTGGCGGGTGCGACCTTCTTGGCCGAGACGGTCTTCTTGGCCGCGCTGCTCTTCTTCTTGGGTGGCGACTTCTTGACCGCGGCCATCAGCTGGTTCCCTCCGGCCGCCGAGCGGTGATCGCGATGTCGGTCATCTCCATGGCTTCTGTCTGCTCGACGAAGGTGGGCGACCATAGCGTCGCCCGGTCCGACCAGCAACACCGCGCGCGGCGGGGGTATTCCGGGTCGGGTGCTCCTCGGGGCACGCCGACTCCTCCAATACGCTGTGGCCATGCCCAACCCGCCTGGCGGCCAGGCGCCGTACCCGCAAGTCGACCAGCAAGCTGACTACCCCCGCCTCGAGGAGCAGGTCCTCGAGTACTGGGCCAAGGACGGCACCTTCGGCGCGTCGATCGAGGCCCGGCCCGGCGGCCCCAACGAGTACGTCTTCTACGACGGGCCACCCTTCGCCAACGGGCTCCCCCACTACGGCCACCTCCTGACCGGCTTCGTCAAGGACGCCGTGCCCCGCTACCAGACGATGCGTGGCAGGCGGGTGGAGCGGCGCTTCGGATGGGACTGCCACGGACTTCCCGCCGAGATGGAAGCGGAGAAGGAGCTGGAGGTGTCGGGGCGTGCGGGCATCGTCGAGTACGGCATCGACCGCTTCAACGAGTACTGCCGGACCCTCGTCCAGCGGACGACCGACGCCTGGGAGCGCTATGTGACGCGCCAGGCACGATGGGTCGACTTCGCCAACGACTACAAGACCATGGACCTCTCCTACATGGAGAGCGTGATGTGGGCCTTCAAGACCCTGTGGGAGAAGGGGCTGGTCTACGAGGGAGACCGCGTCCTCCCCTATTGCTGGGAATGCGAGACGCCGCTCTCGAATTTCGAGACCCGCCAGGACGATGCCTACCGACCCCGCGAGGACCCCGCCGTCACGGTCGTCTTCACGCTCGACGCCGATGAGAGCGGGCGCAGCCCCGGCGGCGTCTCGGGCCCGCTGCGGCTGCTGGCGTGGACGACGACACCTTGGACGCTGCCGTCCAACCTGGCACTGGCGGTGGGCCCCGACGTCGAGTACGCCGTCTACGAGCTCCTCGGAGCACACACCGTGATCGCCGCCGAACGCGCCGCGGCCTATCCGGAGCTCTTCGGAGAGGCCGAGCCCCTGGACCGCTTCCCGGGCTCGGCCCTCGTCGGTCGCACCTACCGCCCGCTGTTCCCGTTCTTCGCCGACGTCCCCGGCGCATTCCGGGTGCTCGGGGGGGACTTCGTCGCCACCGACGAGGGCACCGGCGTCGTCCACATGGCCCCTGGTTTCGGAGAAGAGGACTTCGACCTCTGCCGCGCCGCGGGAATCCCCGTGGTGTGCCCGGTGGACGACCGGGCCCGCTTCACCCAAGAGGTGCCGCCCTACCGGGGTCAACTCGTGTTCGACGCCAACGCCACGATCACCGCCGACCTGAAGGCCGCGGGCGCGTTGGTGGAGGCCAAGGCGTACACCCACAGCTACCCCCACTGCTGGCGTACCGACACCCCGCTCATCTACAAGGCGGTGCGATCGTGGTTCGTCGAGGTGACCGCCATCAAGGACCGCATGCTCGAGCTCAACCAGCAGATCGACTGGATCCCGTCACACATCAAAGACGGCGCGTTCGGCAAATGGCTCGAAGGGGCGCGTGACTGGTCGATCAGTCGGAACCGGTTCTGGGGGTCGCCCATTCCGGTGTGGACGAGCGACGACCCGGGCCACCCCCGCACCGACGTGTACGGGAGCCTCGAGGAGCTCGAGCGCGACTTCGGGGTCCGCCTCACCGACCTGCACCGCCCCGCCATCGACGCG
>JARLGQ010000217.1 GCA_031292675.1 Acidimicrobiales bacterium
AGGAGCGCCGTGGCGTGGCGCGGCGTGGCGACCGCCGCCGTCGCCCCCGGCGCCGTTGCCGGCGGAACCGCACAGGGCACCGAGCACGACGGGGAGCGCCGTCTGGAGCCCGAGCATGCCCGGGGGCGCGGCGTCGAGGGTGTCGTCCTTGCGCTCAGGTGCGTGGGGAGCGTGGTCGGTGGCGACGGCGTCGAGCGTGCCGTCCCCGCAGGCGGCGCGCAGGGCGGCGACGTCGGCCTGGACGCGCAGGGGCGGGTTCACCTTGAACACCGGGTCGTAGCCGGCCAGCTCGGCATGGGTCAGGGTCAGGTGGTGCGGCGTCACCTCGGCCGTCACGGCCAGGCCCTCGGCCTTGGCCGCGGCCACCAGCGCCGCGGACCGTGCCGTGGAGAGATGGAGGAAATGCATCCGGCCGCCGGTGAGCCGGGTCAAGGCGATGTCGCGCGCCACCATCATCTCCTCGGCCTCGGCCGGGATCCCCGGCACGCCGAGGCGGCTCGACCACTCCCCCTCGTGCATGTGGCCGCCCCGGGCCAGCGCCTCGTCCTCACAGTGCTGGGCCAGGGTGACGTCGAACCCCCGGGCGTACTCGAGGGCGCGGCGCATGACCGCCCCGTCCTGGACGCCGGTCCCGTCGTCGGTGAACAGACGCACCCCCAACGAGGCCAGCTCGCCCATGGGGGCGAGCCGCTCACCGGCACGTCCCATGGTGATGGCGCCGGCCACCGCTACCCGGCACATGGCCCCCTCACCCAGCGCCAGCACCTCGAGGGCGACGGCGGCACTGTCGACCGGAGGGTCGGTGTTGGGCATCGCCACCACCGCCGTGAACCCCCCGAGGGCCGCCGCTCGGGCCCCGGTCTCCACCGTCTCGGAGTCCTCGGCGCCGGGCTGGCGGAGGTGGGTGTGCAGGTCGACGAGGCCCGGGGACACTAGGCACCCTCCGGCCTCGAGCACCGTCGCACCGCGGGGCACGGCCAGATCGGGACCGACCTCGGCCACGAGGCCCCCTCGGACCACCACGTCGGCGACGCGCTCGCCCGAGGCGTCCACCACGGTGCCTCCCCTGATCACGACGGTCGGTGTGGACCGGTCCGAAGACCGTTGGCCCCGAGACGAGGGTTCAGGCACCGGGGACGGTCCCCGGCGTCGGTGCCAAGGTCGGCGCCAGATCCGGCGCCGCGCCGCCCGACCCCACCTGCCCGAGCAACATGAAGAGCACCGCCATGCGCACCGCCACGCCGTTGGAGACCTGGCGCAGCACGAGGGACTGCGGAAGCGCAGCCACGTCGTCGGCGATCTCGACACCCCGGTTCATGGGCCCGGGATGCATCACGAGGGCGCCGTCGCCCAGCAGCGCGGCGCGTCGCGACGTCAGGCCGTACCAGGCGCTGTACTCGCGCACCGAGGGCAGGAAGGCTCCCGCACCGCGCTCGGACTGCAGGCGCAGCAGGTAGCAGACGTCGACGTGGGGAAGCACGGCATCGAGGTCGTACGACACCTTGGTCACCGGCCAGCCCTCGAGCGACGGCGGCAGCAGGCTCCCCGGGGCCACCAGGGTCACCTCGGCCCCCAGCGCCCCGAGCGCCAGCACCAGGGAGCGTGCCACGCGGCTGTGGCGGACGTCGCCGACGATGGCCACCCGGAGACCGACGAAGCATCCGACCCCGGCCCCCTGCGACGGGCGCCCGGACCGCTCGGCCAGCACCTGGCGGATCGTGTAGCAGTCGAGCAGGGCCTGGGTGGGGTGCTCGTGCCAGCCGTCTCCGGCGTTGACCACCGACGCGTCGACCCAACGCGCCACCGCGGCGGGCGCACCGGCCGAGGTGTGGCGCACCACGAAGGCGTCCACCCCCATGGCGGCCACCGTCTCCACGGTGTCCCGGAGCGACTCGCCCTTCTTCACCGACGACGTGTCGACGGAGAACGACAGCACGTCGGCCGACAGGCGCTTGGCCGCCGTCTCGAAGGACAGCCGGGTGCGCGTCGACTGCTCGGCGAACAAGGTGACCACGGTGCGACCACGCAGCGACGGCACCTTGGGGATCGACCGGCGGCCCACCTCGACGAAGGCGTCGGAGACCTCCAGGATCTCCTCGATCCCCTCGGCGCCGAGCTCCGCCACCGACAGGAGGTGACGGCGACCCCCCTTGGAGAGCTCCCCGGACCGGACCACGACGGGGGCCGTGGTACGGGCAGCGCCGGCCACGGCGGCAGGCCGCGTCATCGGGGCACCACGTCCCCGAGCACGACGCCGTCGAGACTGACGTCGACCTGCTCGTCGATCCGGGTCGGCATGTTCTTGCCCACGTAGTCCGGTCGGATGGGCAGCTCCCGATGCCCCCGGTCGACCATCACGGCCAGCTGCACGGCCCGCGCCCGGCCGTAGTCACCGAGGGCATTGAGCGCGGCCCGGACGGTGCGACCCGTGAACAGGACGTCGTCGACCAGGACGACCAGCTGACCGGCCAGGTCACCGGGGATGTCGGTGGCGGCCTCGGGGAGCACGGGACGGATCCCGATGTCGTCACGGTAGAAGGCCACGTCGAGGAGCCCGACGGGCACGGCGGTCCCCTCCATCTCCTCGAGCACGCTGGCGATGCGGAAGGACAACGGGACCCCGCCCGTCTGGAGGCCGACGAGCATCACGTCGTCAAGCCCGTGATTCCGCTCGATGATCTCGTGCGCGATGCGGGTCAGGGCGCGCTGCACGTCCTGAGCGGTGAGGACCTGGACCCGAGGAACGAAGACCCCACCTCGCGGTGGGGTCAGTCTGCGTTCTCGCTCCGCCAATGCTCCTCCACGGTCCGTTCGGGCCTCGCGGGACCCGCTTCACGGTCGTCGAGGAATGCTATCACCGGCCGGTCTCGCACCGCTGCCGCACCGCTGCCGCACCGCTGCCGCAGCGCGCCGGCGGCGTCGGGACGCGAGGGTGACGGCCGCCTCTCAGCCGCGCACCTGGCGGGCGATCGTCGAAAGGACGCCGTTGACGAATCCCCCCGAGAATTCGGTGGAGTACTGCTTGGCCAGCTCGACCGCCTCGTCGATCACCACCGCCACCGGGACGTCCGGCTCGGCGATGAGCTCGTAGGTGGCGAGTCGCAGGATGCTGCGGTCGAGCACCGGCATGCGCTCGATCTCCCACCCCTGGGCCGCCGCCGCCACCAGGGCGTCGATGCGATCCCTGTCGGCGGCGGCCCCCTCGACTAGGGACACCGCGAAAGGGTCGGGGGGCACCGACAGCGTCGCCAGCACCTCCGCCGTCCCGATCCTCTTCATCTCCGCCTCGTAGAGCAGGGCGAGCGCCCGCTCACGGGCTTCGTGACGGGGACCCTCACGGGGCGCGGCCGGGGCCCTGTCCTCCGGCACGGCAGGTGCCGGGCTAGGCCCGGGTGATGTACTCGCCCGAGCGCGTGTCGACCTTGATCCGCTCACCGGGGTTGACGAACAGCGGGACCTGCACCACGAGGCCCGTCTCGAGCGTGGCCGGCTTGCGCGCTCCGGACACCCTGTCACCCTGCACACCGGGCTCGGTCTCGGCCACCGACAGCTCGACCGCCGCGGGCAGGTCGACACCGACGATCTCCCCCCCGTACATCTGCAGGACGGCGTTGTCGCCCTCCTTGACGTACTGGGCGGCGTCGCCCAGCGTGGCGGGGGGAACGTGCAGCTGGTCGTACGACACCACGTCCATGAAGACGTAGTCGGTGCCGTCGCGATAGAGCAGCTGCATCTCGCGCTTGTCGACGATGGCCTGCTCGACGCGCTCGTCGGCCCGGAACGTGCGCTCCAGTACGGCCCCGGTGCGCACGTTCTTGAGCTTGGTGCGGACGAACGCACCACCTTTGCCCGGTTTCACATGCTGGAACTCGACCACCGCGAACAGGCCGTCGGGCAGGTCGAGCGTCATGCCGTTGCGAAGGTCGTTGGTCGTGACAGCCATCAGGCAGCAATGTCCTTGGGGAATCGGGTGAGCGTGTGACAGCCGTCCGCGGTGACCACGACGGTGTCCTCGACACGAACACCGCCGATTCCCGCCAGGTACACGCCGGGCTCGACGGTCACGACGACGTCGGCACCGAGGATAGCAGTGGACCCCGGGCCCAGCGCCGGGGCTTCGTGGATGTCGAGGCCCACCCCGTGCCCGGTGCCGTGCTCGAAGGCCTCCGCCCAACCGGCATCGGCGATCAGGTCGCGACACGCCTTGTCGACGTCGCCGGTCGTCACTCCGGCCCGCACGGCGGCCACCCCGGCGGCCTGGGCCGCCCCCACGACCTCGAAGACGCGGGCGAGGGTCTCGGCCGGCTCGCCCCCCACGCAGAAGGTGCGTGTCATGTCGGACCGGTAACCGTCGAAGATGGCTCCGAAGTCCACTACGACCGGGTCTCCGGGGACGATGGTGCGCGCCGAGGGCCGGGCGTGGGGCTTGGCCGCGTTCGGGCCCGAGGCGATGATGGTCTCGAAGGCCCGGTCCTCGGCTCCGAGGCGGCGCATGGCGGTGTCGAGGGCCAGTGCCACCTCGTCCTCGCGGCGTCGTTCGCCGAGCAGGGAGAGCACCTCGCCCAGCGCGGCGTCGGCGATGGCGGCGGCGCGCTCCATACGGGCCAGCTCGCCGCTGTCCTTCACCTGCCGCAGCGCCTCCACGACGCCGCTCGTGGCCACGGGCACCGCCGGGGCGAGGTCCTCGGTCCAGCGGCGCTGCGACGACCAGGTGACATGGTCGGCCTCGAGGCCCAGGCGCCGCACCGACACCGCCCGCGCCCGGGCGGCGAGGGCCTGGCGTTGGGCTTGCACACCACCGACGGTCAGTTCGACGGCCCCGTGCACGCCGGCGGCGACCAGTTGCTCGTCGGCCTGGGTCCGGTAGCGGCCGTCGGTGACGAGGTGGGCGAGCGGGTCGCCGCTGCCGGTGACCAGAAGCACCCCGGCGGAGCCGGTGAACCCGGTGAGGTAGCGGACGTTGGGCAACGCCGTCACCAGCAGGGCGTCGACCTCGGCGGCGTCGAGGCGGGCGCGCAGGTGGGTCAACCGTTGCGGAAAGGGCATGGGTGGGAGCGAAGCACCCGGTGCAGCGCCGCGTCCGATGGTGCGGTCGCCGCCGCTCACGTCGTCCCCGGCGCCCGCTCGGCGAGCAACCGGGCCACGGCGCCGACGGCCAGGCTGTAGCCGAGGCCGCCGAAACCGGTGATCGTCCCGTCGGCCACGCCGGCCACCACCGAGGTGTGGCGCCAGGGCTCTCGCGCCGCGGGGTTCGACAGGTGGAGCTCGACCACGACCCCTTCGAAGGCCGCCAGGGCGTCGTGCAGCGACCAGGAGTAATGGGTGAGGGCACCCGCGTTCACGATCAGGGCCGCGGCCCGCCCCCGGGCGCCGTGGACCAGGTCGACGAGCTCGCCCTCGTGGTTGGACTGGTGGTGCTCGAGCTCGAGACCGCACCGGGCCGCTTCCTCGGTGGCGGAGGCCACGTGGTCGGCCAGCCTGTCGCGGCCGTACACCTCGGGCTCGCGCTCGCCCAGGAGGTCCAGGTTGGGCCCCGACAGCAGCACCACGAGCGTGCCCGGGACGCTCACGGCGCGCACCCCATGTCCGCCAGGGTAGCGAGCACGGCGGCCTCGTCCACCTGGTGCACCGGCTCCACGCCCTGTGGCCCGTCCAGGACGAAGGTCAGGTCGTGGTGCGCCTTCTTGTCCCTGGCCATGAACTCCACGAGCTGACCCGCCGAGGCACCGGCGGGAAGCTCGGCGTACAGGTCGAACCCGCTCACCACCCGGCGGTGCAACGCCACCCGGTCCTCGTCGATGCGCTCGAGCCTCCGGGCGAGCATGGCCGCGAAGACGAGGCCGATCGCCACGGCCTCCCCGTGGCGCAGGTCCCATTTCGCGTGCGGGCCGAAGGCGGAGGCCTCGAGGGCGTGCGCCAGGGTGTGCCCGTAGTTGAGGACCATGCGGCGCCCCGACTCCCTCTCGTCCCCCGCCACCACGGCGGCCTTGATCGCCACGCACCGGGCGACCTGCTCGTCGAGGGGGAGGCTGAGGATCGACGCGCCCAGGCGGCCCTGATCGAGGGGTCCGTCGCCGAGGAAGGCGTACTTGGCCATCTCGCCCCGGCCCGACGACCACTCCCGAGCCGGGAGCGACCCGAGCGCCTCGGTGTCGCACAGCACGGCGGCCGGCTGCCAGAAGGCGCCCACCAGGTTCTTGCCCTCGGGCAGGTTGACCCCGGTCTTCCCACCGATGGCGGCGTCGACCTGTGCCAGCAACGTCGTGGCCACGTTGACGTAGGCGATGCCGCGGTGGAAGACGGCCGCCGCCAACCCCGCCACGTCGGACACGGCGCCGCCCCCGAGGGCCACGACGGCGTCGGTCCGCGACAATCCGCAGCGGGCGAAGTCCCGGCACAGCTGCTCCACGGTGCCGAGGGTCTTGGCCGCCTCCCCGTCCGGCACCACGAAGGTCTGGGAAGGGACCCCGGCGTCCACCTCGACCTCCACGTTCTCCTGGGTGACCACCGCCACGCGGCGCACACCGGAGGGGAGCACCTCGGGCAGGAGCCGGCGCGCCCCGGCCCCCACGACGACGTCGTAGGACCGCTCCCCGAGCCCGACGGGCACGGTGATCACGGGCCACCCTCGGCGCCGCGGGCGGTGGCGAGGTCGAGGACCCGGTCCGCGACGGCGCCGGGGGCGAGGTCGTCGACGTCGATCACGACATCGGCCACCTCCTCGTACAGCGCCCGACGCTCGGCGTCGATACGAGCCAGGGCGGCGGGGGGCCCGCCGGCGGCCCCCACCAGCAGCGGCCGC
>JARLGQ010000218.1 GCA_031292675.1 Acidimicrobiales bacterium
CGGCCGGCGCCGCGGCCGGGGGAGGCGGCGGCGGTGCCGCCTGGGCCTGCGCGTTCATCTCCTCGATGACCCGGCCGAGACGGTGGTTCTCGACCGCCAGCGCCCGCTGCGTGAGGGCGTTGCGGACGGTCTGGACGAAGGCCTGGGGCACGAGCGGCTTCACCAGGAGCCCGTCGAGCTGTGACGACGCCGCCAGGGCGCTGTCGAGCGAGGCCAGACCGGTGAGGAGCAGGACGGGGGTGTCGGGGTCCTGTTCCTTGAGCCTCTGGGCCAGTTCCACCCCGGTGTGCTCGGCGAGTTGGTGGTCGACCACCACCGCGGCGGGGCGCTGCAAGCCGAACAGCGTCAGCGCCTCGGCCGGGTCCGACGCCACGAAGACCACGATGCCCGCGCCCTTGAGCACAGAAGCCAGACTCTCCCTGGTGGCCTGGTCGTCGTCGACGACCAGAACCGAGTCCTCTAGCACGCTGGGTTGGAACGCAGACAACGGAAGGCCCCCCTACAAGCTCCAGGTCGTCCTGGAACGACGATCGCCGCCGCCCGGGTACGCCACACAGTGATGATCGACCCACGGCCGTTGACTCGACGATCACCCGTCCCCAGGTCGGCCGCTACCTGGCGTTCGGTAACAACCAAGCATTTCACCACTCCTCGCGCGAAGTCAACGCCGGCACGTCCGTCGCCCGGGAATGGTGCGGCCTACCCAGAGAAAAGCTCACGCTATGTGGTAAATCAATCACACGTGGTGCGATTGCGCCTGGTCCCCGGAACCCAGCGCCGCCAGGACCCGGTCGGTGGCCTCCGAGAGGGGGAGATGGTGGCCGACGACCACGTCCGGCGCCTCGGGTGGCTCGTAGGGGTGGTCGAGACCGGTGAACGACGAGATCTCCCCCACCGAGGCCCGGGCATAGAAGCCCTTGGGGTCACGCTCGGCACACACCGAGAGCGGAGTGGCGACGTAGACCTCGACGAAAGGGATCCCGGCATCCTCGTGCAGCGTCCGGGCCCGGCGACGGCCCTTGGCATACGGGCTGATGAGGGCGGCCAGGGCGACGAGCCCGGCGTCCGCGAACAGCAGGGCGACCTCGGCCACGCGCCGGACGTTCTCCTCGCGACCTTCGGGACTGAAGCCGAGGTCGATGTTGAGCCCGGACCGGATGTTGTCGCCGTCGAGCCGGTATGCGGGGCGCCCCGCCGCCACCAGGCGCTCCTCCACCGCCGCCGCCAGGGTGGACTTCCCCGACCCCGACAAACCCGTGAACCAGATCGTCGCACCCCGGGTGCCGAGTGTGCCCCATCGATCCGCCCGGGTCAGACGGCCTATGGACCACACCAGATCCGAAGCCGGCGCCATGGCTCAGTCGGCCCCGAGGATCATCCCGGCGCCGACGGTGGCGTTGGTGTCCTCGGCCGCCACGACGAAGGACCCCGTGAAGCGGTTCCGCCGGTAGCTGTCGTAGAAGAGAGGCTGGGTCACCCGCAGGCTCACCCGGCCCACGTCGTTGAGCCGCAGGATGCTCGCCGAGTCGTCGCGGTGCAGCGTGTTGACGTCGAGGTCGTAGTGCACGTGACGCACCTGGGCCCGCACCCAACGCGTCGTGTGCTTGAGGGCGAGCACGTCGCCCTCGGCGAGGGGACGATCGGCCATCCAGCACAACATGGCGTCGATGTCCTGCCCCACGGTCGGCTGGTTGTGGGGCCGGCACAGCAGGTCGCCACGAGAGACGTCGAGGTCCTCGGCGAGGCGGACCATCACCGACATGGGGGCAAACGCCTCGTCGACGGGGCCGTCGAAGGTGTCGATGGCGGCGATGGTGGTGGTGAGCCCCGAAGGCAGCACCATGACCTCGTCCCCGGGCCGGAACACGCCGCCCGCCACCCGCCCGGCGTAGCCGCGATAGTCGGGCACGGTGGACGCCGTGGGCCGCACCACCCACTGCACAGGCAGGCGGGGGTCGATGAGGTTGCGGTCGGACGCGATGTAGACCTGTTCGAGATGGTGCAACAACGACGGGCCCTCGAACCACGCCATGTTGAGGGACCGCTGCACCACGTTGTCGCCATGGAGCGCCGAGATCGGGATGAAGGCGAGGTCGGTGACTTCGAGTCGCGTGGCAAAGGCCTTGAATTCCTCGCGGATGCGCGCGAACACCTCCTCGTCGTAGTCCACCAGGTCCATCTTGTTGACACACACCAGGAGGTGCGGGACCCGCAGGAGTGAGGCCAAGAAGGCATGGCGCCTCGTCTGCTCGACGATCCCCTTGCGGGCGTCGACGAGCACGAGGGTGAGATCCGCGGTCGAGTTCCCCGTGACCATGTTGCGCGTGTACTGGATGTGCCCGGGCGTGTCGGCGATGATGAATTTCCGCAGCGGTGTGGCGAAGTAGCGGTAGGCGACGTCGATCGTGATGCCCTGTTCGCGCTCGGCCCGCAACCCGTCGGTGAGGAGAGCGAGGTCGGTGTACTCGTCCCCACGTTGGCGACTGAGGCGCTCGACCGCCTCGAGCTGGTCCTCGAAGATGGCCTTGGAGTCGTAGAGGAGCCTGCCGATGAGCGTGCTCTTGCCGTCGTCGACCGAACCGGCGGTGGCGAAGCGGAGGAGCTCCATCTCTAGAAGTACCCCTCGCGCTTGCGATCCTCCATCGACGCCTCGCTGAACCGGTCGTCGGCTCGGGTGGCGCCGCGCTCGGTGAGCCTCGACACCGCCGTCTCGGCGATGATCTCCTCGACGGTCACGGCATTGGACTCGACCGCTCCGGTACAGGTCATGTCCCCGACGGTCCGGTAGCGGACAGTGGTCTCGAACGTCTCCTCGTCGTCGAGGACCGTCACGAACGGGTTCACCGCCAGCAGCATCCCGTCGCGCCGGAACACCGTACGCCGGTGCGAGAAGTAGATCGAGGGCACCGCGATGCCCTCCTGCGCGATGTACTGCCAGACGTCGAGCTCGGTCCAGTCGGACAGCGGGAACACCCGGATGTGCTCACCGCTGCGGTGCCGCCCGTTGTAGAGCCCCCACAGCTCGGGGCGTTGATTCTTCGGGTCCCACTGTCCGAACTCGTCGCGAAACGAGTACACCCGCTCCTTGGCCCGCGCCTTCTCCTCGTCCCGGCGCGCTCCCCCGAAGACGGCGTCGAAGCGGTGTTCGGTGATGGCGTCGAGCAGCGTCCGGGTCTGGAGGCGGTTGCGCGACGGGTTGGGGCCCGGGTCGTCGACGGATCGCCCGCTGTCGATCGACTCCTGGACAGAGGCCACCTTGAGCTGGGCGTCGAGCTCGGCCACCCGGCGATCCCGGAACTCGAGCACCTCGGGGAAGTTGTGGCCGGTGTCCACGTGCATGACGGGAAAGGGCAGTCGTGCGGGCCAGAAGGCCTTCTCGGCCAGCCGGAGCATGACCACCGAGTCCTTGCCGCCCGAGAACAGCAGGACGGGGCGCTCGAACTCGGCCACCACCTCACGCATGATGTGGAGCGACTGCGCTTCGAGCGCCTCGAGATGGGACAGCTGGTATTGGCCGGCCCCCGCACGTCCCCCCATAGGACAACGAGAATAGCTGGGCCAGGCCCCTTTCCGATACGGTCGACCGGCGCAGCCTCCGGGCTCCGACCCCTCTCCAGGTGCGAGATTTGGCGACGACCGACGACGACGAGCTGGCCGCCCGCATCGCCGACGAAGCCGGGCGCGTGCTCATCGATCTCCGCCACGACATGGGGCTCGACGACCCTCGGGCCCTGGGCCGGGAGGGCGACCGGCTGTCCAACACGCTCATCATGGCCACCCTGCGCGACGTCCGCCCTCACGACGCCGTGCTCTCCGAGGAGGGCGACGACGGTCCGGGACGGCCGGACCGCATCGGCGCCAGCCGGGTCTGGGTGGTCGACCCCCTCGACGGCACACGTGAGTATTCCGAGGGACGCGACGACTTCGCCGTCCACGTGGGCCTCGTCGTCGACGGCCTGCCCGTGGTGGGCGCCGTGTCGCTCCCCGGGCAGGGCCTCGTCCTCGACACCTCGGCCCGGCGTTCGGGAGGCCGCGCCCTGGCGTCACGCCGCGACGGACCGCCGCGCATCGTCGTGAGCCGTACCCGGCCCCCCGTCGAGGCCGAGCGCGTGGCCGCCCGGCTCGGGGCCCAGCTGGTGCCGATGGGCTCGGCCGGAGCCAAGACGGCGGCCGTGCTCCAAGGGACCGTCGACGCCTACGTGCACTCGGGCGGACAGTACGAGTGGGACTCGGCCGCACCGGTGGCGGTGGCACATGCCTACGGGGCCTATGCGGCGCGCCTCGACGGATCGACGCTGCTCTACAACCGGGCCGACCCCTGGCTCCCCGATCTGCTGGTGTGCCGACCAGAGCTCTCCGGCGACATCCTCGAGGCCCTGCACCCTTGACCCTGTCTTCCTGACCCCCGAGAGCCTGTACCCCTGCGGTCAGACGAGGGGGAGCGTGCGCACCTCGGCGGTCCACACCGTGGCGCCCGCGGCGTCGTCCGGTCCGCCAACCACGCCGGCGCTGTGCAGCTCGACCGCGCTCGGCGGCTCGACGGCGCGGTGTACGTAGGCCAGTGCCACGGGACAACCGAGCTGCGGCGACCACGCCGAGGACGTCACCGACCCGACCACCTTTCCGTCGACGACGATGTCCGACCCCGGCGCCACACCCTCGGGCTTCGGCGCTCCGACGGAGTGGCGCGTCGGGTGCCCCACCACCACGCCGCGCAGGTGGCGGGCCACCCGGTTCCCCCGGGAGTCGAGCCGGGCCACGAGCTCCTGGCCCGTGTAGCAACCCTTGGTGAAGCTGACCGCACGGTCCAGGAGGTCGGCCTCGGCGGCGATGGTGCGGTCGTCGAGCTCGGCACCCATGACGGGGATCCCCGCCTCGACCCTCACCGCCTCCCAGGCCTGTGCCGAGCACACCTGCACCCCGTTGACCTCGGGCGCCTCCCCCAGCAGGTCGACCCCCGACACGCCGTTCCAGGAGAACGCCGGCGCAAGTGCGGTTCCTGCACCGACTCGGGCCTGGGCGGCGACAGCGGCGGCGCGCGGACCACGCAGCGCGACGACGCGCCATGCCAGGGGCGCGATGTCGACCTTGACCCGCAGCTTGAAGCGCGCCAGGCGGGCCGCCACCGCCGCACCGAAGCCGGTGTCCACGTCGATCACCAGCTCGTCGGGGCCGGTCCGGGACACCCGCACCAGCGCGTCGAGCTTTCCCTGCGGTGTCAGGATCAGGGAGTCTGCGGATCCGCCCACCTCGAGGGCGGCGACGTCCTGGGAGAGCTGTCCCTGCAGGTACTCCACGGCGTCGGGGCCCGACACACGCAGGAAGTCACGCCCTGTGGGCGCCACGCCCACGTCGTGGCGCAGGGACCGGTAGTCCTCGTCGAAGCCCGAGGCTCCCGTCGGCCCGGGCGTCTCGGTCATCGACCGGTCACGGCCCGGGCGCGGCGGGCCGCGGGCACGGCGGCGAGAAGGGCGGCCGCCTTGTTCTGGCACTCGAGGTCCTCTTCCACGGGATCGCTGTCCGCCACGATCCCGGCCCCCGCCTGGACCGAGGCGCGCCCGTCGGGGGTCACCACCATGGTCCGGATGGCGATGGCGGTGTCGAGGTTGCCCGAGAAGTCGACGTACCCCACGACGCCGCCGTACACGCCACGCTTGGTCGGCTCCAGCTCGTCGATGATCTGCATGGCGCGGACCTTGGGCGCGCCCGACAGCGTCCCGGCCGGGATCGTGGCCCGAAGGACGTCGATGGGCCCCTTGCCCGGGGCGAGCCGTCCGGACACCTGTGACGTGAGATGCATTACGTGGCTGTAGCGCTCCACGGTCTTGAACTCGTCGACCTGCTCGGTCCCGAAGCTCACCACTCTCCCCACGTCGTTGCGCGCCAGGTCCACGAGCATGACGTGCTCGGCCACCTCCTTGGGGTGCTCGGCAAGCTCGGCTGCCAGGCGCTCGTCCTCGGTGTCGGTCTCCCCCCGCCGGCGCGTCCCCGCGATGGGACGAGACACCACCACCCCGTCGCGCAGCCGCACCAGCGGTTCGGGGGTGGCGCCCACGACGGTGCAGTCTCCGGTGCGCAGGAAGTACAGGTACGGGCTCGGGTTCACCAGTCGCAGCACCCGGTACACGGCGAAGGGGTCGGCGCCGAGATCGAGGTCGAATCGCCGTGACAGCACGACCTGGAAGATGTCCCCGGCCCGGATGTACTCCTTGGCGGCGAGCACCGCGTCCTGGTACGCCTCCGAGGACATGTTCCCGGCCACCTCCGGCGCCACGTCGTCGGGTCGCGGAGCCTCGAGGGCCGGCCCACCCAAGGGGCGCGACAGATCGGCGGCGAGGGCGTCGAGGCGCGACCCGGCTGCGTCGAAGGCGGCGAAGGCCTCGGCCTCGTCCCAGCCCTCGCCCACGACCACGTTCTCCACCAGCACCACGCGCTGGCGCCAGTGGTCGAAGGCGCAGAGCTGCCCGATCACGTGGAGCACGGCGTCGGGAAGGCCCGCTTCGTCGCGCGGCACGTCGGGCAGACGCTCCACCTCACGCACGACGTCGTACCCCAGGTACCCGACGAGCCCGCCGTGCAGCGGCGGTAGGTCGGCCAGCACCGGCGAACGGTAGGCGCTGAGCATGGCGTCCACGGTGGCGAGGATCCCCTGCTCGGCGCGCGCCTTCACCTCCACCGGAAGCTCGAGGGCCCCCTCGGCGGTGACCGCTGCCCCCCGAGCGCGGATGGTGGCGAGCGGATTGCGCCCCACGAAGGAGTACCGCCCCCAGCGCTCACCGCCCTCGACCGACTCGAGCAGGAACCCCACGCCATCGCCCACGACGAGCAGGTACGCGCTCACCGGCGTCAGGGTGTCGGCCACCAGCTCGCGCCACACGGGAACGATGCGGTGGTGACGGCACAGCTCGGCAAAGACGTCGCGCCCCGGACGGTCCGGTGTCGACCCGACGGCGCTCACCCGTTCGCCACAGGGCTCCCGGCCGATCCGTCCGGGTCGCCTGACCCGAACGATCGGTAGAAGCACGACCGCTCCCCGGTGTGGCATGCCCCGTTCCCGTCTTGGTCCACGACCAACAGGAGGGCGTCGCCGTCGCAGTCGTAGCGGACGTCGCGCACCCACTGGCGGTCCCCCGAGGTCTCCCCCTTGCACCAGTACTCGCCCCGGCTGCGGCTCCAGAACCAGGACCTCCCGGTCCGCAGCGTCCGGCGCAGGGCCTCGCCGTCCATGTACCCGAGCATGAGGACGGTCCCGTCCCCGGCGTCCTGGACGATCGCGGGCACCAGGCCGTCGGCCCCGAAGCGGACTCGGGAGAGCTCGTCCTCGGTGAAATCGACGGGGGATGCGACTCTTTCCATGATGCCTTCACGATACCGGCCTCCCCGGACGGGCCCGGCGAGGCCCCGGCGGGCCGCGAGGCCCGTGGGCTCGGCCGGGCGGCGGGTCCCGATCGGGACTTCGGCGCCGACGGCATCTACTATTCAGTAACTCCGCCGCCATCCGGTGCGGGGTCTCGCCGGGGGGCGCCATGAGACGGACGTGGGAGTGGCTGGGCCTCAACCTGGGCAAGCGCGCCGGGACGGTGGCCATGGTCGGCCTGCTCGTCACCCTCGTCCTCGGTCTGGGCGTCACCAAGCTCCGCTTCACCACGAGCAACTCCGACTATCTCAACAACAACGACCCGGCCTGGATCAACAACGTCAACTACGAGAAGGTCTTCGGTGGCGACCCCATGGCCGTCCTCTTCACCATGAAGCCGGGGACGACCGTCGACAACCTGCTCACCAAGCACAACCAGGCCGAGTTCCGCACCATCGCCGCCCGGCTGGGCAAAGACCCCTGGGTCTTCAGCGCCGTGACCCCGATGGACGCGCTCCAGTTCGCACAGAAGCTTCTGAGCAGCCCCACGGGGAGCCCTCTCGACAGTCCCGCGTTCCATTTGCTCCAGAGCGCCATCTCCCGCGACCCCTCGCCCACGGACAAGGCCAAACGCGCCCACTACCTGACCCAGGAGGGCATCGCCCTCGCCAAGACCCCGCCCGCCGACCAGATCCTCTCCAATCCCAAGTGGATGGACTTCGTGATCCACGAACAGGACGGGACGGTTCGGCAGTCGCTGCGAACCTTCGTCCACGACAACGACCACGCGTTGCTGGCGGTGTACCTGAAGGGCGACCTCAACATCAACCAGGAGACCACGGCCGCATCCTCGGTGGCGAAGATCATCGACTCCGCCCACTTCCAGAACGTCACGACCATCACCACCGGCGTACCGGCCCTGCTCAAGACGATCAACGACTACCTCAAGCACGGGATCATCGTCCTGGCCCTGGCGGCCGGGGTCATCATGATGACGATCCTGCTCCTGTCGTTCTCGGTGCGCTGGCGACTGCTGGCCTTCGCCATCGTGGCCGTCGGCCTCGTGTGGGGCTTCGGCCTCGTCGGCTACTTCCACGTCCCGCTCACCCTGGCCACCATCGCCGCGCTCCCGGTCTTGCTCGGCGTGGGCATGGACTATGCGATCCAGATGCACTCCCGCATCGAGGAGGAGGTGGTTCTCGACCGCGCCGCCCACCCCATCCAGGCCGCGGCGCGCGGTCTCGGGCCTGCCCTGCTGGTCGTCACCTTCGACGCTGTGTTCGCCTTCATGGCGCTGTGGTTCGCCCGCACGCCCGCTATCCGCGAGTTCGGCTCGCTGCTGGTGATCGGCATCATCGCCGTATGCGTGTGCAGCATCATCGCCACCCTGGCGGTCCTAGGCATCCGCGAGTACAAGTCACCCACCAAGGGAAAGGACTTCAGCCAGGGTCGGCTCAGCCGGGTCGTGGCATTCCTCGGGAGTGTCCCGGCACGCGCCGCTGTCCCGTTGGCCGTCGTCAGCGTCGTGATCCTGCTCTCGGGCATCGCCGTCGAGGGGAAGCTCGCCCTCCAGACCGACCCGATCTCGTGGGTGAATCCGCATTCGCAAGCCATCCAGGACATCAAGCAGCTGAAGGCGGCGACGGGCTCCGACAACGAGATCGCCATGCGCATCTCGACCAGCCATCCCTGGAGCAACCAGACCGTCTCCTACGTGGTCAACTTCTCGCACCAGCTCGAGAAGAAGTATCCCGACGCCTTGTTCCCGGGGGCCGGTCTCATCAACACCATCGACCAATTCGTCACGGTCAAGGGCATGAACGAGATCCCACCCACCGGGACCGATATGGAAGCCGTCTACCTCATCGCCCCGCCGGGAATCAACAAGACCACGGTCGCCGACAACGGGGGGGCGCTCAACGTCATCTTCCTGGGGCGGACCGACACCCTCGACCAGCTCACGCCGGTGGTGAAGGACCTCGAGGGCGGGATCAACCCGCCGCCGGGGATCAGCGTCGCGCCCGGCGGCATCGCCACGGTGGGCGTGGGCCTGATCCAGAACCTCGAGAAGTCCCGGGTGCAGCTGACCTACCTGGCCATCCTCTTCGTGGGCGCCTTCCTCACGCTGCGCCTGCGCAGCCTCATCCGGGCGCTGCTGTCGCTCGTGCCGGTGCTCGTGGCCGTGGGAGCGGTGTCGCTCATCGGCGTGGCCTTCCACCTCAAGCTGAGCCCGGTGACGGCGGTGGCCGGACCGCTCGTCGTAGCCGTCTGTACCGAGTTCACGTCACTGATCCTGTTGCGGTTCGTGGAGGAGCGCGCCCGGGGCCTCACGCCGCGCCAAGCCATGGACGCCACGGCCCGGCGCACCGGCCGAGCCTTCATGGTCTCGGGCATGACCGCCATCGCCGGGGTGGCCGTGCTGGGCCTGTCGTCGTTCCCGCTCCTCAGCGACTTCGGCATCATCGTCGCCATCAACATCACCGTCGCCCTGTTGAGCGCGCTGGTGGTGCTGCCGCCCATCCTGGTGTGGGCGGACCAGCGCAACTGGGTGTCGCGTGGGCTCGTCAAGCACCCCCCTCGGCCCTACGAGACGATCGACGAGCGCTTCCCCCCACTCGTCGACAGCAACGGCAACGTCGACGGCAACGTCGACGGCAAGGTCGAAGGCGGAGCTCCGGCCCCGCCGGCACCCGAGCCGCAACCGGTTTCGCCAGGCCTGCACGTCCCGCCTGCGCCGGTCCCCGCCGCGCTGTGGTTGCCGCAGTTCGGTGACGCCAACCCCAATTGAGGGTGCTTCGGCACCCGCCCTACAGGTACAGCCCCGTGCCGCTGTCGATCCGCTCGGAGGCCACGGCGTGGATGTCGCGCTCGCGCAGGATCACGTACTCGTCGCCCTGCACCTCGACCTCGAACCGGTCCTCGGGGTTGAACAGCACCTTGTCTCCGACCTTGATCGAACGGACATGCGGTCCGACGGCGACCACTTCGGCCCAGAGCAGGCGGCGCGAGACCTGCGCGGTGGCGGGGATGAGGATGCCCGAGCGTGAGCGCCGCTCACCCTCGGCGACCGGCTGTTGTGCCAGGACACGATCGGCGAGCATCGTGATGGGCTGCTTGGGCGACGGAGAGGGCGAGGTGGATCGAGATGCCTTCCTCTCAGGAGCCACGGCCGAACCGTAGTCGATCCCGCGCGTCGCCCACGGCGCTCGGCGACTTCCGCCGCGGCTTCCCGCCGGGCGCCGACACGGGCTACCCGACCGCCGGCGGCCGCACCACGACCCCGTGCGCAGCGAGGTACGACTTGGCCTCGGCCACGGTGTACTCCTGGCGATGGAAGATCGACGCCGCCAACACGGCATCGGCGCCTCCCTCGGTCGCCCCCTCCACGAGGTGCCGGAGGTTCCCCACCCCGCCCGAAGCCACCACCGGAACCCCGACCGTGTCGACGATGGTCCGCGTGAGCTCGACGTCGAAACCCTGACGCGTGCCGTCACGGTCCATCGACGTGACGAGGATCTCTCCTGCGCCGAGCGTCGCACACTGCGCCGCCCACGCCACGGCGTCCTGACCCGTCCCCTGGCGTCCTCCGTGGGTGAAGACCTCCCATCCCGAGCCCGGGGTTCGCCTCCGGGCGTCGATGGCGACCACCACGCACTGGGAGCCGAATTCGTCGGCCAACTGCACGATGAGCTCCGGGTGCAAGATGGCGGCCGTGTTGAGCGCGACCTTGTCGGCACCGGCGCGCAACAGGCGGCGGGCGTCGTCGGGCGTCCGCACCCCGCCCCCCACCGTGAACGGGATGAACACCTCCGCCGCGGTCCGTGACACCACTTCCACCATCGTGTCGCGCTCATGGGCCGATGCGGTGATGTCAAGGAAGACGAGCTCGTCGGCACCTTCGGCGTCATAGCGCGCCGCCAGTGCGACCGGGTCCCCGGCGTCGACGAGGTCGACGAAGCGCACCCCCTTCACGACCCGTCCCCCATCGACGTCGAGGCACGGGATCACACGGACGGCACGCACGCGGCGATCGCCTCCTCGACGGTCATGGCACCCTCGACGAGCGCGGTCCCGACGATGGCGCCGGCCAGGTGCCGGTTCCCCGGTCCCGGGGACTCCAGCGCGGCCAGGGCGGACAGGTCCGCCGGCGAGCGGACTCCGCCCGAGGCCACCACGGGATGAGCCGTCAGGTCGAGCGCGGCACGCAACCCGACCAGGTCCGGGCCCCCCAGCATGCCGTCACGGTCGATGGCGGTGACCACCACAGCCCCCAGGTCCACCTTGGCCAGGCGATCGAGCGCGGCCCGCAGCGTCGTCCCACTCGGACGCTCCCAACCCCGCACGGCCAGCTCGGCGCCGGCCCCGCGGTGGTCGAGGCCCACCGCCACCCGCCCGGGGTAGCGCTCCGCCAACGACTCGACGAGCTCGGGCGTCTCGAGCGCAGCTGTCCCGACGACCACCCGCTGTACCCCGTGGTCGAGCAGCGCGGCGGCGTCGGCTGTCCCCCGCACGCCTCCGCCCGCCTGCACGAGCACGTCGACGGCGGCGGCGATCTGCAACACGACGTCGCGGTTCACCGGTTCCCCGGTACGCGCCGCGTCGAGGTCCACGACATGGATCCAACGGGCACCGCCCTCGACGTAGGAGCGGGCCAGCGCCACCGGATCGCCGTAGCCGCGCACGCGCCCGAAATCACCCTGCACGAGCCGTACCGCGCCCCGGTCGTGGAGATCGACGGCCGGGAAGAGCTCCATGGTGCCGCTCACGCTCGCTGCGGCCCGTCCCCACACACGGCCACGAAATTGGCGAGGATGGCGAGACCCACCGAACCGGACTTCTCGGGGTGGAACTGCGCGCCCCATACCGGACCGCGCTCGGCCGCGGCCACCACCGCACCTCCGTAGTCACAGGTGGCCACGGCGTCGTCGGACATCTCCGGTGCATAGGAATGGACGAAGTACACCCACGCCTCGGAGGGCACGCCGGCCAGGAGCCCGCTCTCGATGCCCGGACAGGTGACGATCTGGTTCCACTGCATCTGCGGCCTCTTGACCCCGGGGGGAAGGGACCGCACCGTCCCGCGCAGCACACCGAGCCCCGGCACCGCCGGAGACTCCTCAGAACCCTCGTACAGCAACTGGAAACCCACGCAGATACCGAGGAACGGCACGCCCCGCGCCAGGGCGTCGTCGACGGCGCCGTCGAGGCCGGTGGCGCGCAGGGCCTGGGCGCATCGTCCGAATGCGCCCACACCGGGGAGGACCACGCCTCCGGCGCCCGCCGCCTCGGCCGGATCCGAGACGAGCCGGGCGTCGGCTCCGAGGTGCACGAGTGCCTTGTGCGCCGAGCCCAGGTTGCCGATGCCGTAGTCGAGGACGGCGATTCCTCGCTCCATCGTCATGCCCCTTCGGCGTTGCCCAACGTGCCTTTGGTGGAGGGCACGTCCCCGCCTTCCACCCGCAGCGCGTCCCGCACGCAGCGCGCCACGCCCTTGAACGAGGCCTCCAGGACGTGGTGGGTGTTCTTCCCCGTCACGAGGCGTATGTGCAACGTGATCCCCGACGCGGTCACAAAGGCGCGCCAGAACTCCTCGGCCAACTGGGGGTCGAAAGACGGCGAGCCCAGCGGCGCCACATCGGGCCCGAAGCTCACGTCATAGGCGAGATAGGGCCGGCCCGAGATGTCGAGCGCCACTTCCACCAATGCCTCGTCGAGAGGCAGTGCGATGGACGCGAAGCGGCGGATGCCGGCCTTGTCCCCGAGCGCCTGGGCCAGGGCCTCGCCGAGCACGATGCCCACGTCCTCGACGGTGTGGTGGGCGTCGACGTGGAGGTCGCCGCTCGCCTTGAGCATCAGGTCCAACCCCCCGTGGCGGCCGAGCTGGGAGAGCATGTGGTCGAAGAACGGGATGCCCGTCTCCACGTCCACCGAACCGGTGCCGTCGAGGGTCAAGGCGACGTCGATGGCCGTCTCCTTGGTCCGTCGTCGGCGCGTGGCGGCGCGCGGGGCGTCGGTCATGAAGTCGCCAAGGTTACGCGCTCGACCGGGCCCATCGGGCCGACCTCGCCGGTTCGCCCCTCACGGGCGCGCCGCGTCCAGGCTCGAGCCCAGGGCGCTCAGGAAGCGGTCGTTCTCCTCGGGCGTCCCCACCGTGACACGGAGGCAATTGTCGAGGCCCGGCCAGCTCGAGCAGTCGCGCACCAGCACCGACGCGTCGAGGAGGTCCTGCCACACGTCGGTGGCGGCCCGGTCCGCCGGCCGGAACAGGATGAAGTTGGCGTCCGAGGGCCAGGACTCCACGGGCAGCTCACCGAGCGCGGCGGCGATGCGGCCCCGCTCCTCGATGATGGCCGCCACGCGCGCCTCCATGGCGTCGACGTGCCGGAGCGCCAGCCGCCCCGCCGCCTGCGTGACCGCGTCGAGATGGTACGGCAGGACCACCGCCTCACAGGCTGCGACCACGTCGGGGTGGGCCGCCATGTAGCCGAGGCGACAGGCCGCCATCGACCACGTCTTGGAGAAGGTCCGGACCACGACCAGTCGGTCCGCCCCGGGCGTGCCGTGGCGCAGGAGGTCGAGCGCGCTCCAAGGCGCAAACTGTCCGTAGGCCTCGTCCACGACCACGAGACCCGGGGCTCGCTCGAGGACGTGCGCCACGACCTCGGGCGGCTCGGCCCGGCCGGTGGGATTGTTGGGCGAACACAGGAACGTGACCACCGGCTGGGACTCCTCGAGGAGCCGGTCCACGGTCCCGAGGTCCACACGGTGGTCCGGGCCGCGCCAGGCGCGCACCACCCCGGTGGCGGTGAGCGAGGCGATGTGGCTGTGCAGCGCGTATGTCGGCTCGAACAACGCGGCGCGACGACCGGCCCCCCCGTAGGCCAGCAAGAGGCACTGCAACACCTCGTTGGACCCGTTGGCGCAGAACACCCGGGCC
>JARLGQ010000219.1 GCA_031292675.1 Acidimicrobiales bacterium
GCAGGCTTGGCTGCCGAGGTTGGCGTCAGGCGAGGTGATGAACGCCGTGGCGGTGACCGAACCGGACTTCGGCTCGGACGTGGCCGCCATCGTCACCGCCGCGGCCCGCACCGAGGGCGGGTGGTTGGTGAACGGGGTGAAGACGTGGTGCACTTTCGCGGCTCGCGCCGACGTGCTCATGCTCCTGGCCCGGACGGACCCCGACCGCTCCAAGGCCCACCGGGGGCTGTCGCTGTTCGTGGTGGAGAAGCCCCGCGGCGACGGAAGCGGGTTTGTCTTCGCCCAGGACTCCTCCTCCGACGCACGTCGCGACCCCCCGGGCCGGATGGAGGGTCGCCCCATCGACACCATCGGGTACCGCGGCATGCACTCCTACGAGATCGCCTTCGAGAACTGGTTCGTCCCCGCCGCCAACCTCGTGGGCGGGGAGGAAGGCGTGGGCAGGGGCTTCTACCTCCAGATGGCGGGCTTCGAGAACGGGCGGCTCCAGACCGCGGCCCGAGCCGTCGGGGTGATGCAGGCCGCCTACGAGGCGGCTTCCGAATACGCCGCCAACCGCGTCGTCTTCGGACAGCCCATCGCCGACTACCAGCTCACCCGGGCCAAGCTGACCCGCATGGCGGTGCTCATCCAGGTCGCCCGCCAGTTCGCGTACCAGGTCGCCCGGCTCATGGCCGGTGGCCAAGGCACGCTCGAGGCGTCGATGCTCAAGGCGTACGTGTGCCGCGCCGCAGAATGGGTGACGCGCGAGGCCATGCAGATCCACGGGGGGATGGGCTACGCCGAGGAATTCCCGGTGAGCCGCTACTTCGTCGACGCCAGGGTGCTGTCGATCTTCGAGGGAGCCGACGAAACCTTGGCGCTCAAGGTGGTTGCTCGCCGCCTCGTGGAACAGGCCGCCGGCAGTTAAGCCTTGGAGCGGCTGAAACCGGCGCGCTCGCCGCGGGCCACGAACTTCGTCGCCATCTTGCGACTGGCCTCGTCGATCATCTCGTCGCCGAACATGACCGCACCCTTACGGTCGTCCTCCGTCGCCTTTTGGTACGCGTCGAGGATGTCCCAGGCGTGGTCGAATTGCTCCTGGGTTGGTGAGTACATCTCGTTGAGCACCGCGACCTGATCGGGCGTGAGCGCCCACTTGCCGTCGTAGCCGAGGACGCGGGTACGCTGGGCGAAATCGCGCAGGCCCTCCATGTCCTTCACCTTGAGGTACGGGCCGTCGATGACCTGCAGTCCGTTCGCCCGCCCCGCCATGAGGATCCGGCTGAACACGTAATGGAAGTGGTCCCCGGGGTACTCGGGGATCTGCACGCCGCCGGTCAACACGGGCATCTCCATCGAGGCGGCGAAGTCGGCAGGCCCGAAGATGATGGTCTCGAGGCGGGGCGAGGCCGCGCAGATCTCGTCCACGTTGATCAGTCCCCTCGTGGTCTCGATCTGGGCTTCGATGCCGATGTGGCCGACATGGAGGCCGCTTCTCTTCTCGACCTGGGTCAGCAGGAGGTCGAGGGCCACGACTTCGGCCGCCGACTGCACCTTGGGCAGCATGACCTCGTCGAGCCGATCGCCGGCGTTGCCCACCACCTCGATGACGTCCCCGTAGGTCCACTCGGTGTCCCAGGCGTTGATGCGGACGCACAGCACGCGGTCGTCCCACGACTGCTTGCGGATGGCCTCCACGACCTTGGCCCGCGCCGAGTCCTTTTCGAGAGGGGCAACCGAGTCCTCGAGGTCCAGGAACGACATGTCGGCCGGCACCGTCGGCGCCTTCTCGAGGAAGCGCTCGTTGGACCCGGGGGTGGAGAAGCACGATCGACGGGGCAGGTTCCGGCTGCGCTGTGACATGGGTCGAATGCTACCGGGGAGACCCGGCAACCCTCGGCGGCAGGGTGGGCGGGGGCGCCCGGGCAGGTGCGTCGGGTCAACGGGGGTTAGGCGGCGAGGTCAGCGGGGAGGAGCTGCTCGCTCAGGAGCTCTCGGAAGCGCTCCGGGTCACCGGCCACGAATTGGCGGCACAGACGCAGACCGTCCACGTAGCACGTCACATAGGCACGCCACGTCGGGTGCAGCAGGAACTCCACCGCCTTGGCGGCCCGGGCCCGGGGGAGAAGGCCCCATCGGGCCACCTCGTCCACGACCGTCTCGGGATCCGCACCTTCGGCGTGCAGCCGCCAGGCGGCATTGGCACGCACGGCACCGAGTGCCTCGCTCGCCTCGGACATCGCTGCGATGACCTCGGTGTCATAGCGGATGCCGAGCGGACGGAGGTGTTCGGCCACGATCGGTTCGGGCCGAGCTCCGAGCAACACCTCGAGCCCGAGGTCGGCGAGGCCTTCGGCGACGAGACACTGCGGGGTCCCGACCAAGAAGATCGTCTCCTCCAACCAGTGCCGGCGCCGCACCAGGCCCACTTCCTTCCGACAGTGCTCGGTGTGATGCCCGGGATACGCCTCGTGCGCGACGAGGTGCGCCAGTGACGTCGACAGGACCGGCAGGTCCGTGTTGACCGAGACCCTCGACCGCAGCCCGCCCAGATAGGTGTTGAAGCCCGACCACGGCTTGTCGGTGACGAGCTCGAATTCGACCTGCTCGCCTTGGGGGAGGCCGAAGAGTCGCTGGGTGCGCTCACGCAAGTCGTCGGCCAACGAACCGATGGCGCCGGGGAGGAGGTCGGTCGCCACCGCGTGCGACTCGCGCCACGCGATCAGCCGCTGTCCGAGCGGTCCCGAACCCGGCAGCGCCTCCTCCAGGCGGCGATGGGCGGCGGCGAATTCCTCCTCGGGAACCGGCTGGGGTCGTACCCCGTAGCACGACTCGACCTCCTGCGCGTACCCGATGGGCTCACCCGCCAACCGGCGCGCCGTGGTCAGAATGCCGACGACCTGAGCGCGCAGCCACCGACGACGACGAATGCGGGCGGGTTCGGAGAAGGGCTCGGATCCGGAGTCCGGGTCGAGGGGGGCGCCCGTATCCAGAGCCGCGATCAAGTCCCGACCCTCCTCGACCAACCGTCCGGGGTCCACGAGCGGCGCGTGCCCCACTCGCTGCGAAAGTGCGGGCGGCCCGTAGTAGGCGTCCACCAACCCGTCGACGTGGCGCCCCACCCCGAGCCCCAGAAGAAGGTACCGGGCGACCGCGCCACCCCCCTCCTCCGCGCCGGCAGTCACCCGAGGTGAGCGCGCAGGAAAGTGTTCGTCCGTTCCCACGCGGCGCTCGACGCGTCGGCGTCGTGAACCTCGGGCCGTGTGTCGTTGAAGAACGCGTGGTCCGTATCGTCGTAGACGTGGAACTCGGCTTCCTTGCCGAGGCTGCGCAACTGCTCCTCGAGCGCACGCGCCGCCGCCGGGGAGAAGTATTCGTCGTTGCCCGCCACGTGCACGAGCACGGCGCCCGAGAGCTTCGAAAAGTCCGGCTGGGCATCGGGCCACGGGATCAGCCCGTAGAACGAAACGCACGCACCGACGGCATCGGGTCGCTGGGTGGCGAGCACCAGCGCCAGACCTCCACCCATGCAGAACCCCACTACTCCGACCTTGTCGCCCGAAGACCTCGTCCGGAGCTCGTCGACCGCTCCCGACATGTCCTTGGCGGCCCGTTCGAGCTGCAGGGCCATCATCTCCTTGCCGGCCTCGTCGGGCTCGGACACCTGCTTCCCCCGGTACAGGTCGGGAGCGAGCGCCACGAATCCCGCCGCTGCAAAACGATCGCACACGTCCTTGATGTGGGGAACGAGGCCCCACCACTCCTGGATCACGACCACGCCCGGACCCACACCCGACGTCGGCACGGCCAGATACCCCTGGCCCCCGGAACCGTTGCTCGGAAATTCGATCATCTCACCCATGGCCGCCGACCCTATACACGACCGCAGCCGAGCGTCGATCCACCGCCGCTACCAACGGGCCAGAAGTTCTCCGGGCTCGGGACAGTCGCTGCCGGCAAGGGCGACGGGCACAGACTGCACGCCGGTCGGTCCCGCCACCTTGTCGATCCCCTCGAGGCTCACCACGCAACCCGATCGCGGGACGTGCGCGGCTTCGAGGCGGTGCACGAGGGCCTCCCAGAGCCGGGGGGGCAGCATCCGACCGACCCCCGCCTCCGCCCACACAGGCACCTCGAGGACGCGCGCCGACTCCATCACGCCGAGGTCATCGGCGTCGATCACCAGACCGCCCGGGCCCATGGCGTCCACTCCGACGACCACGACGTCGGCACTTGCGACGTCACCCACGCCACCGTGGCGAACGGCCCGCCGCTCTCCGGCGAGGTCCTCTCGCAGCAGATCGGAGGTGGGGTCGGACTCGAGCAAATCAGCGCAGCGCTCGGCCTCTTCCACGGCGTCCCCGGCCGTGAGGATGCGGGCCGCCACCCACCACAGGGGCCCGCATCCGGGATGGCGGTCGAGCAGCCGCCGGCAGGCCGGCACGACAGCGGACTCCTCGTGCAGCGAAAGGTCGCCCAGTGCCCACGCCGCCTCGGCGGCGAGCACCGCAGGGGGTGCCCATCCGGATCGAGCCACGTATCGCAGCCGTTCGATGGGGTGCACGCTCGTGACGCTACCGGCATCGGATGATCGCCCCGACGGCGCCCGTTCGTGCGCTTCGCACCCGCCCCGTCGGTCCGGGAGCGGGCGTATCCTTGCCCCACCCGGCCACGGTTGATAGACACGTGGTTGTTGTGACAAGCCTCGAGCAGTACTCGAAGGCGCGGCCGGGTCGGCGGGCCCGGCGGTTCCCCCGGCTCCATCGAGTCGTTCCGGCCGTGGTCGTCGCCGCTCTCCTGGCGGCACCGGCGCTGGCTTCGGTGGGCCCCGCCGCCGCCGACCAGTTGCAGAGCGCCCAGGCTCAGGCGGCCCAGATCGCTTCGCAGATCCAGGCACAAGGCGAGCAACTCGCCGTGCTCTCCGAGCGCTACGACCAGGACCAGATCCACGTCCAACAGCTCGACCAGCAGGCGACCCAGACCCAGGCTCAGGTCACCCTCACCAAGACCCAGGTGACGACGGCGCAAGAGGACCTGCGCGCCTTGGCCGTCCAGGACTACACCTCGGGCGGCTCCGAGGCCGGCCTCGAGCAGCTGTTCACACCGGGTGGAGAGCGGTCGGCCGCGGTCCAGGAGTACCAGCAGGTGGCGAGCGAGAGCGTCTCGGGAGCAATCGACCGCCTCAACAGGTCCGAGAGCGTGCTCAGCGCCCAGGAGAGCCAGCTGCAGACCACGCAGTCCCAGGCACAGACGACGCTCGCCGCCGCCCAGAGCGCGCGGCAGGGCGCGCAGGCCGAGCTCGCCAGCCAGCAAGCGACACTTTCGAAGCTCAAGGGGAACATCGCCACCTTGGTCGCCCAGAAGCAGGCGGCCCAGGCCGCCGCCCAGGCCGCCCAGTTCCGGGCACGCGTCGCCGCGCAACAAGCGGCTTCGCTCCGCGCCGACTCCGGCAGCGGCCTGTCGCCGGTCCCGGCCGTGCCGGGCGGAGGCGGAGCCGAAGCCGTCGCAGCCGCCGAGTCCCAGATCGGCGTCCCCTACGTGTGGGCGGGGGCGACACCGGGCTCTGGTTTCGACTGCTCGGGGCTCACGATGTGGGCATGGGCACACGCCGGTGTTGGCTTGGCCCACTCGGCCGCCGCCCAGTACGACGAGACCGTCCACGTCCCGCTGTCGGACCTGCAGCCCGGTGACCTGCTCTTCTACACAGAAGGCGGCATCATCGGCCACGTGACCATGTACGTCGGCCCGGGGGAGATGGTCCAGGCCGAGGAGACCGGCACCAACATCCAGATCACGGGGATCTGGACGAGCGGGCTCGTCGGCGCCGGGCGCCCCTGACAGGGGTCGACGGCGCGGGCCTCCGAGTCAGCTTCCCTTGGGCGGCGCCGGCTGGCCGGAGTCGGCCAACCATTCCGGGGGGATCCTGCCCTCCACACCCGGCGCCCGTGGACCGGGAGGACGACCGAAGCGGTACGGGACCGCCTCCCGTCCGAGCTGGACGACGACCGCCTGACCGGTGGCATCACCGAGGACGCACCCCAGGACCGCTTCGGCGACAGCCTCGGCGGGGATGAGCGGGAACCCCACGCCGGCGAGGCTGTCGCGGATCTCCCCGTCGATCAGGGGCGTGTCCACCAGACCCGGACAGATGGCGTTGATGGTGATGTGGTTCTCCGAGAGGCGCGGCGCCACGGCGCGCACGAAGCCCACCACCGCATGCTTGGTCAGGGTGTAGATCGGATCGCCGGAGAACGCCACGATGCCTGCCAGCGACGACGTGGCCACGATCGCACCCCCGCCCCGTGCCACGAGCTCGGGCACGACCGCGCGCGTGCCGAAGACGATACCGTCGACGTTCACCGACAGGATGCGCCGGTACTGCTCGTCGGTGAGCTTGACGATGTCCTCTTCACCCGTCGTGACTCCGGCGTTGAGGTACGCGATGTCCATGCCACCCAGCCGGCGCGTGGCGTCGAGGACACGGGGCCAGTGGGTGACGTCGCCCACATCGGCTTGCACGGCGACGCCCCCGAGCTCCGAGGCCGCCTTCTCGGCACCCTCGCCGTTGGCATCGACCACCACCACGGACGCGCCCTCGGCCACGAGACGTCGGGAGCTCGCCAGGCCGATGCCCGAAGCCCCGCCCGTCACGACGGCGACCTTGCCCTCAAGCGCTCCCATCACATCCTCCTCGTCGCGGCCCGGGCGCCTACGACCGGACGCGGCGCCGACGCTAATGGGGCGCTGTCGGGCGCGTCGAGCACGGAGCTCCTGCCCCGGGACCGGGCGACGAGGCAGATTGCGCCTGCGACGCTACGCTTGCCAGGGGCCCGACGCGGCCCCTTCATCTGCCCGCGAGGACCCATGTGAAGCCGATCCCCGTTTCCTTCCACCTCGGGCCGACGCCCCTCGTGATCCACACCTACGGCATCGGCCTCGCCGTGACGTACTGGTTCGCATACCGGTACTTCCAGCGGCGGCTGCGCACCAACGGGTATCCCACCGATTGGTTCACGGGCGTCTTCCTCTGGATCGTGGCCGCCTCGATCGTGGGCGCCCGCCTGCTCCACGTGGTGACGAACCTGTCCACCTACCGCGCCGACCCCGGCGAGATCCTCCAGGTGTGGCACGGCGGCCTGTCCTCGTTCGGCGGCCTGCTGGGCGGTGTCCCCACCGGCTTGATCCTCGCCCGACGCCGCTGTCCGGAGCTCTCCACCATACGGGCGCTGGACATCGTGGCTCCCGTGCTCATGGCGGCGTGGGGTGTCGGGCGACTCCTCGGTCCCCAGCTCATGGTGGCCGGGGGCGGACATCCCACCCACCAGTGGTACGGGATGTACTACGCGGGCCAAGTGGGCAGGCGCCTGCCCGTCCCGATCCTCCAGGCCATCGACAGCTTCGTCATCCTCGGGATCCTCCTGCTCATCGAGCGCTACTACAAGGACCGCCCTGTCGGATTCGTCCTCGCCGCCACCATGGCACTGTGGGGCCTCACGCGTTTCTACGAGGAACGGCTTTGGCTGGGCGAGATCGGCCACCTCGGGTCCACTCTCGTGCAGGCCGCCGGGCTGGCCCTGTTCGCGGCCGGACTCGTCGTGATGGTGATCCTGTACCGCCGCCAACGTCGCGGTGCGCCACCGACAGATCTCGAGGACACCGCGAACACCGACGGGGTGCTGACCGGGGCCGGGCCGAACGGCGAGCTCGCCACCCCTCCGGCCTGATCAGGCCCGGAGCGGTCCCACCGGCGACGGTCCGCCGGCATGGTGCGGGACCCGTCCCGGCCCGGGGGGGCCGGCGAAGGCCTGCGCGATGGCGAGCCACTGCGACGCCGCCGGTCCCTGCACCGTCAAGGCCGTGTCGGCGATGTTGCGCCGTTGGGTGACCACGAGGCAGAAGTCGAGCGCCGGGCCCCGCACGAAACCCGACACGGCGTCGGTGTCCCACTCCCAGAGCTCCCCCGCCGGTCCCGTCAACTCGACACGCACGGCCTCGGCGGGCACGTCGAGACCGTGGACGACGTAGGAGAACGGACGGGCTCGCACCCCGAGATGGGCGACATGGCGCAGCCGCGCCGTGGGGACGCGGGTCACGCCGAGCGCGTCGGCGACGTCCTGGCCATGCGCCCACGTCTCCATAAGGCGCGCCGAGACGAACGACAGCGCGCCCATGGGAGGCCCGAACCACGGAACCCGGTCACGGGCATCGAGCGTGCGCGCCGCCTCCACCATCTGGCGTCGGGCGTCGCGCCACCATGCCAGCACGCCGAGTCCGGGCA
>JARLGQ010000220.1 GCA_031292675.1 Acidimicrobiales bacterium
GAGCGGCCCCGCCGTGCTGGCGCTCCAGCAACGGTTGTCCGCCCTGGGCTACTGGCTCGGGACTCCGGACGGTAGCTTCGGCGATGGCACCGAGCAGGCGGTCTACGCCCTGCAGAAAGCGGCGGGAATCAGCAGGAGTGGCGACGTCGATCCCGCCACCCAGGCCGCACTGGCGGTCGGGGTCCTGCCCCAACCTCGCAGCACGTCCGGCTACGTGATCGAGATCGATCTGCAAGACGATCTCTTGATGATCGTGACCAACGGGAAGATCGACTACGTGTTCAATACGTCCACCGGTGGTGGCTACACCTATACCGAGGACGGGGTGACCTCTGTGGCCGACACCCCGGTGGGCCAGTTCCAGATCTACCGCCAGGTCGACGGCTTGGTGGTGGACTCGCTCGGACAGCTCTGGCGTCCCAAGTTCTTCGACGCCGGTTTCGCCATCCACGGGGACACGTCGGTACCGCCCTATCCCGTCTCCCACGGTTGTGCCCGGGTCAGCAACGAGGCCATCGACTGGATCTGGGCGAACAACATCGCTCCCATCGGGACGTCGGTCTGGGTCTACTGAGCAGAGGTGTCGATGACCCCTGAGGTCCTCTTCGCCGGCGTCGCCACCGCAGACCTCGACATGGCGTCGACATGGTACGAAGCGCTGTGGGGCCGACCGCCCGACATCGTCGTCAACGATGACGAAGTGATGTGGCGAATCTGCGACGGCGGCTGGCTCTATCTCGTCCGGGACCCGGGGCGCGCCGGACATGCCTTGGTCACCGTGGCCGTGCCCGACCTCGACCACGCCGTCGCCGAGATGGCAGACCGGGGACTGGCAACGTCGCCGATCGAGACGATCGAGGGGGCCGGACGCAAGGCGCCGGTCGTCGACCCCGAGGGGAACACGGTCAACCTCATCGAGGTTGTCTCCGGATCGGCGGCTACAGGTTGAAGGCCGAGAGCATGCTGTTGGTGTTGACGGAGGCGGCCTGGCCCAGGGGGCGCAACCCCAGCAGCTGCTCGGTGGTGAGAAGCAACGAGTAGTGGTTGAACAGCACTCCGGACGGCACTCCCGCATGCGTGCTGGGGCTCGCCACGATGGTGGCGACACTGCATCCCTTGTCCGTGGCGTTCGTGGCGCAGTCGTCGCTCGAGCCGCCCTCACCCTCGTCCCACGTGACGAACACCACCACCTGGCCGGCTTGGTACTCGCTGCTGTTGAAGATGACCGGCAGGTTGTTGCTCAACCAGGTGTCACCGTCGGCGATGGTGCCGTCGTGCATGTCGTCGATGCGGTTCGGCGTCACGAACGAGAAGGCCGGCAGGCTGTTGGTGCGCAGGTCGTAGGCGAGCCCGGCGGAGGGCCCTCCGTAGTAGGGGACGTCGAAGCTGATCTTCGGGCCGTGGCGCACGGCACGGTGCGGCTTACAGAAGGCCAGCGTTCGGTAGTACGGGGGAGGGTCGTGCCGCACCGCATAGAAGCCGGAATTGCCGCGGTCGCAATCCTTGGGCATGGACTCCTCGTAGGCCTTCCAGCTCTCCCCCTGCCCGAAGATGCTCGGGGCCGTGGTCGAGCAACTCCGCGACGGGTTGCAGTCGCCGTCGAAGACGCTCAACGAGCCGAGCGGGAGGCCTGAGGTGGCCGCGATGTAGTTCGGCAGGCTGGGGTGGCTGATGTTGTGGTAGTTGGTCGCCAGGCCGCACGCACCGGTGGGCCCGTCGGTACCGGCGAGGCGGTTGATGTAGGGCGCCTGGTTGGACCCGATGATGTCCGATTCACTTTGGTTTTCCATCCACACCCAGATGACGTGCTGGTAGTGGGTGGATCCCAGCGGCAACGTCCCACAGGGCGCCCCTGACGCCGAGGCGATCGGCCCTGCGCCGCCCGTGAGGGGCAGGGTCATGCCCGCGACGACCAGCACCGAGATGGCGATGAAGACGACCCGTTTCGTCACCTTGTGCACCCCGTTGCCCCCCCGGCCCCTTGGAACAGACCGCCTTCCCCGGATCAAGTTTCGGTGACCGGAGGATCGGATGTCAACGCCGTCCCGTGCATCGGGCCCGGCACCCCTCGGGCCGGGGAGGCCCAGCCAGCGGACCACACCGGCCTCCCGGGAACGGCGGTCGCGGATCTCTAGGGCGTGAGCGTGAAGGCGTGCACCCGTGTGGCCGATGCGGCCAAGAGCAGCCCGTCTCCGACCGACGGGGTCGGGAAGTGGTTTGCGACCGCACCGATCTTCAACTGCACGGTCTGGGACCCGGTCTGTGGGTTGAGCCCGTACAGGCGTCCACCGCGACTGATGGTCCACACGAGGCCGTCGGCCACGATCGGTGGCCCCGGAGCGTCGGACGACGTCCACTGCACGACCAGCGAGGGCGGAGATGCCTGCACTTGCACCGCCATCACTCCGTTCATGCACGGGACATAGACGGTTTGCCCGACGAACGCATCGCCGCCGTCCACGTCCGCGCCGCAGAAGGAACCCTCTTCGGTCAGTTGTCCCCCGACCCCTCCCAGTGCGGACTGGTCGAGGAGAAAGGCCGTTTGTGATTTCCCGGCCTGGAACACCAGCCCGTCGGGCAGGAGCGCCGGAGAGGAAGACCCGAGGTCGAAGTCGCTCGCGTTGTCGTTCGCCCACGTGGAGGGGGCGAAGAAGGCGAGTGGCTGGAGGGTCGAGGAAAGCTCGACGACCGAGTCGCTGTAGTCGGGAGACGATCCAGAGGTGTTGGACCCGTTACCGGTCGCCAGCCAGATGTTCCCGCCGCTGTCGACGATGGGCGCCGCCCCTCCCATCCAGATCGCTCCCTGGTTGTCGCCCTGTGCGGAGTCGACCTCGAAGGTCCCGAGCGCGCCGCCAGCCTCGGGGACCGCCACCACCCACCCGTGATAGGTGGAGCAGTCCCCGGCGTTGCCTCCCGAGGCGATGATCACTCGGCCATCGTCCAGGGTGAGCGCTGACCTCTGCAGCTGGGCCGCCGGGGTCGAACCGGGGGGATCGACGACCTCGTCGAGGAGGACCTTCCCGGTGGACAGCGAGAGACCGACGAGGTGGTGGGAGATCGCTGACCGCGCTCGTTCGTCGGCAACGACGAAGACCTCCGATCGCGCCGGGTCGATGACAGGCGTCGAGGTGATCCCCACCCTCGGTCGGATGTCGCCACAGGGCAACATGTGGGAGGGCACGGGTGTCCCCACCTGCGTGGCCCACACGACCTTGCCCCCCGTTGCGGTCAACGCGTAGACGTTGTCGGATTCGGTGGCGACGATGACTTCGTTGCCCTCCACCAGAGGCTCACCGAAGATCTGCCCGTGCAGCCCCCGCGATGTCCAGGCCCGTGTCGCACCGCGGAACGAAGACGACCCTGCCGCGGCCCCCGACCCGAGGGCATTGCCGTGATAGACGGGCCAGTCCGATCCGCCGCTGGCGACAGCTGCCGGCGACGCCATCCCCGTCGCGATGACGGTGGACGCCAGCCCCAGGGCCAAGGCCAAGGCGATGCGCCGGGTCGACAGTCCTCGGAAGCCCCCCAGAGCGGAGTCACGGACGGAGAAATGCTTCACATCGTCCCCCTCTGTCCCTCTCGCCCACCGGTCAGACCTTCCCAGGCGAGCCGACGGCATCACGGTAGCCGACGGGACACCGGCCACGACCGGGACGGTCGCTCGCGACCAGGACGACGGGCGCCGCCGTCGCACCGTGACCGGCAGTGACGACCGGCAGTGACGACCGGCAGTGACGACCGGCAGTGACGACCGGCAGTGACGACCGGCAGTGACGACCGGCAGTGACGACCGGCAGTGACCCGACGCGACGTTGGGATGCGGAGCGGGTGTTCCGCTTATAGTGACGGTCCAGACTCGCCATCGTCCCTCCATTCGGCCCCTTCGGCCACGTGCCGATCGACGCAAGAGGCTCCATGACCAGATCGCTCGAACGGGCGAGCTACAAGGCCACCTTCACCGTTCTCCTGCTCGGCGTGTCGGCGTACGCCCTCCTGCAGTCGTTGGTGCTGCCGGTGCTCAGGACGATCCAACACGACCTGCACACGTCCCAGAGCGCGGCGACTTGGGTGTTGACCGCCTACCTGTTGTCCGCGTCGGTCTTCACACCCATCCTCGGTCGGGTGGGTGACATGGTCGGCAAGGAGCGGATGCTCGTTGTCACCCTCGCCGCTCTGGCCCTCGGCTCGGTCGTGGCGGGGCTGGCCCACTCGATCGGACTGATGATCTTGGGCCGAGTCGTCCAGGGCATCGGTGGTGCCGTCGTCCCGCTCTCGTTCGGGATCATCCGGGACGAGTTCCCGCCGGCCAAGGTGGCCACCGGGGTGGGCATCGTGGCCGCCATGGCCGCCGTCGGGGGTGGTGCGGGGATCGTCCTGGCCGGACCGATCGTCAGCCATCTCGACTACCACTGGCTGTTCTGGATCCCCCTGATCATCACGGTGATCGCGGCGGTCTGCGCCCACCTGCTGGTCCCCGAGTCACCGGTGCGGACCCCGGGGCGGGTCAGCTGGTTGGCGGCGGTCCTGCTCTCTGGGTGGTTGGTCGTCCTCCTCGTGGGTGTCAGTCAAGCCCCCACCTGGGGATGGGGCTCGGGCAAGGTCATCGGGCTGATCGCATTGGCCATCGTGGTCTTCGTGGCGTGGGTAATGGTGGAGTCTCGATCGCGACAGCCGCTCATCGACATGAAGATGATGCGCGGCACGGCGGTGTGGACGAACAATCTGGTCGCCTTCCTCTTCGGGATCGGCATGTACTCGGTGATGGCCTTCCTCCCCGAATTCCTGCAGACGCCCCGATCAGCGGGCTACGGCTTCGGCGCCGACATCATCCAGTCAGGGCTGTTCCTGCTGCCCCTCACCGCGACCATGTTCCTCTGTGGGCTGCTGTCGGGAAGGATCGCCGCCGCCATCGGCTCCAAGTCGGCCGTGATCATCGGATCCATCGTGTCGTCCGGCTCGTATCTCATCCTTGCGTTCGCCCACGCCCAAGCGTGGGAGATCTACACAGCCAGCACTCTGCTCGGGGTGGGCCTGGGACTGGCTTTCTCCGCCATGTCCAACCTCATCGTCCAGGCCGTGCCCCCGGCGCAAACCGGTGTCGCCAGTGGGATGAACGCCAACATCCGAACCATCGGGGGCGCCATCGGCGCGGCGGTGATGTCGAGCATCGTCACGTCGGGGCTCCGTGCCGACGGACTGCCGGCTGCATCGGGGTATACGACGGGGTTCGCGTTCTTGGCCGCCATGACCGTCGTGGCGACCATTGCCGCTCTGTTCATCCCTTCGGCCACCTCGGCCAGAGCCGACGCCGATCACGAGCCCCATTTGCAAAACGCCGAACTGGCTCTGCTGGCAGGTGGGACGATTGCCGAAGGATGACGGCGGTTGGCCGTCACAGCGCCTGAGGTGAGCATCACCCGGCGAACAGGGACAGGGACACGGCCATCGGGAACGGGGTAGCTGCCGGGACCGAGGGGTAACTGCCAGGTGCGACCTGACAGAGAAGGGCGACGGGATGGACCCGACAGGAAGTGCGCTCGTCACCGGCGCGAGCCGGGGAATCGGGAGGGCGGTTGCCATCGAGTTGGCCAACCGTGGCTTCGAGACCGTCGCCACCATGCGCAGTCCCTCGAGGGCAGGGGACCTCCTCGGTGAGACGAAGGGCCGGCTCAAGGTCGAACGCTTGGACGTGACCGACCCCGGCACCTACGAGCTGCCCGCCGATCTCCGTGTTCTGGTGAACAACGCCGGCATCGACACCGACTATCTGCCCGTCGAGCACGGCGACCTCGATGATTGGAGGAAGCTGTTCGAGACGAACGTCCTCGGGACGGTCGGTCTCACCATGGCCGCCATTCCGACGCTGCGCGCCAACCGGCCCTCCGTGGTGTGCAACATCACATCGTCGTCGATCCTCGCCTGTGTCCCCTTCTACTCGGCATATCGAGCCACCAAGGCCGCGATATCGGCATTCGGCGACAGCCTCCGCGTGGAGGTCTCGTCGTCGGGGATACGGGTGGTGGAGATCATGCCGGGCCCGGTCGACACCGACATGTTCCGACTGAGCACGGGCGAGCTGGCGGCGAACCGGTTCGAGCGCTACCGACCGATGGCCGACGCGTCCACCAAGTTGCGCAAGGAAGCCGCCGATCCCATGGTGGCCGCCCCCACGGACGCCGCAATTCGGATCGTCGATGCCATCCTCGACGACGGTGGCCCCATGCGGTACGGGTGTGATCCGTTGTCCGTGGGCCTCTTGGACCTGTGGCGGCAGTCCGACGACGAGACCATCTTCACCTTGACGGGCCAGTCCGTCATCGACTTGACCGGGTCGGCCCGCACAACCGGCGGCGGGCCTCCGTCCCCGCCCGCCCCGGCGCCGACGCCTCCACCGCCAGCGACACCAAGGCCGACAACCGGCACCTAGCCGGCTACACCCTCGAACAGGGCGGTGAGATCGAGGGACGGGACTCGCTGGCTGGTGGCGATCGACACCCATTCGCGAGCCAGAGTGTCCTTTCCGACCCCGAGGACCGTTCCGACCAGCCCGGCCGATTCAACGAGATCCGCGGGAGGAACCCGGGGGATGACCACACGCCAGATCGCCTCTTCCAGGACATTGAAGGCGGTCTGCACCTCCCCGATGTCGAACCCGGCGTTGAAGCGCTCTCGGGCGACGTGTTCGACGTACCGGGTCATCGGCCCGAGATTCCGCTCCTTCAGGGATTCGACGACCAGAGCGAACAGGTCGGCCAGACGTTCGTGAGAGGTCTCCGACCCCGAAGCCTCGTAGTGCGCAAGATGAGCACGGCGCAAAGCGCCTGACGCGTCGGTCAGGACGTCGTCCCGAGCCTCGCCGAGGGCACCGATCAAATCCATGTCACAAGCCTCGTTTTCCGAGCCGGTGCTCATCGGTGCCACCGCTCCACGTGAGCTGGTCCGGTAGTGCTCTGGAAGCCCACGCTAGCGGTACTCCCTTGACCGCGGCGCCACCCCGCCGACCGCCGCCCGGTTCTTCCGAGGCACCGGTTCACTCCGGGTCACCGCGCCAGGGTCTCGAGCTCCGTCACGACGTCGGCGCCTGCAGAATCGTCGGCGATGGCCGAGGCCAAGCGCGAGGCGTTGGCGCGCAGTCGTTCGTCGCCGAGCACCCGCTGCACCGTGTTGCGGATCTTCGCGGCTGAAGCGCTCGGCGACAGCCGGACCCCGGCGCCGTGGTACACCACTCGTGCCGCCGTGTCGTTCTGGTCCCGGCCCATGGGGATGCAGACCATCGGCACCCCCGCGGCCAGGGTCTTCATCGTCGTGCCGTGTCCGCAATGGGACACGGCGAGCGAGGCTTCGGCCAGGATCCGGCTGTGGGGGGCCGAGCCGACCACGACGACGTTGTCGGTCGAGGCGACCTCGCCGGCGTCGAGCATCTGGCCCACGGTCACGACGGCCCGCACCGGCAGCGCCGACAGTGCCTCGACGACTCGCCGTAGGACGGGTCCCTGATTCTGGTAGGTGGAGCTGAAGCCGACGAGCACCAGAGGGCGCTGGTCGGTGGCCGCCCACGGCGCTGTCCACGGCTGAGTCCAACCCGGGTCGTCCAGGATCGGGCCGACATAGCGGGTGTTGGCGGGCACCGTGGGTGCCGCGTAGTCGAATGTGGGACTGGTCAACACGAGAATGCGCTCGACCCCCAGGGCCTGGTCGTAGAAGGAGGAGAGCGGTGCCAGCCCGTGCGCGGAGCGGGCCGCGTTGACGGGCGCCAGGCCGGCACGGAACAAGCGGTTGACCAACGCCAGCATCGCCGCGTCGCGACTGCGTCCGAGGACCGTCTTGGCGGGAGCGAAACCCGGCCCCATGGGTGGTGTGCCGCGGGAGGGCATGATCCAGATGTTCGGCACGAGCAGCGCGACCGGCAGTGACGCGCCCTGCGCGGCGATGATCGACCCGAACAGGAACGCGTCGGGCACGACGGCGTCGGGCCGGAAGGAGTCGATCGCCTCACCGGTGTCGGCGGCGTACTCGGCCGCGGGTCCGGCGATGAACCGGTCACGGGCTCGTCCCAACATGACCAGGGGGTTCTTCGTCTCCCAATCCTTGAGGAGGTCCTCGGAGGGGTCCAGCGACGTGCGGTGAGGGGCACGCGTCCATGGCGTGAACGTGCAGCCGACCGCCTCGGCGCCGACCTCGAGGGTCGGATCGGCGAGCACGTGCACCTGGTGGCCACGCGCGACGAGTCTCCGGGCCACACCCAGTTCGGGAGGGATGTTGCCGCCCCCGTCCCACATCGGCATCAAGAAGCGACGCGACTGCCCCTCCGTCATGGCCTCCACCGTCCCCGCTCCGTCCCCCGCCCGGCCGCGCGCCGATCCCGGAGACGAAAACTACCCGAGCAGCCTCTTGGCGATCACGACGCGCTGGATCTGGTTGGTGCCCTCGTAGATCTGGGTGATCTTGGCGTCGCGCATGAACCGTTCGGCCGGGAAGTCGGTCGTGTACCCGTACCCCCCGAGGAGTTGCACGGCGTCGGTGGTCACCGCCATCGCGGTGTCCGACGCGAAGCACTTGGCCATGGCCCCGACCATGGAGAGCTCCCCGTCGGGATCTCCCGCGTCGATGACCGAGCACGCCCGATAGACGAGAGTGCGCGCCGCCTC
>JARLGQ010000221.1 GCA_031292675.1 Acidimicrobiales bacterium
AATTGCTTCGGGGCACCGAACCTCCGCCCGCTCCCGGCCGCGACCACGACCACCCATACCGACACGGGCTCACCTCCCGTTCGGCGACCACGCGCCGCCGAGGCGGTGCGGGCCGGCGCTGCTCAGGGCAGCGCCTCGTCCAGGCGCTTCTCCGCCGCCGCCTCGTCGACGTCGAGCGCGAAGGTCAGCTCC
The DNA here is from genome assembly GCA_031292675.1 of Acidimicrobiales bacterium. Lineage (GTDB taxonomy): Bacteria > Actinomycetota > Acidimicrobiia > Acidimicrobiales > UBA8190 > Chersky-840. The sequence goes on from JARLGQ010000221.1 coordinate 193, forward strand.
GACACCAGGATCTGGCGCGCCCGGCTGAGCATGCGCTTCTCGCCGGCCGACAAGCCCTTGTCCTTGTCGCGGATGGAGAGGTTCCGCACCACCTCGGCGACCTGGTAGATGTCGCCGGAACGGAGCTTCTCGGAGTGGTTCTTGTACCGGCGTGACCAGTTGGTCGGCATGCGCGCCTCCTTCTTGCGAAGGACGGCGAACACCTCCTCGACCTCCTCGTCGTTGATCACCTCGCGCAGTCCGACACCTTCGGTGTTGTCGGCCGGGACCATCAACGTCAGGTCGCCGTAGGCGAGCCGGAGCACCAGGTACTCCTTCTTCTCGCCGAAGGCTTCCTTGACCTCGCGCCGCTCCACGATCGCCGCCCCGTGATGGGGGTAGACCACCTTGTCACCGATGTCGAACACGTACCTCTCCTGGGATGGCGCGCTGACCACAGGCTCACGGCGAGGGACAGACGTTCCATTCTACCCGAGCGGCCCCCCCGGGGCCCCCGCCCGACCCATGCCCCTCGAACAGCACCTTTCGGTCACTCGTAGCGATCGAGGATGCTCGCTTCGGCCAGACGGGCCAGTCCTTCCTTGACCGAACGGGCGCGGGCCTCTCCCACGCCCTCGACCTCCTCGAGGTCGACCACCGACGTCCGCATGATCCGCTGGAGCCCGGCGAAATGCTCCACGATGCGGTCCACGAGTGGTTCGGGGAATCGCGGCAGGCGGTGCAAGAGCCGGTATCCGCGGGCCTCGAGAGGCGCGTCGGGATCGGAGTGCGCGGACCCGAGCCCGAGCACGACGGGCATGCGCCGGACGTCGAGCAACTCGTCGGTCGACAGACCGGCCAGCGCGGCCAAGGCGTGTGCGGACTCGTCGTCGGTGACGCCGCGTCGCGCCCCATGGCCGTCGCTGCGGGCCCGAGCCCCGTCGCGCTGGGGCCGGCGCCCGTCACCGCGCAGCTCGGTACGGCCCTCGGTGCGCGGGCCACGCGCCGCGCCGTCGCCACCGTGGAGGTAGTCGCGCATCACCAGCCGGCGCACGGGATCGACGCCCTCGAGGACCTCGTCGAGCTGCAAGCGCAGCAGGCGTCCGTCCTCGCCCAGTTCGACGATGTCGACCTTGACCTCGTCGGCGATCCGGAACAGCAATTCGGCGGGTTGGAGCACCGCCGCCACGTCGCGCACCGTCACCGTGTCGGCGATCTCGAGGGCCGACAGCGCGGAGAGCGCGGTGTCGAAGCGCTGCCGGAACCGCCGCGACGTCTGCAGGGCCTGGCGCACCCGCTCGTGCAGGCGGCGTTCGTCCTGCAGGACGTGCCGGGTGTCGCCCCGGTACACGGTCACGAGTCCCATGGCGGCCGACACCGACACCACCGGCACGTCGACCGAGCGCGCCACGCGCTCGGCGGTGCGGTGGCGCGTCCCGGTCTCGATGGTGGGGATGGAGGCGTTGGGCATGAGATGCACGTTGGCCCGGGCGATGCGATCGGCGTCGGGGGAGAGGATGATGGCGCCGTCCATCTTCGCCAGCTCCGACAGCCGCTGCGGGCTGAACTCGGCGTCGAGGAGGAACCCGCCCGTGCAGATCGACAGCACTTCGGGCCCGTCCCCCACCACGAGCAGGAGGCCCCGATTGGCCTGCAGGACGCGCTCGATGCCGTCGCGCACGGGTTGGCCCGGCGCAACCAGCGCCAGGGCGTCGGCCATGGCCGAGCTCGGTCGCAGCACCACCTCCGCATGGTACCCGGCGCCCTGCGCGGCTATGCACGACGCACGACACGCCACCGGGCACGACACGAGCGCGTCGTGCCACCCCCGCTGTGGTGGCGCCGGGCGCGCCCGCTCAGGAGGAAGACCCGCGCCCGGTCGCCAACGCCACCGCCTGGGCGACCGAGCGCACGTGCACGACCTACATCCCCCGGGGACCGTCGGGACACGAGCCGGGCACAAGAGCATGGCGGAACCCCACGCGCGCCGCCTCGGCCAACCGGCGCGGGGCGTGGGGCACCTGCCTGATCTCGCCACCGAGACCCACCTCTCCGAACACCACCAGGTCGGGAGGCAATGGACGGTCCGACACCGCCGACGCCAGCGCCAGGGCGAGCGCCAGGTCGGCGGCGGGCTCGAGCACCCGGATGCCGCCCACCGCGGACGCGAAGACGTCGGTGCGCACCAGGGGCACGCCGGCCCGTTGCTCGAGCACGGCGAGCAGCAGGGCCAGGCGTCCGCCGTCCACACCCTGGGCCGAGCGCCGGCTCGGGGTCTCGGGCGCCGTGCGCGCCGTCAGGGCCTGCACCTCCACCAGCAGGGCGCGCTGGCCCTGCATGGCGGGCAGCACCGCGCTCCCCGGCGCGCCGGGGCGTCGGTCGCCGAGGAGCAACCGGTAGGGGTCGGTGACCGCGGCCAGTCCGCTGTCGTTCATCTCGAAGAGGCCGAGCTCGCCGGTGGGGCCGAAGCGGTGCTTGGTGGCGCGCACCGTGCGCAGTGCGTGGTGGCGGTCCCCTTCGACACCGAGGACCGTGTCGACGAGGTGCTCCAGGGTCCGGGGGCCCGCCAGCGTCCCCTCCTTGGTGACGTGCCCCACGAGCACGAAGGGCACGCCGTGGAGCTTGGCGAGGTGGACGACGAGGTCGGTGCAGGCCCGCACCTGGCCGAGACTGCCCGGCGTGCCCGCCACGCCCGGGTCGGCGACGGCCTGGATGGAGTCGACCACGACCAGCACCGGCTGCGTGTCCCTCACCGCCGCGGGCAGGGCCGACAGGTCCGAGCTGTCGAGGACCATGAGGCCGGGGGCCAGAGGCCCGAGGCGCTCGGCGCGCCTGCGCACCTGCTGGGCCGACTCCTCGGCTGACACCAGCAGCACCGGGGCTCCGGCGC
>JARLGQ010000222.1 GCA_031292675.1 Acidimicrobiales bacterium
GCGACGACCTCCATGCCGAAGAAGCCGCCGCGCTGGGCCTGGTCAACCGGGTCGAGCCCCGCGAGCAGCTCGAGCACGCCGCCGGCGAGCTGGCGCAGCGCCTGGCGGGGGGGCCGACCAAGGCAATCGGCATGGCCAAGTGGCTGCTCAACCGCTCCCTCGAGTCCGACCGGCGCACCGCCTTCGACGAAGAGGCCTGGGCCCAGGAGCTGATCGTGGGCACCGCCGACGCCGGCGAGGGGTTGCGGGCCTTCGCCGAGCGCCGGGCCCCGGAGTTCAAGGGGTACTAGACGGCCGGACGCGCCGGAGATCGGCTTTCTCCGGCGGGGCGCCCCGAAGTAAGCTGACACGAAAGTCAGAGAATGCCGGTGGCCCGGCCGGGCGTCGGCGGGACCCTCCATCGGAGGGGCGTTTGGGAGGTGCGATGGCTCGCGAATACCGGCTCATCTCGGCGGACGGGCACGTGGTCGAGCCGCCCGACATGTGGACGAAGTACCTGCCCAAGAAGTTCCACGACCGGGCCCCCAAGCTCGTGAAGGACGCCAAGGGCGGCGACGCGTGGGAGCTCGTGCCGGGGACGGCCCCCATGCCCCTCGGACTGGTGACCAACGCGGGCCGCTTCGGCAAGCGCTACGAGGACCTGGAGTGGTTCGGCTCGACCTACGACTCCATCCTGCAGGGCTCCTACATGGGCAAGGCGCGGGTGGAGGAGCAGGACTTCGACGGCGTGGACGCCGAGGTGCTGTTCCCCTCGCAGCGGACCATGGGCGCCTTCATGGCCCAGGAGGACGACGACTACCACCTGGCGGGCCTCGAGGCCTACAACACCTGGATGCACGACGAGTTCATGGCGGCGGACCCCGAGCGGCTCATCGGTCTGGCCCAGATGCCGGGCGTCGACGTCCAGACCTCGGTCAAGTGGCTACGCGACGCCAAGGCGGCGGGCTACCGGGGCGTCATCATCTCGGCGTACCCGTCGGGCAACTCGGACCTCTCCCGCGAGGACGACACGTTCTGGGAGGCCGCCCAGGAGGAGCAGATGCCCGTCCACATCCACAGCGGCCTGCGCCAGGCCGGCAAGCGCAGCGCGGGCTCCTTCCAGAAGGCCGCCGCGTCCGCCGGGCGCGAGATCGGGCTGGCCGAGATGGGCGGGCCCGTGGGCGACGCCTCGCAGTTCATGTCGAAGTTCATCTACTCCGGGATCTACGACCGCTTCCCCGACCTGCACATGGTGGCGGTGGAGTGCGGGGCGGGATGGGTGCCGCACTTCCTCGAGCACATGGACGACCACTACTGGCGCAACCGGACGTGGACGGGCTCGAAGCTCCAGATGCTCCCGAGCGAGTACTTCCGGCGGAACTGGAAGGTGACCTTCATCCGCGAGCCGTTCGCGGTGGCGGTGCGGCACTGGATCGGCGTCGACAACATGATGTGGTCCACCGACTACCCGCACCACCGCCACGACTGGCCCTACAGCCGCCGGATCGTGGAGGAGTCGATGGGGGGCGTTCCCGAGGCCGAGCGGCGCCGCATGGTGTGCGAAAACGCGCGGGAGTTCTACCGGCTGGGCTGAGCGGGCCAGGACCAGGGGCGTGACCCGGGGACGGGTCGCCCGCGAGACCGACGGGCAACGGAGCGCGTGATGGCACGCGGCTGTGGAGCGAAAGGGAGAACACACGATGGGACTGCTCGACGGCAAGGTTGCGGTCGTCACCGGGGCGGGGCACGGCATCGGCCGGGGTGAGGCGCTCGAGCTCGCCCGCCAGGGGGCCAAGGTCGTGGTGAACGACGTGGGCGGGTCCGTCCACGGCGAGGGCGTCGACAAGCGCGCCGCCGAGGAGGTCGCCGACATCATCCGGGGCCGGGGCGGGGAGGCGGCCGCCAACTTCGACGACGTGGCGGACTGGGCCGGGGCAGCCAATCTCGTGCGCCAGGCGGTCGACGAGTTCGGGCGCCTCGACGTGCTCGTCAACAACGCCGGCATCGTGCGCGACGCCATGCTCTTCTCCATGACCGAGGGTGACTTCGACGCCGTGGTGCGCGTGCACCTGAAGGGCACCTTCGCCACCACCCACCACGCCGCGGTGTACTGGCGCGAGGAGTCCAAGGCCGGGCGCCAGCCCCGCGCCTCGATCGTCAACACGGTGTCCTCCGCCGGCCTGCAGGGAAACGTGGGGCAGGCCAACTACGGCGCCGCCAAGGCGGGGATCGCCGCCCTGACCGTGATCTCGAGCCTGGAGCTGTCGCGCTACGGGGTGCGGGCCAACGCGGTGGCCCCCGGGGGCATGACGCGCATCACGGCCACCTTGCGCAAGGACGCCGAGGTGCGCGAGCCCGACCAGCTCGACGAGGGCGCCGACTACGACCCCATGAACCCCGCCAACTCGGCGCCCATGGTGGCGTGGCTGGCGTCGGACGAAGCGCGGCACGTGACCGGGCAGGTCTTCCGCGCCGTGGGACACCGCATCACCCACTACGTCCCCTGGACCCTCGGGGTCACGGTGGAGCCCAAGGGCAAGCCCGCCCGTTGGGAGCCCGAGGACATCGGCCCCGCCCTCAACGCGCAGGTGTTCCACTCGCGCGCCGCGGGCCTGCAGATGGGCGGCTGAGGACCGCACCGACCGCCCGCGCCGACCGGCCACGCCGGGCCCGGCACGGCAGACTGATCGACGCCCGGCGACGGGCCACAGAGCACGCCCGGACCGGGCGGCAGGGACGACGGGGAGGACGGGCATGGCCGGCGTGTGGAGCTACGAGGGCAAGCGGGTGCTCGTGAGCGGCGGGGGCGGCGCCGGCATGGGCGCCGCCGCGGTGCGCGACCTGATCGAGCTCGGCGCCGAGGTCCACGTGTTCGACGTCAAGGAACCGTCGTCGGAGGTGGCCAGCTACCGCTCGGTGGACCTGCGCGACCCTGCTGCCATCGAGGCGGCGGTGGCCGAGCTGGGCGGCCCCCTCGACGCGCTGTTCAATTGCGCGGGGCTCCCCGGCCCCCCCTTCTCGGGCCTCGACACCATGCTGGTGAACTTCGTGGCCGCCCGCCACCTCACCGGCCTGGCGGTCGCCCACATGGACCGCGGCGCGGCGGTGTGCACCATCTCGTCGGCGGGCGCCTTCGGGTGGGAGAACACCATGGGCCAGGTGGCCGACCTCATCGCCACCCCCGGCTACGCCGAGGCCCGCCAGTGGTGCGAGGACAACGCCGCGGCCGTGGGCGAGGGCTACCTGCTCTCCAAGCAGGCCATCATCGTGTGGACCCTGCACGCCGCCCTCGACCTGGCGCCGCGCGGCATCCGCGTGAACTGCACCAGCCCCGGGCCCACGCAGACGCCGATGATGCCGTCGTTCGAGTCCTACATGGGCAAGGACTTCATGGACCGGTTCCCCAAGCCCCTGGGCGGGCGCAATTCCACCCCCGAGGAGCAGGGCCATCTGGTGGTGTTCCTCAACAGCGACGCGGCCAGCTACATCACCGGCGCCAACGTCTACGCCGATGGCGGGTTCTCCGCCGGCATGCTCACGTCGCGCCTCGACTTCTCGGTGCTCAGCGGCGAGACCCCGGCCGGTTGAGGGGCGACGACTGACCGTGACGCCGAAGGCCAGTGCGACCAAGGGGACCGCCCCCCAGAGGCGGACCGACCTCGAGGAGTTCTTCCACCCCGAGGCAGTGGCGCTGGTGGGCTCGGTCAACCGCAACGCCAAGCCCGAGCGCCTGCGCGCCTCGTACGGCGAGCGCTGGGGCGACCGGTGGTACCTGGTCAACGCCAAGGGCGGAAGCATCGGCGACATCCCCGTGTACGAGCACGTCACCGACATCCCCGCCACCATCACCTTGGCGGTCGTGAACGTGGGGACCCGGCTGGTGGCCCGGACGGTGGAGGAGTGCGGCAAGCACGGCGTCCCCTACGTCCTCATCTTCACGGCCGGCTTCAGCGAGGTGGGCGAAGCCGGCGCCGCCCTCGAGCGCGAAGTGGGCGAGATGGCGCGCCGCTACGGCATCCGCGTCTTCGGGCCCAACACCAACACCAACGCCTTCGAGGTGCTCCCCGAACCGCCCCGGCGGCGCGGCGGCCGCATCGGGCTCGTGACCCAGAGTGGGCACCAGGGACGCCCGCTCGTGCAGGGGACCGAATTCGGGGTGGCGTTCAGCCGTTGGGTGCCGACGGGGAACGAGCTCGACCTCGAGGCCGCCGACTTCATCGAGTACTTCGCCTACGACGAGGACACGGCGGTGATCGCCGGGTACTTCGAGGGGTTCAAGGACCCCGCCAAGCTCCGCCGGGCTCTCGAGGCCGCCAACACCCAGGGCAAGCCGGTGGTGGCGCTCAAGATGGGGAGCACCGAGGCGGGCACGCGCATGGCCAGCTCCCACACCGGTCACCTGGCGGGCTCCGACGCCGTGGTCGAGGGACTGTTCGCGCAGTACGGGGTGGTCCGGGTGCGCGACCTCGACGAGCTGCTCGAGACGGCCGCGCTCTTCGCCAAGCTGCCGGCGGGCACCGGGGGCCGGTGCTGTCTCTATTCCATCTCGGGTGGGTCGGGCACGCTCATGGCCGAGGTCGCCGAGTCGAGCGGTGTCCCGGTCCCCGTTCTCTCGGCGCGCACCCAGGCCGGGCTGCGGAAGATGATCCCCGACTACCTGACGGTGGCCAACCCCGTCGACAACGGCGCCCAGTTCCTCGTGTCCGCGCCCGTCGAGGACCGAAAGCGCGTCTTCGACCTCGTGGCCGCCGACCCCGACATCGACGTCGTGGTCATCGGCCTGACCGGGGCCCTGGGCCGTCTCACCGACCGCTTCGCCGAGGACATCGTGGCCTTCATCGACGACGTCGAGAAGCCCATCGTGGTGACGTGGAACTCCTTCAAGACCGACGAGCAGGGGTTCAAGACCCTCGTGGACGCCGGGGTCCCGTTGTTCCGGTCGTTCCGCAACTGCTTCGAGGCTCTGCACGCCTTCGCGCGCTACCAGCAGGCGGCATCGTCGTTCCGCTCCCGCAAGCCCATGCCCGGCCGCCTCCCCAAGGGGGCGGCCGACGCACTCACCGACGGGGGTGGCACTCAGCCCTCTCCCCTCGGTGCCGACGCGTCGCGGCGGCTGCTCGAGTCCTTCGGCATCCCCCTGGCCGGGGAGGGCCTGGCCCACTCCGCGGCCGAGGCAGCCCGCATGGCGAGCCACATCGGCTTCCCGGTGGTGATGAAGATCGCCTCGCCCGACTTCCCCCACAAGTCCGACGCCGGGCTGGTGCGCCTGTCGGTGTCGTCGGCCACCGACGCCAAGGCGGTGTACACCGAGCTCGTCGAGCGCGCCACGCGGGCCAAGCGTGGGGCCCGCATCGAGGGGGTCCAGATCCAGGAGCAGGTCGAGGGCGGCACCGAGATGATCGTGGGCGTCACCCGCGACCCCGTGTTCGGGCCCGCCGTGCTGGTGGGAACGGGCGGGGTCTTCGCCGAGATCCTGAAGGACGTGGCGGTGCGCCCGCTGCCCATCGACCGGCGCGACGCCCAGGAGATGGTCCAGGGCCTGCGCGGCTTCCCCCTGCTGGGCGGGGCGCGCGGCCGCGAGCGCGGCGACGTGAAGGCGCTCGTGGACGTGGTGCTGGGCGTGGCGCGCCTGGCCGCGGCGTGCGGCGACCGGCTCGTGGAGCTCGACCTCAACCCCGTGGTCGTGCGGCGGCACGGCGCGGTGGCCGTCGACTCCCTCGTGGTCACGGCGGGATAGCCCATGGAGCTCGAGCTCTCCGAGGACCAGCAGGCGCTGCAGGAGTCGGTGCGCGCCGTGCTCGAGCGCGAGTGCCCGATCTCGCTCGTGCGCAGCGTCGTCGAGCAGCACAAGCACGCCGAGGAGCTGTGGAGCCGCATGGCCGAGCTCGACTGGCCGGCGCTGGCGGTCCCCGAGGAGGACGGTGGCCTCGGGCTCGGCTTCGTGGAGCTCGCCGTGGTGTGCGAGCAGCTTGGCCGCGTCCTGTGCCCGGCCCCGTTCCTGGCCACGGCGACGCAGTTCGTGCCGGCCGTGCTCGGGGCGGGGATCCCCGAGCAGCGACGCCGCTTCCTCGGGGCGGTGGCCGACCGCGGCATGGTGGGCACCCTGGCGGTGGCCGAAGCCTCGGGACGCTACGACGCGGCGGGGATCTCGACGTCGGCCACCCCCGACGGAGAGAGCTTCGTGCTCGACGGGCACAAGCACTTCGTCTTCGACGCGGATGTGGCCGAGGAGGTCGTGGTGGCCGCCCGCCTGCCCGGCAGCGCCGGCGGCGACGGCATCGGACTCTTCGTCATCCCCCTGGCGTCGCTCGACCCCGAGCCCATGGTGGGCCTCGACGCCAGCCGCAGCTACGTCGGCATCGCCCTCGACGCGGTGCGCGTCGGGCCCGACCGCGTGCTCGGCGAGCCAGGCGCGGCCGGCGCGGTCCTGCGCGACGTGGTCGAGCAGGCCACCGTGGCACTCGCCACCGAGATGGTGGGGACGTGCCAGGCGATCTTCGACATCGTGCACGCCTATGTCCAAGAGCGAGAGCAGTTCGGGGTGAAGGTGGGGTCCTTCCAGGCCATCAAGCACAAGCTGGCCAACATGTACGTCTCTGTCGAGTCGGCGCGTGCCACGGCGTACTTCGCGGCGGCGACCATCGCCGAGTCCGACGAGCGCCGCGACGTGGCGGTGTCCATGGCCAAGGCCGCCGTGGGCGACTGCCAGAAGCTGCTCACCCAGGAGGGCATCCAGTGCCTGGGCGGCATCGGCTACACCTGGGAGCACGACATGCACCTCTACGTGAAGAGGGCCAAGGCCGGCGCCGCGCTCTTCGGCACGGGCGCCGAGCACCTCGAGCGCCTGTCGCACCTTCTCGGTCTCTGAGCCCCCTCAGGGTCTCGACACGCCCGAGGGCAGCGAGCTTTGGGCGCCTCGTCCCGCCGTTAGTGGCCGGCGCCCGGGTAGCCGCCGCCGCCGTAGGTGGCGTCGAGCGCGTCGTAGTCGACGGCGAAGCCGTTGCGCGGCAGCGTGTCGGCGAATTCGACGCGCTTGGGCTTCTTGTAGGAAGCGATCCGTTCCCGGCAGTGCTCGATGATCTCCTCGGGGCCGGCGGTCGCACCCTCGCGCAGCACGACCACGGCGGTGACGTTTTGGCCCCAGGTTCGGTCGGGCACGCCGATCACCGCCGCGTCGGCCACCGCGGGGTGGGACCTGAGGCATCCCTCGACCTCGCTCGGGTAGATGTTCTCGGCCGCCGACTTGATAAGGCGGGTCTTGGGGCCGATGAAGGTGAGCGACCCGTCGGCCTCGACGCGGCCGAGGTCGTTGGTGTGGTGCCATCCACCGGCCTGGCGCTGCTCGTTGAGCTCGGGTCGGTTGAAGTAACCGTTCATCACGGTGGGCCCGCGCACGGCGATCTCACCGGTCTCGCCGGGAGCGAGCGTGGCGCCCTCGGGGTCGAGCGCGGCGATGCGCACGAAGGGTGCGGGCCTCCCGCTCGAGCCGATGCTGGGCTGCAGGGCGTTGAACGTGGCGAGGCCCATGACCTCGGTCTGGCCGTAACCGGCGGGCCGCTTCCCCCAGGGGCTCTCGTCCACGGTGATCATCGCCGTCCACCCGGGCTTCCCGGGAAAGCCCCGCAGGGTCTTGAGGTCGAAGCGGCCGTCCGCGTTGAGCTCGACGATCTGGTCCATGGTGGGCGGCATGATGAAGGCGCCCGTGCAGTGCTCCTCGGCGATGAGCCGGCACAGCTCCTCGGCGTCGACCCGCGGTGTGAACACGTTGGCGCCGCCCACCAGGAAGGTGGCCAGGGTCGTCATGAACGTGGCTACGTGGAACAGCGGCCCGCAGTTGAGGTACACGTAGTCGGCGCCCACCCCCTGGATCTGGGCGATCAACGACCCTTGGAGCACGAGGGACCGGTTCGACAGCAATGCGCCGTTGGGGCTGCCGGTGAAGGCGGCGGTGTACATCATGAGCACCGCGGCGCGCTCGTCGTCGTCGGTGCCGGGATCGGCGTCCGATGCGCGGGCCAGGAAGGCCTCGTACCCGCCGTCGCCCCCGACGTCGTGGCCGATCCACAGGGCCTTGGACCCGCTGTCGCGCCGGGCCTGGTCCAAGGTGTCGCCGATCTCGGCCTCCTGGAAGAAGACCACGGCGGGGTCGCTGTCGGCGATCACGAAGGCGAACTCGGCCGCGCTCTGGCGCCAGTTGGCGGGACAGAACACCGCCCCCAGCTTGGCCGCTGCCAACAGGCCTTCGAGAAGGCGGTGGCAGTTCTGGCCCAGCCACAGCAGGCGGTCGCCGGGTCCGACCCCCTCCGAGGCGAGCGCGTTGGCGAGCCGGTTCACGCGGGCGTCGAGGGCCTCGAAGGTGAGTCGGTACCCGCCGCACACCGCGCCCGTCGACGCGGGCCGCGTCAGGGCGTGGGCCCGGAGGACGTCGGCCAGGGTGAGGTCGTGGAGGTCGTCCTTCATTCGTCGACGACCCGGGCCGCCTTGTAGCCCGAGCGGGGGATGGTCTCGCGCTCGAGCACCTCGACCGCGGCGTCGACCCCGAGCCTCTCGTGCAGGACCGCCGCGCACCGGGCCGCCACCGCGGCGTCGTCGGCCGATGCTCCGGTGCCCCGCTCCACCCGGACCCTGAGCGGGGCGGTCTCGTCGGTGGGCTTCACCATCTGCCATTCGAGGGTGGGCTCGGACACGTCGGGCACCCCGCGCAGTGCGGTCTCCACCTCGTTGGCCTGGAATCGTTTGCCCTGCACGGCGATGAGGTCCTTGAACCGGCCGCCCCACAGCCCCCGGATGCTGGTCTCCCCGCACGGGCAGGGCTCGCGCAGGATGGCGCACGCTTCTTCGAGGTCGTAGCGCAGCAGCCCGTTGTCGCGGTCGAGCGTGGTCACGACGAGGTCGCCCCACTCCCCGTCGGGGACCTCCTCCCCGGTGGCGGGGTCGACGGCCTGGACGATGCCCCAGTCCTCGTTGATGTGCGCGCCCGGGAGCTGACCGCAGGCGCCGCCCACGTACGCGTAGCATTCGGCCCCCGCCGTCATGAGGGGCATGCCCTTGCCCATGCCGAAGCCCGGCATCCCCTTGAACTCGAGCCCGGCGTCTTTGGGGTCGATCCCGAGCTTGGCGGCGACCTCGAAGAACCGCCCCGTCGAGAACCCCATGAAGGGGATGTCGGGCGTGACCCGGGTCCAGAAGCGCAGGCCCTGTTCGGCGGCCTCGTCGGTGTCGGGCGGGGGCACCCAGATGTTGAGCATCCCGAAGTACTCGTAGGAGCCCGACAGCATGGGGCCGCCGCCGTAGAGGTAGGCGGGATGGGCGTGGGTGGCGATCATCCCGGGCCGGTACCCGTAGCGCCACCAGGTGCGCGCCGAGGACTCGTACTCGATCCAGATGTCGCGCCTCGTCCACAGCGAGATGGTGGGGATCCCCGTCGTCCCCGTGGACGTCCCCACCCGCACCGCGGCGCGCGCCTCGGTGAACCGGTACTCGCCGAAGGGCGGGTGTGCCGCCTCGGAGTCGCGCAGGTCCTGCTTGACCGTGAGCGGCACGTGGCGCAGGTCCTCGACGGTCTTCACGTCCTCGGGCGCCCCGATGCCCGCCGCGACGAGCTTGTCCCGGAAGAAGGGCACGGGGATGTCGAAGACCTTGCGCATCAGCGTGGCCAGGCGCTCGTTCTGCAACGCCCGCAGCTTCTCGGGGTCCATGGTCTGGACCTCGGGGTCCCAGTACTTCTGCGCCGGGTCCCGGGGCGGGGGCCCCAGGACCTCAGGTCCGTAGCTCGGCATGGTCCCTCCCTGTGTGTGGCTACTTGCGCGGCAGGCCGAGCACCCGCTCGGCGATGATGTTGCGCTGGATCTCCGACGTCCCCCCGGCGATGGTGCCCGCGAAGCTCTGCAGCCAGTGCACCAACCAGGCCTCGTTCTCCCCCCGACCCACCGAGGGTGCCTCGTGGCGCGACATGTCCAGACCGGTGGCGCCCATGGCCTCACCGACGTCGAGGGCCAGGCCCCGGCGCATCTCGCTCCCCAGGAGCTTGAGCACCGAGTGCTCGGGCGAGGCCATGCCCTTGGCGAATTTGGCGAACCCGCGGTAGCCGAGCAGCTTCAGGGCCTGGGACTGCATGTAGGCGCGCGCCACCGTGGTGCGGAAGGCCGGGTCGTCGGCCAGGCGCCGGCCGCCGGGCAGCGGGGTGGTGGCGGTGGACACGACGCGCTCGATGATCTTCTCGGTGCCGGTGGCCTCGTTGATCCACAGCATCCCCCGCTCGTGCGCCAGCGACCCGCCCGCCACCGACCAGCCGTGGTGCAGCTCGCCCACGAGGTTCTCGGCGGGGACCTCCACGTCGGTGAAGAACACCTCGTTGAAATCCGCGTGCTCGCGGTCGGTGAGCTCGGCGAGGGGCCGGGTCTCGATGCCCGGGGTCCTCATGTCGACGATGAGGACGCTGATGCCGGCGTGCTTGGCGGCGTCGGGGTCGGTGCGCACGAAGCAGAAGCAGTAGTCGGAGTGGTGCGCCCCCGACGTCCACACCTTCTGGCCGTTGACCACGAAGCGGTCCCCGTGCAGCTCGGCCCGGGTGCGCAGGCCGGCGAGGTCGCTGCCGGCGTTGGGCTCGCTCATGCCCAGGCACCAGCTGATCTCGGCCCGCAGCGTGGGCAGGGCGTAGCGCGCCTTCTGCTCCTCGGTGCCCCAGTCGAGGATGGACGGGGTGATGATCGACAGGCCCTGGGGGTTGCAGCTGCGGGGGACCCCCAGCCGGGCGAGCTCCTCGAAGTACACCATCTGCTGCACCGGGGTGGCGTTGCGGCCGGCCGAATAAGGCGGGCCCC
>JARLGQ010000223.1 GCA_031292675.1 Acidimicrobiales bacterium
CCGCCGACCATGCCGGCGAGGAGGACCCGCTTCTCCTCTTCTGTGAAATCGTCCGTGCCGTACGTCATGGCGCGTCACAACCCCCTGGAGCGATCCGGTTCGATGGGCGCTTGGGGAGTCGTATCGGCACGCTGACCGGCCATCCTGAGGACTTGGGGGCCGACCCAAAGAAGTCCACCGGGATGAGGGGCGACCGCTTTGAGGTGTGGGGTGCGGCCTTCGAGGTGGCGGGGAGCGGGCAACCCGCCCCGAGTGAAGACGGGACGGAACGCTGCCAGTTCCCCGCCGATCCTCGAGCGCAGGGTTGAGCATGCTGTGAGGGGCGGAACGAGCGGACGCAAAGCCCTGGGATCACGCTACGTCGGGCCGTTCCCGATTCCTAGACGGGGATTCCACGGGGTTGCCCCGGGTGAATCCACTTGGTGCGGCACGGCCTCGCAACTCCGACGTCGTCCCTGCTCAGGGGCCTCCGTCGAGCTCCGTAGACATGCCCGATCCCACGGCGTACCGTTCCGCAGGGCACTCGGCGGCGGTCCTTATCCCTACGTCTCCGAGATGGCCAGAGGGGAACGAGCGGGGTCGGGTTCTGGGTTGCCCCCCTTGGTGCCATGGGAACCCGTCCCCGCCACCCCTCTCAATCGCTAACTCCAGCTAGCGTTTGTGCCTCTGCGGGCAAGGGGAGAGCAATGTCGGACGTGAGCCAAGGCGCAGGTTGGTGGCGGGCCAGTGACGGGAAGTGGTACCCCCCGGAATCGCATCCCGATTACGGAGCGCCCCAGCCGCACCCTGCTCCCGCTTCGAATGCACCGGAGCAGCTGTCGGAGTCGACCCGCGGGCCGTCGCCCCTCGACAGGGAGGCTGCCTCCGCCCTCCTTGCCGAACTGCAGGACGTCGAGCGGTCGCTCTGGGCTGTTCGGGACGAACTGCGGCGGCTGCTGGAGGACGGCGAGCCCGTGTAGTGCCGTGCGCCGGCCTCGGCCGTCTCGCCCGAGGAAACCGCCCCCTCGGACCTCGGGTGCTACGGGTGCGTCGAACGAGTGGGGACGCGATCGACGGGTACAGGCTCGGAGATGTCGCCGGCCTCCACGCTGATGTGCGGGATCACCCTGTCGAGCCACTTGGGCAGCCACCAGTTGGATTTGCCGATGAGGTGCATGAGGGAGGGGACCAGCACCGTTCGGACGATGAAGGCGTCGACGATGATGGCGCTGGCGAGACCGATGCCGAACTGCTTGATGACGATGCTCCCGCCGAGCACGAACGAGGCGAAGACGAGGATCATGATGGCCGCTGCGGCGGTGATCACGCGACCCGTCTCGGCTTGCCCGAGCGTCACGGCTTGGCGGTTGTCGGCCTTGAGAAGCCACTCCTCGTGCATCCGACTGACCAGGAACACCTCGTAGTCCATCGACAGCCCGAAGAGGATGGAGAACATCAGGACCGGGACGAATACCGCGACCGGGGCGGTGCCGGAGATGCCGAACAGCGACCGTCCCCATCCCCACGAGAACACCGCGTTCAGGATGCCGAGGGCCGCCCCCACCGACAAGAGGTTCATGATCGAGGCGACAAACGGGATGAGCAGGCTTCGGAACACGGCCATCAACAGCAGGAAGGCCAACAGGACGACGACTGCGACGAAGAGAGGGAGTTTCGACGACAAGACGTGGGAGAAGTCGGTCTGGATGGCGGTGGCCCCTCCCACCAGGACCGTCAATCCGGTTCCGGTTTGCGCCTTGGGGATGACGTCGTCGCGGAGTCGGGCCAGCAGCGACGACGTCGGAGTCGCTTGTGGGCTCGTCGACGGGTAGAGGTTGGCGATCGCCACGGTCCCGCGGGGGCTGACAACGGGTGCAGTGACTGCCACCACCCCATGTTGCTGCGCCAGCGTGTGTGTCAAGGTGGCGAATTTGGGCACGTCGGTCCGGGAGCGCAGCTCGGCCACCAGCTGGAACGGTCCGTTGAATCCCGGTCCGAAGCCCCGGGCCAAGAGATCGTAGGCCTGGCGGGTCGTGGTGCTCGCCGAGTCGCTCCCGGCGTCGTCGAGACCGAGGTGGAGGCTGAAGAACGGAAGGGCGATCACGACGACGACCGCCAGGGCGAGGGCGGCGGGTAGGACGGGTCGCCGCTCGACGACCTTCGCCCAGCGGCGCCACAGACCGGTGACCTGCTCGGCCACCGGTCCGGTTCTCTCCAACTGGGCCCTTTGGCGGCGGCTCAGCACCTTCATCCCCAAGAAGCCGAGGAGAGCCGGGAGCAAGGTCAGTGACGCCAACATGGTCAGCGCCACGGTGATGGCCGCCGAGACGGCAATGCCGTAGAGGAAGGAGATGCCGAGGGCGAACTGGCCGAGCAGCGCGATGCACACCGTGATACCGGCGAAGAACACCGCCCGTCCCGCGGTGTTCACTGCGTTCACCGCCGCGTCCTCGATGGTGCGTCCACCCTTCACGCCCGTGCGGTGGCGCGTCACGATCAACAAGGCGTAGTCGACGCCGACTCCGAGACCGATCAGGACACCCAGGATGGTGGCGAAGCTGGCGACGGAAAAGACATGGCTGAGCAACCCGGTGATCGAGTAACCGGTACCGATGGCGATGAGCGCGGTGATGAGGGGGAGGAAGGCGGCAAAGAGCGCCCCGAATGCCAACCCCAGGACGATCAGCGCGAGCACGACACCAAGCAGGGTGCTCTTGGACCCGGGCTGCGATTCGGCGTTCTCGATGTCCCCACCTCCCAGTGCCACCTGGAGCTGATGGTCTCCGGACGCCTGGGCGGTGGCGATGACGCGATCAACCGCGGCCTTGGGCAACGCCTGGGTCTGCTCGTCGAACGTGACGGTGGCGAACGCTATGGTGCCGTCCCTGCTGATCTGGGACGCACCCTCGGGGGTGAAGGGATCGGACACCGAACGCACGTGGGGCAGGGTGGCCACTTCGTGCAGCATGCGTAGCACCCTGTTCCTGACCGGCGCGTCACTGACCGTGCCCGACGTGGAGCGGACCACGATCTGGTCAGAGGTCCCGGAGACCGCGGGGAATTCCTTCTCCAGCAGGTTCAAGGCAGTGAAGGACTGGGTGTTGGGCAACTGGAACTTGGTCGAAAAGGCGCTGCCGGCGGCACGGTCGATGGCGAAGAACCCCACCAACGCCACGAGCCACAAGGTGAGGACCGTCTTGCGATGGCGAAAGCACCACCTCGCCAGGCCCTTCACGGGCGGACCGTCCCGTTGGGATCCGAGGGAGAGAGGGCGTCGGCGACGACCGCGGCGGAGGGGGCGTGGATGGGGACACGTGTGAACGACATCTGATTCCTCGCATGAAGGGATCGGCGGAGCTCGCTCGGGCGACGGCTCGGTGGCGGTGGCCAGAGCATTATGACGCCGTTGCTCGCCTGCTCGGCAAACCGAGTGTCCGGATCAGATCGAAGGTCAGGAGGAGCAGGAGGTGGGGGACCACAGCCGGTCAAGCTCGCGTTCACGTCCTGCTCAGCGAGCTGCTCCTGGGAGCCTGTGCGTTGCGGCAGCCAGGAGTCCGGGCAACTCCCGCATGTCATCGAAGACGACCGCGCCTCCGATCGAGAGCTGCGACCGGCTCGAGACTCCTCCGGCGAAAGCGAAGACGGCCATCTCGGCTGCGAGGCCGGCAGTGACGCCCGAGATACTGTCTTCGACGACCGCGCACCGTGCCGGCAAGACTCCCATCTGTCGGGCGGCATGAAGGAAGATGTCAGGAGCGGGTTTGCCGCGCTCGACTTCGTCTGCACTGAAGATCCGACCCTCGAAGCGATCGATGAGTCCGGTCATGCCGAGGGTGAACCGCATCTTCTCGTGGCTCCCGCTGGAGGCGACACAGGTCGAGACCGCCAACTGCCCGAGAGCCTCGACCACCGGGGACAGCAACGAGTTCACGTGCGAACACCTCCCGATAACGAGATTCGAAATCAGCCTCCCAATCGAGGCTTCGCCCGATGTGGCGCTCGATCTCCTGCTGCATGTACGCCGCCGACCGACCGACGAACCGTTCCACGATGTCTGGCTCGGTGAGCGGCCATCCGAGTCCGGAGAGGATCTTCGCCTCGGTGCGAATTGCCAGTCGTTCACTGTCGACGAGCACTCCGTCACAGTCGAAGATGACGAGGTCGAACGAGCTCACGCGGGGGAGCCTATAGAGCCGGCCTGGCGGGCCCGCACCGTCGGGCCCGGGGAAAGGCGCACGGATGGGATGCTCGACACGCAACCGGGTCCGGCGTAAGGTCCAGCTGTCACTGGACGGGGTGTAATCGTGGACCATTGGCACGGGGAATCGAGGGTGACGAGCGGGGCGTTCCAAAGGGTCAACCTCCCCTGCTTCGAGTGCTCCCGATGAGCTATTCGCCTTCGGAGCCGACACTCCAGAGGGCCAAGGAGATGTTGGACGCCCTTGGGGCCTCCCCCATGGCGCAACGACTCTCGGAGTCGGGGTTCGACATCGACATGAGCGACCCCGAACAGGCCAACGCCTTGGCCATGCACGTCCTGCACCAACTCCAAGTGCTCGAGGCCACCACGCGCATGCTGGCCGGGATGGTCCAGACGCTTCAGTCCCAGATCGAGCGGTCAGAGCCACTCTTCCTGTAGGAAGCGGCCGGTCCGTAGCCCGGAATCGACGAGCGGCTCTTCTTCGCGGCGTTATCTCTTGCGGCGTTCCCGCCGAACCCTGAGGACGGCAAGGAACTTGCGGATGATAAAGGCCATGTTCCGAAGACTAACCCCGACGAGCCGGCGCTCGGGCTTTGCGACGCGGGCCCGACCGGTGGAGGTGGAAGTATCGCCGCCTTCAGTTCTCGGGCTCGTGAATCTCTGCGTTCACCGCACGTTCCAGGAACACGTTGAAGGCCTCCTGCCACAGCGCGCCGACGCGGCTTTGAAAGAGGAGAACCGGCCCTGCGGCGACCACCGAGACCATTGTCCACCCTTCGGCCAGAAGCTCGGTGAGTCGGTCCTCGGTCTCGGTCTTCAGCTCGTCTGCCTTGACGTTCTCTCGTTGGCGATCGGCGGGGTAGCACGTGCCCTCCCACCAATGTGCTCCACGCAAATGAAGGCGCTGCCACTCCCGTTTGCTCACGCCGAATCCACCGGCACACGATCAGAGCGCCACGTTGGGCTCTTTGGGACCGCGGCGACATGGACCGATCGAGGCCCCACCCGAACGTTGCCCCGAGCTCGCCGCTTGGTGCGCGTCATCGAGGTCGAGTGTCCCACCGGGGAAATCCTCCGGCACCCGTGGCTCGACAGTCAAGTGGCTTCGTGGCCAGTCTTTCAGCTGAGCACCCTCTGACGGGTGGGGGTCGTGAGTCTGCAGCGGTGCGGTCTCGGACCCTTCAGCGAGATGCCCACCCCTTCATGACAGGAAGGCCCGTGCCCACGAGAGCCGGTGCCCCCCGGTTGCCGCTCGACCACGAGATTCGTAGGCTCCGGGGCGAGGAACGCCGTATCGCTCGTGACCCTGAGGGGCTGGTTCCATGACGGATATCGCTCCGGCTTCAACGGTCGAAAGGGAACCCGGCGAGTACACGGGTCGCGAGGAGCTCGGCGTCCCACCCGAGCCCGCCCACGTCGCCCTTGTCGACCGGGTCCGCGCCGTGGTGGCCGACCGCCATCTCGGGCGCACGTCACCCCGGACGACGGTGTCGCATCTGCTCTTGGCATGGGGACCCGCCGTGGTGGCGGCCGGCGTCGGCATCTGGGCGAACGAGATGGCGGTCTGGGTCGTCGTGTGGTTGGTCGTCGCCTTGGCGTTCGTCGGCAACGCCGCCATCGCCCATGAAGCCGTCCACGGACACCTTTTCGCCTCCAGGACGTGGAACACCGTGGTCGGGACGGCGGCGGCGATCACCGTCCTGGCGTCGTTTGCCACGTACCGCTGTTATCACCTCGAGCACCACGCCCGGACCGCTCAGGACGGCGATCCCGAGAGGACTCCGCTGAATTTCTCGACACGCCGGCTGTATGTGGCGGTGATGGTGCTCGGGGGTCTCCTGGTCCTCTTCGAGAACACCGCCTACACGGTCGTCACCATCCTCGGGAAGCCGCCGTCCTGGGTGCGTACGCACCGCCAGCGCCGAGCCATCAGGCTCAATGCGCTTCTCCTGCTGGCGGTGGTGGGTGCGATCGTGACGGGAATGGTCATCGACCCGTGGGTGACGGTGAACGTGTGGCTCATCCCCTACGTGATCGGGGTCTTCGGGCTGCTTCCGGTGCTCCTGGTCCCCGAGCACTACGGTGCCACCGGCCGTGGTGACGTCCTCGAGATCACGCGGTCGGTTCGGTCCAACGCCTTCGTCCGCTGGGTGTACTGGAACAACAACTTCCATGCCGCTCACCACCTCGTTCCCGCCGTCCCCTACGACAAGATCGAGTATGTCGACCACCTGCTGGAGGACGCGGGCGCCGTCGGAGATGTCTGGCGTCTGCGCTCGTATACCCGCTTCCACTGGGGGACGCTCACCCGTCTCGCCTTCAACCGGCCCGAAAGCGACCGTCAGGTCCCCTAGGACCGCCGGCGACGCCCGCTACGGCGCTCTCAGTGAAATGGGAATTGCCCGTAGGTGCTGCACAGACCGAACGCCTCGATCAACAGGAACGCGCCGACGATCGAGAGGATGACCGCCCGTTGTCGTCGTCCGCTGTGCCGGGCCGTCACCGGTGCCATGTACCACTCGGGGAGAGGTCCCGGGCTGCTGGCCAGATAGAGCGACAGAGGCACTGCATCAGCGTCCAGGGGCTGATCGGGGTCGGCCGCGAGCGCCAGGGCGGTGAGCTCTTCGTCGGAGATGGCACCGGGCACCGGGAGGTCCTCGCCAACCGGAGCGATCACGGGCGTCTCGTCCGCTGCAGTCATCAGTGCACCTCCTGCCGCCGGGACGACCGCCTTCAGTGTACCGGTGGATCTGGGAAGTCAACCCGCACACCCGCACTTGCCTACTCATTACAGTGCACCGTCAGGACACGGCGCCGGCCGAAGGAGGAGGATCGTGGATCAGACCCGGCTTCGGGAAACGTCGGAGTACACGGCAAAACGCGAGGAGCTCCGACAGGCCGAGATCGAGCTCATGCGTCGACGAGAGCACGTGGCGTCGATGCGACGACAGTTGCCGGCGGGCACGGGGGTCGAGGACTACGTGTTCTCCGAGGGGCCACGCCGCCTTGGTGCCGGTGACGATCCGGTGACCCCGGTGCGGCTCAGCGGGTTGTTCACCTCACCTGATCGGTCGCTGGTGATCTACCACCTGATGTACGGCAAGGCACAGAGCACCCCCTGTCCCATGTGCACGATGTGGATCGACGGCATCAACGGTGTCGCGCACCATGTCGCCCAGAATGTCGACTTCGCCGTGGTGGCTGCGGCTGACGTCGCTACGCTGCGGACGCATGCCCGGGCTCGCGGGTGGGACCGGGTCCGGCTGCTGAGCTGTGGCGACAACACCTTCAAGTACGACCTGGGAAGCGAGGACGCCGACGGGAACCAGGATTCCACGGTGTCGGTGTTCAGGCTGGACCCCGATGGGGTGCCGCACCACTTCTACAGCGGTCACCCTCGCATGTCGGACGATATCGACCAACGTGGCATCGATCTGCTCACGCCGGCGTGGCACGTCCTCGATCTCACCCCGCAGGGACGGGGTGACTGGTACGCGCAACTCGACTACGGCTCTTCGTAGGCTCCACAACGACGTGCACGGGGATACGGGTGGCCCCTGTCCCGCCCGACTCCACGGGCTGCGGTGCAAGAGGGGGCCTGCTGCGCTCCTCCACCACGGCTAGACCTACGGTGTGGAGCACCTGCACCGGATCGCACACCAGAGATCCCGGGTCGTCGCGGGGGCGGTGGCCGTTCTTGGCTATGCGGTCCTCGTGGCGCTCACCCACCCCTTCACGTGGGTCGCCGATGTCGCCACTGCCGTTCCGGTGGCTGTCGTCGCTGCGGTCACGATTCGCAGTGATCTCCGAGCCGGTCGATCCCGTGGGGCGCGACCGGAGGGAGTCGACGGAAGACGAGGGCGGCGGTTGGGCCGGCGATGGCGGGTATGGATGGCCCCCATCCTCGTCGTCACGGGCTGGGAGCTCTACTGCCTCGTCAGCCTGCCGCGAGTCGAGCACCCGACGTTGAGCTCCCTGATCGACCTCCTTGACGCCACTCGCCCCGGCAAGACGGTGGCCGTGGTGGCATGGCTCGGTCTCGGGTGGTTCCTGGTATCCCGATGATCGACCGGCACATCACGCTGATCGTATGGGGGGTGCTCGGAGCCACGGTCGTCCTCGGCCAGATCCTCGCCGTGGCGGGCAAGGGTGGCCTCCCCGGTCTGGGGGCACTGGTCGGTTGGGTGACCTGGAGTCGCGTGGGGAGATACCTGCTCGTGGTGGCGTGGATGTGGCTGGGCTGGCATGCCTTCGCCCGGTGAACACGACCGGATGATCACGGGCGGTGAACACGGGCGGTGAAAAACGGCCCGGTGCGACCGGGACCAGCGTCTAACTTGGCGCCGTGCACACCCACGCAATGAGCCCTGCCTTGGGAGCCGTGGTCGATGGTGTTGGTCTCGCTCCGGAGATGGACGAGGAGACGGTCTCGGGTGTCAGAGCGGCCCTGTTGAAGCACAAGGTGTTGTGGTTCAGAGGCCAGTGTCTCGATGCGGCGTCACTCACCGCGGTGGCGTCGCGGTTCGGAACCCCGACCGGGGCCCACCCCGTGGAGCCCAGCCTGGAGGGCCATCCCGAGGTGCTCCCCCTTGATTCGGAAGAGGGCGCTCGTGCCGACGTGTGGCACAGCGACCTCACGTTCCAGGAGCGCCCACCGCTCGGGGCGATCTTGCACGCCGTGGAGATCCCGCCCGTGGGAGGCGACACGATGTGGACGGACATGTCCGGTGCGTACCAGTCGCTGTCGGCACCGCTACGCGCCTTTGTGGAAGGCCTGACGGCCACCCATTCGGCCAGGAAGGCCGGCGGCTACTTCGCGGACCGTGACCCGACAGGTGGAGAGGCTGCAGGTCGCACTGCGGTGACCTCTTCTCGGCATCCCCTGGTGAGGACGCACCCGGAAACAGGCGAACGCAGTCTGTTCGTGAACCCGCTGTTCACCGACAAGGTGGACGGACTGCGCCGGCGGGAGAGTGACGCACTGCTCGGGTTGCTCTATGAGGCCGCGGTTGCACCCGAGCGACAGGTCCGGTGGAAATGGGAAGAGGGTGACGTGGCGTTCTGGGACAACCGGTGCACGATGCACTACGCCCTGCTGGACTTCGGGACGGATCGCAGACGGATGCTCAGGGTGGCTCTGCACGGGGACAAGCCGGCCGGGGTGCGGGACAGCTAGTGCCGCATCGGGCAACGTTTGGCTACTCGACGCCGACTGCTCGGTAACGGATGCAATTCATCCCGGGGCTTGTCTCCCTGGTCTGGTGAAACGCCCTTGGGTCCAGCAGTCCCACCGCCGCCAGACGGGCCGCTCCGCGCCACGAGGTATCGTCCGCTCGTGAGTTCCCACCGGCCCTACGTGCAGGGGCTCGTGCCGTTCGTTCGTGTGCGGGATGTCATGCGTTCGACTGCCTTCTACGAACTGTTCGGCTTCGAGGTCCTAGAGAGCTTTGAGCCAGGTGGACATCGGGTCTGGTGTTGGCTTGAGCAGCACCAAGCACGGCTCATGTTGGAGGAAGCCGGTGGGCCCGTCGTTGCTGCCGAGCAGGCCGTGCAGTTCTACGTCTACGCCGACGATCTGGAGGAGCTGCATGAGCTGTTCCGCGAGGCAGGATTCGAGCCGGGTCCCATCGGCCCTGGAGCGCCCGGGCCCAACCGCGAATTCCGTGTCGATGACCCTGACGGCTACCGCGTCATGGTCACGGACGCATTCGAGATGTCGTTACATCCGTTGGCAGAACCGTAACGCCGATCACGCTGCACTTCGTGATATTTCAATCCGTGCAAACGTGCCCTGATGCGACCCTCTAACTCGTCGTCCCCGGCGGGCTCGCCTGATCGCTCAGGTGGAGGTCCGGGTGGCGAAGATCTTCCCCCCTGCCCCGCTGGAGTTCGAGAAGGTGCCTTGGATCTCGAGCTTGCCGTTGGTGGTCGAAATGGTGGCGGTGCCGCTGTCGGTGCTCGTGCCGAGAGTGATCTTGAAGGTCATCGTCGAACCGGCCACCGTGCCGGTCATCGTTTCGACGCCGATCGGTGACATGACGGCGGCGGTGAATTGTCCTGTCGAGAGATTCTCGGTGTCGATCTGCAGGGCTTCCGCCGAGAGCGAGGTACCGAAGCCGACGAGCGCACTCCACGTGCCACGAATCTCGACCGGAGCGCTGGTGGTCAGAGAAGGTGTCGATGCCACGCCGGGAGAGGAACTGAAGGGCCCGACGTGTGCCAGTGCCAACGCCACGGCCACCAACGCGCAGGCGATGACGACGACCCCCACGCGCGGGCCCATCCGCGTCCTGGGACGGGGCAGAAGTTGGTCGTCGGGGACGACGGGCTGGTCGACTTCGAGCCGGCTCCAGTGTTCGCCAGGGGCGTCGGCCCCGAGCCGGAACGCGGGTTCGGGTTCCGCCGACCAGGTTGGGACGGGCCCGGGAGCTGGCTCGGGCGTGCTGCGGGACGGGAGGCGTTGCGGTCCGACCACGACGGCCTGCTCCGGTCGGATCGGACCCGCCGGTGGCGGTGCGGGGCGACCCGAGGGTGGGGGGTTGGCCGGGTCCGTGCCCGTGGGATCAACCGCAGAGGGTGCCGCGGCGTCCCGGTCCCGCAACCGGCGCAGCAACATCGACACCGGTTCTCCCTGGTGAGGGGCAGGCCCGTCGGTCTCCCGGGCCGGGGGTGGCTGGAGGCTCCAGTGATGGGGAGCTGCGCCACCGTTCGCGTCTGGGCGCGGCTCGGTCACTGTTGTGACATCGGCGGACCGCAAATGGGCCTTGAGGAGTGCCCAGCGGTGTGCCCGACGAATTAGGGCGGCCTAAGTTCTGCTCCTCCTGCCCTCCTCCGGCATCCCTCGTCCTTCAGTGCTCAAGGGCAACACCATCAGCTGGACCGTGTTGCGTTCGCCGGTGGGGGAGCGAAACCCCGGCGCCGAGCTTGGAACGCCACGGCGGCGAAAGCCCATCGACTCGAAGAAGGCGATGGCCCCGTGGTTCTCGCCCATGGTCTCCAGATGGCAGCCCCGTACGCCCACGTCGCGCAGCGTGTCCAGCCACCGGTGCATCAGGGCGGCACCGACCCCCATGCCGCGCACCGAGGGGAGCAGGTCGATGTGCAGATGGGCGGGCCAGCGCTCGTCGTACACGCTGGCGGGTGGGAGCCGGCGACGCATCGCGTCGACGATCACGTCGCCGAATGAACGCCACACCACGCCGGCCGTGCCGGGCCTGAACCCGATGCCGCGCCGAAGGAAGTGGCGCCCGAAGATGCCGGCCGGACTCCATGCCCGGCGGGAGTCCACGCAGCCGAGCAGATACCCGGCCGCGACGCCGTCGCGCTCGGCGACGAGCGCGGACTCCGGCTCCGCGTCGGTGTAGTACGCGGTGAAGTGTTCGGCGAAACTTTCGGTGTCGCGCCACAGCCAGTCGACGGGCTCTCCCATGTAGCCGGTCACGTGGCAGATGTGTCGCACCTGGGGTCGGTCGCGCGACTCGTAGGGCCTGACGACGACTTCTGCCGCGGTTGCGTCTCCGGAGCGCCGGCCGGTTGTTCCCACGGTCCGATGGTCGCACATGGGGTTTCCCGAGTGGGGCCGAAGATGGGGGTCCGTGGGTCGATGGTCGGGCGGACAGGAGCGACGGTCGGTCAGGGTCCCAGGTCCCAGAGGAGGCGGTAGAACCGGGTGCGAACGGGATCGCTCTGGACGCCGTAGGAGGCGAGCAACCGGCTCTCCCAGCCACGACCGAAGTTCCACTGCGTGCTCCACGTGGCGACGGCGAGGTCGGCCCAGCGATCGGCCACGCCCAGGGCCCCGAGGTCGACATGGCCCGACCAGTGGCCGGCGGCGGTGAGGATGGTGTTGGGAGCACAGGCGTCTCCGTGACAGACCACGGCTCTGTCGATCGGGGGTGCATCGCCGAGGACGTCGAGAGCCTGTTGCAGGGACAGAGACCGATGGACGGGGTGCCATCGCTGTGGATCGACGAGCCCCGCCGATGCACGGGCCCGGGCGTCGGCCACGCGGTCTTCGTTCGACCACGAGAACGGGCACGTGTCCACGGGGAGGGCGTCGTGCAAGGCGCGCAATCCTTTCCCTATCGCCTTGACCGCGGTCGCCGGATCTCTCCTCCAGCGGTCTGCAACCGCACTGTCTCCCGGCACCGGGCTGATGGACATCCAGCGTCCGGTGTCGTCGGCGCCCTGGTCCAGGACCCGGGGCACCGGCGTGAAGACGCTTGCCCAGCTCATCCGGGCTGCCTCGGCGTCCAGGTCGATCCCGCTGGCCGCGGGCGCCCATTTCACGAAGTAGCGATCGACACCGCTCCCGATCTCGAAGGTGAGCCCTCCCAGCTCGTTCTCCCACACCGGTCTGAGGGGCTGTTCACCGGCCAGCGCGGCGACGGGCTCCGGTATGTGCGGCTGTCGGGCGGGGCCGGCGGGCATGGCGTCGTTCCTCTCACCAGTGTTGATCAGCGGCTTCGCCACGTGCTCGGACGTGGATCCCGGGACAAAGCGGCAAGGTAGGCGTTGTACTCGGCCAACTCGGGATCTTCGGCCTCCGCTCGTGCCAAGGCGAGCTCACCGGGATCGGGGGCGGCCCCGTCGTGCCCTTGCGAACCGGGTTGCTCGACGGTAGGGGGCGCGGCCGCTTCTTGGAGCCGGCGTAAGCCGCGCCGCCCCACCGTGTCGGGATCGTCGTGCACGAAGTGCCACCAGAAGATCGTGCCGAACACGGCGAAGCACGGCCACATGACCGAGTAGATCCAGCCCAGCGAGTCCCCCGACAAGCCCACTCCGACCTGCCACCAGCAGGCGACGGCGCACCCCGGAACCCACACCACGAGGGCGAGGTGGGCCAGCACAGACCGCCGCGTCCACCAGCAACCGGGGGGAGAGACGGGGTGAGAGAGAGGCGCGGCCGGCACCGGGACGGACACGGCGGGGTCAGGCCTGCTCCGGCGCGGTTCCCGAGGTTTCCGTGCCCATGTCGGGCCCGGTCACGGCTCGAGCGGCGCGTGTCTGTTTGGAGTACTCAGACGTCAGCTTGCGCTCGGCGATGATCGCTCCGAAGGGCACGGTGCCGGCGAGGAGGACGAGGAGGGTGCGGCCCACGGGGATGTAGAGCTTCCGGGTCAGATCGAAGGCCACGACGAGGTAGACGAGATAGAGGAACCCATGGAGTGTTCCGAAGATGTTGACCACCCCGGGGTGGCCTTCCACCTGCAAAGGGATGCCCACGAAGACGAGGATGATGAGCAGGACGGCGGTGAGGTAAGCCATCACCCTGTAGCGCGTGAGCACGGCGTGGTCCACGGGCGCGATTCTACGAGGTCGCCCCCCACCGCTCCCATCGGGTCAGAGAGGACTCCCGGCCGCCGGGTTCGCGGCCACCCCCGTGCCCGGGAACCGCTGGCGGAAGGCCCGGACCGTGTACCCCGTCAGGCGGCAGGCCCCCTTGGCTCGCGCATAGGCGCTGCGGGGGAGGTTCAGGATGGGACCGAGCTCACCGAAGTAGTTGCCGACCCCGATGACAGCCAGACCCTCTTCGGCCCCGTCGGCACGGACCCGGTAGATCTCCACCTCTCCCTCGTTGACCAGGTAGACGAGGTCCCCCCGGTCTCCTTGCTCGAAAAGGATTTCGCCATCGGCCAACGACACCTCTTCGGGGGCCCGGTCGGCGGCCGCGAAATGGGGGGCGAGCTCGATCACGCGGTCCGCGATGTTGGTGATGCGGTCGTCGTGTGTCGAAACGAGCACCATGCGGCCCGGCACCGAGAGCTGGCGCAACAATCGCAGTACGCCCTCGACCTGGATGTAGTCGAGGTGGGCGGTGGGCTCGTCGGCCACCACCAACGGGGGATCGTGGGCAAGGGCCCGGGCGATGGCAACGCGTTGCTGCTGTCCTCCTGACAACTGCCCGGGACGGTGCCCGGCCCTGTCGGAAAGACCCACGACCTCGAGCAGGTCGTCAGCGCGTTGGGCTGCCGCCTTGTACGGCAGGCGCGCCAAACGGAGGGGGGCCATCACATTGGCGCGCGCCGAGAGGCTGCGGATCAGGTTGAAGGCCTGGAACACCACGCCCACCGTGTAGCGGCGGTACTCACCGAGGGCGGGGCCGGTCAAGTTGCCCACGTCGTTGTGGCGAAACGAGATCGACCCGGAGGTGGGGGTCAACAGCCCGGCGAGACAGGACAGCAACGTGGTCTTCCCGCACCCGCTCGGTCCCAGGACGACCACCAGCTCGCCGTCGTCGGCGTTGAACGAGAGGCCGCTCAGGGGACGAACCACGTACCCGCCGGAGGGGAATTCCACGGTCAGGTCGCGGACCTCGAGCTCAGCCCGCACGTGCCCGGTCACCCCGCGAAGGCGATGGCCGGGTCGGCCGAGACCGCCCGCCGCAGGGCGGCCAGGCTCGCGATGATGCCGACCACGAGTGCGGTCACGGGCAGCACCACGAAGGCGCTCGTGGGGATGTCGACGGGTTGGGCGAAGAGCCCCTTCATGAGGTTGGCGATGAGAGCGGCCATGGCGGCGGCGGCCAGTGACACGAGGACCGCCTGGACGACCAGCCCGGCGAACAACATCGCCGACGAGGCACCCAGAGCCTTGAGCACGGCGAAGTCACGCGTCCGCTCCAGGGCGGTGACGTAGACGAGGGCCGCCACGATGAACACTGCGATCACCCACATGAAGGCCCGGGAATTGCTGATGGAGGAGACCACGGGGGCCATCTGGTCGAGGCTGGCCGTCTCGATCTGTTGGTTCGAATAGGCGCTGAGCCCAGGTGGAAGGCGTCTCGGGGTCCCCGATGTGATGACGGCGCCGATCAGCGGCCGCCCTCCGTACAGGACGGCCTGGGCATCGTGGAGCGTGACATAGGCATCGGGCTGTCCGCCGAGCAATGTCTTGCCGGCGACGGTGCCCACCACGCGGAAGGTGAGCCCTGCGACGGTGAAGTGCCCACCGACTCCGAGCCCGAGGCGGGCGTCGACGACGGCGTCTCCGTTGCCTCGGACGCCTCGACCGGCGGTAAGCACGGTGGTGCCGAGGCCCTCGGAGCGTCCCCCGATCAACACCACGCTGTCGGTGACGGTGCCGACCCGCGTGGCCTCGGGGACCACGATGATGGGTTGAGCCCGCACGACCCCGGGTTCCCGGGCGACGGCGGACACCGTCGACGATGGCATCGTCGAGAGGGCGTCGACCCTTCCCGATGCGCCTGTGCTCAGCACCCAGGAGTCGGCCCGCGCCGCTCCCACGGTCTGGGCGATCTCGTTGCCGAGCCCCGCCACCATGCCCGACAGGAGCAGCCCCATGGCGAACACCAGCCCCGCTCCGATCACCGCGATGAGGAATTGCCGGGCCCGGAAGCGCAGATCCTGCAACGTGATCCCGAGTATCCCCACGGTCCTCCGCGTCGTGTCGACCGGTTCGAAAGCATAGGAGACGGTCGTCTCGGGGGCCCTGTGCTCGACCGGCATAGCTCCTGGCTACGATCCCGCACGCCATGAGGATGACGGCCTTCGGACAGCAGACCGCGGTTGAGCCACATCCCGGTGGCGGTGGCCGCTACCGCGCCGTGGTGAGCGATCGTTGGAACGCGCCGGTGCTCCCGCACGGCGGGATCGTCACCGCCCTGGCACTGCGGGCCATGGCTGTCGAGCTCGGTGCTCCCGACCAGACGCTGCGGTCGGTGACGACGGTGTTCGCCGCCCGGGTGCCGCCGGGCCCCGTCGACATCGACGTCACCGTGCTTCGCAACGGGCGGACCATGTCCCAGGCCACCGCCACGGTTCGCCCGACCGGGCACGATAGCGGGCACACCGCCATCGCCGTCTTCGGGGGAACGCGCCACGGGTTCGAGTTCACCGATGTGACGTGTCCGGAGGTGGTGCCGCCCGAGGAGTGCCCGTCATTCCGCGATCCACCTCCCGAGGGGGTCACCGCGTTCCCGCACACATCGTTCTGGGACCGTGTCGAGTCACGTGTGGCCGTCGGTCATGCCCCCTGGGACGAATGGGAGCCTTCCACCTCCGAACGCGTGTACTGGTACCGGTTCGACGACCCGCCCCTCGACGACCAGGGCGAGTGGGATCCCCTGGCCTTGGTGGCGTTGTGCGACACGATGCCCGGCGCGGTGGGGGAGCGGTTGGGTCCGGGCCTGCCCATGTGGTTCGGGCCCAGCGCCGACCTGACCGTGCACGTGCTGGGCCGGGCCACCTCGGAATGGCTGCTCGCCCGCAACCGCGCCCGACATGCCGGGGACGGGTACGCCTCGGTGGAGATGGAACTTTGGGACCCAGCACGCGGGATCGTCGCCTACGCCACGCAGATGATGTTCTTCAGCTTTCCGAGCGGCTCATGAGGCCGGATCGGGGGAGCTTGCTCACACCTCGACTTTGACGGTCTGTGAGAGGCGGTCGACGGCCTCGACGTATTCCTCCACGAGGTCGAAGATCACGTCGCGTGACTTGCGGACCCGGGTGGCGCGCCCGATGACCTGGCCGCAGGGGTTGAAGGCGACGTCCTTGGCCTCCTCGGGGTGGCGGTGCGTGGCTCCCACCGCCTCGATGGCCACCATCATCTGCAACGGCATGGGGAGCGGGTCCGGTGTGTCGGGTCGCTCCCAGGCTTCGGTCCAGTCGTTCTTGAGCATGCGGCACGGCTTGCCGGTGAAGGACTTCGATCGCACCGTGTCACGGCTGGTGGCGGCGAGGTAGCTCTTCATCTGCCCGGGCGGGGTGTTGGCCTCCTCGACGGTCAGCCACAACGTCCCCGACCACACGCCCTGGGCGCCCATGGCCAGGGCGGCGGCGATCTGCCGACCGCTGCCCACGCCTCCGGCGGCAAGCACCGGGAGCGGGGCCACGGCGTCGATGACCTCGGGCCACAAGACGAGAGACCCCACGTCGCCGGTGTGACCCCCACCCTCGGTGCCCTGGCACACGATGAAGTCGAGACCGGCCTCCTTGTGGCCGAGGGCGTGCTTCACGGACCCGGCGAGCGCCCCGATGAGACGGCCCGACTCCTTCACCCGGGCGATCACGTCGGCGGGGGGCGTCCCCAGCGCGTTGGCGATGAGCTTCACCTTGTCGTGGCGCAAGGCCGCTTCCAACAGGGGCTTGCCGGTGGCCTCGGTCCAGCCCATCATCCCGCTGCGGCGCTCGTCGGCGGGGGGCTCGGGCACGCCGTGCTCGGCCAGGAGCCGCCGCGCGAAGCGCCGGTGGTCGTCTGGGACCATGGACTGCAGCTGGGCCTCGAGCTTCACGGGATCCATCTCGCCCATGCCCTCGTACTTGCCGGGGATGACGATGTCGACGCCGTAAGGGTTGTCACCGACGTGCTCGTCCAGCCAGACGAGCTCCATCTCGAGCTCTTCGGGAGAGAAACCTATGGCCCCGAGCACGCCGAACCCACCGGCGTTGGACACCGCCGCCACGACGTCGCGGCAGTGGGTGAAGGCGAAGATGGGGAACTCGATGCCGAGTCGGTCACAGATCTCGGTGTGCACTGGTGGCTCCTTCGGTTGTGTGTCTCAGGGACTCTTGCGTGTCTCAGGGGACTTTTCGTGTCTCAGGGATGTCGGTCAGGGATGTCGGTCAGGGACGTCGGTCAGCAACGGTGCGAAGCAGCGGGGGATGCGGTCAGGGAGCCGGCGGGGGAGACCCCGGTCACCATGGCCAACGCCGCCGCCACCTGGTCGGTGTCGAGGCTTGCGGGATCGATGCGGTGCTGCGTCTCGAAGCCGATGACCAGCGCCCGGAACACCGTGGCCAGGACGTCGGGGGCGGCGACGGGAGCGACGACACCGTCGGCGATCCAGGCCGCGAATCCCTTCGAGAGCCGTTCGTGGGCTTCGCGGGACCGGGCTCGCATGGCCTGGGCGACCTCGGGGTCGCGCGCGGCACGCAGCCAGAGCTCGCGCTCGAGCAGCAGCAGCCGGCGAGTCTGGTCACTGGGATTGGTCACCACGTTGGCGGCGACGGCCCGCAGTCGGTCCTCGACGGTGGCCGCCAGCTCGAATTCGGCGGCGATGACGGTGACGAGCGAATGCGCCCACTCGTCGAGCAGGGCCAGGAGGAGCCCCTGCTTCGACCCGAAATGCGCGTAGACGGATCCCGAGGTTCGTTCCGCCTGGTCCGCGACGGAGTCCACCGACACGGCGTCGATGCCACGCTCGGCGAAGAGCGTGGCGGCAGCGTCGAGGAGGCGGGCACGGGTCTCGGCCTTGCGCTCCTCTTGGGTCCGTGACACCTCGGCTCCTTCTCGATCCCGCCGAACCGAACTTAGATAACGCATCCTATCTAAGTTCGACGGTCGAGGGCCAGGCGGCGTCGACCGGACGGGCCCCGCCCCTCGGGCCGGAAGCAAGGCGAGGGTGCATGGGATACTCCCCGACGCGCAGCACGGAGCACGCGGTGGGGCACGGGTGAGAGGGCAGTGCCGACCGCCACACGATGGGAGCACCCATGTTCAGGACCTCGCCTGTCGTCGCCGAAGACGAATGGCATCTCGACTTGAAGGTCGAGGGGCACGTGGCCGTGCTCACGCTCAACCGCCCCGACAAGCTCAACGCCTGGAGCTGGGAGTCCACCCGCCAGCTCGGCGCCCGCGCCGACCAGATCCGATTCGACGAGCGAGTGCGCGCCGTCGTCTTGCGGGGCGAGGGTCGGGCGTTCTGTGCCGGGATCGATCTGGGTATGCCCGAGGACCGGGTCACCGGCCGCTCTCCGGCCGAGAAGGCCCGCAATTACTACGAGGGCATCCGCTGGGCCCACGAGCGCTTCAAGGTGTTCGCGGAGCTTCCCCAGCCTGTGGTGGCCGCCGTCCAGGGCTATTGCCTCGGCTTCGGGTTCGAGCTCGTGCTCATGTCCGACATCCGCGTGGCGGCCGAAGACGCCGTCTTCGCGCTGCCCGAGGCCCAGGTGGGCGTGGGCATCGACGCCGGTGGAGACCTCCGGTTGGCCCACGAGGCCGGGGCGGGCTGGGCCAAGCTGCTCGCGTTCACCGGACGGCGACTCGACGCCCGTACGGCCGAGCGCATCGGCGTCGTGCAGCAGGTGACCACCACCGACGAGCTGCTTCCCACGGCGATGGGGATCGCCGAGGAGATCGCCGCCAACGCGCCTCTCGCCGTGCAGAGCATCAAGCGCACGGTCGACGGCTTCACCTACCGGGGTTTCACCGAGGCGATGCGGTTCGGGGCCATGAGCTCGTCGATCGAATTCGTCTCCGACGACATGCCCGCCGGGTACGCCGCCAAGGCCAACAAGCAGCCCATCGTCTTCGAGGGCAAGTGACCGGCATGGCGCTTCCCGAACCTCCGCCCGCGGGCCAGCTCATGTTGCCGCCGCACACCTTCGAGGGGACCACCGTCGTGGTGACGGGGGGCGGGACGGGCCTGGGCAAGGCGATCGCCGTCGAGTTCGCACGGCTGGGTGCCGCCGTGGGGATCCTGTCGCGCGACGAGGGCCACCGCCTGGCCGGCACCGCCGCGGTGGAGGCGGTGGGGGGCCGGGCCGCCCACGCCGGAGACGACATCCGGCGCGCCGAGGACGTGGCGGCTGCGTTCGACGCCCTCGAGGACGCGCTCGGGCCGGCGCGGGTCCTCGTCACCAACGCGGCGGCCAACTTCCCCGTTCCGGCCGACGACCTCAGCCCCAACGGCTGGCGCGCCGTGACGCAGATCGTGCTCGACGGCACCTTCTTCTGCTCCCAGGAGCTGTTCCGCCGGGCCAGCCGGGCCGGGGATCCCGCCGCCATCTGCAACATCCTGGCCACCCAGTCCTTCACCGGTGGTCCGGGCATGGCCCACACCGCGGCCGCCAAGGCGGGTGTCGGCAATCTCACGAAGACCCTGGCCGTGGAGTGGGCGCCCTACGGGGTCAGGGTCAACGCCCTGGCACCGGGCCTCTTCCCCCACGAGGACATGCGCGCCGACCTGCAGGCCCTTCGCACCGAGGGCGAGGACGTCGACGCCCGCCGCTCTCCGGCGGGGCGCCTGGGACGGCTCCATGAGCTGGGCTGGGCGGCCACGTGGCTGTGCTCGCCCTACGCCGCCTTCGTCTCGGGCCACACCCTCGTGGTCGACGGGGCCAACTGGCTGCGGCGTGACTTCGTCATGCCCGAGTTCCAGCCCATTCGCGACCAGATCGCCGCCGTCCTGCCCGAGCGCCGGGCCTAGCCCCGACCGAACGTTCGGCCCGGGCCGCTCCGTCCGCCCCCGCCTCCGCCCCCGGCCCCGGGGCCCCCGGCGAGCCCCGATTGCGGGGACGCTCCCGTAGGCTCTTGGGGATGAGCGGTCCCGAGGGGGTCGGACTGGGCGACCCTTCGCTCGTGTCAGGGCCCGGGACTGCCGATGGCTCTCCGATGACCGCGGCACTGCCCCTGCCCGAGTCGGCCGACGGAGGTGCTGAGGGCTCTGCCTCGGGCATCGACCGCATGCGGCTGCGGAGCTTCATCGGGCTGACCCTCGGCCTGGTGGGGCCGCGCGCCAACCTGGCCGTGTCCGGGGTGCTGCTCACCCTCCTCGTCTCGGCCCGGGTGTCGAGCGCACTGGCCATCACCTTCGCCCTCACGGCCAACCGCTTGATCGGCTGGCTCGCCTATCCACTGCTGGGCCGGGCCAGCGACCGTACCCACACCGCGGCGGGACGCCGGGCCCCGTACATGGCCGCCGGTCTGCTCATCATGGGCGTGTGCACGTGGTCGTACACCCTGGTGTCGGGATTCTGGCCGCTCGTCTTGCTGATCGTGCTGGTGAAGACGGCCAGTGTCGTCTTCGGGCTCACCAACGTGGCGGTCATCCCCGAGACCTTCGGCAAGAGCCGGAGCGTGAAGGCCGCCGCGCTCATCGGCCTCCTCGGCGTCCTCGTGAGCCTGGTGATCAAGGGGACCGTGATCGCCACGTGGAAGGCCAACGACCCCGCCACGTGGAACCTGGCATTCAGGATGGCAGGCGGCTTCATGGTGGTCGTCGCCTTCATCGTGCTCCTGCTCGTGCGCGAGTCGGCGGCAGCACGGGAAGTCGCCGACCGGGAGCGCCACCGTCGCGCCCGCCCGTGGCGCGAGGAGCTCGCCGAGATCTGGCAGGGCCCGAACGCCAAGGTGCTCGTCACCGGCATCATGGTGTTCTGGGCCGGGCTCAGTGCCACCGGCTACCTGGCCATCGTCTACTTCCAGAGAGTGCAACACGCCGGCGCCAACTCACAGACCATCGCCGGCTGGGTGAGCGGCGTACCCGTGATCATGCTGGGCCTCGCCCTCGGCTACGCGTTGAGCCGGGTGCTCACGCGCAAGCAGATCGCCGTCCTCACCCCCGTGGCCGGTTCGGTCGTCTCCCTGGTGCAGTTCACGACCACCCACATCTGGCAGTCGGTGGTCCTGGCCTTCGTGGGAGGGCCGCTCTTCGGGGCGTTCGCCATCTCCCTGGCCCCCATGCTCCTGCAGCTCCTGCCCCGCTCGGGGGGAATGGGGGAGTTGCTCGGAAAACTGGTGGCGCCTTTCAGCCTGTTCGCGGTGGTCTTCTCGTTCCTGGCCGCGTGGGTGGTCGACCTCACCGGCGACTACCGCACCATCTGGTTGTGGCCCGCCGCGGCCGGGATCGTGCAGGCGGTGGTGATGTGCTGGCTCAAGATCCCCAAGGGCCAGGAGCGCGCCCAGATGGGGGACCTGGTCCAGCGAATGGGCGACTCGATCATGGAGCAGGTGACCGGCGAGGGCCGCTCCCTGCTCGGAGGCGTGGTCACCGCGGCCGACGCCGACTCGGCCTCGGTCTTCGACATGGCCCGGCACGTCCTCGGGAACCCCTACGAGGAGCGCCGCGGAGGGGTCGTAGACCGCACCGAAGGGGTCCCGGAGCCCGCGGACGTGGTCGACGGCCACGGCGGCGAGGGCGAGGGCGAGGGCGAAAAGGGCGAGGGCCGGACCGACGCCGTGGACGAACGACACGGCGGAGGGACGGGAGCGCGTTCAGCGGAATAGCATCGGAGCTGTCCGCGGTGCGTCAGCCGCACCCGCCCGGGATGGGCCCGGGCCCAAGCCCAGGAGGGGTAGGTCATGGAGGTACGCGACAAGCTCTACATCGGTGGTGCCTGGGTTCCCTCCACGGGCAAGGGCGTCATCGAGGTCTTCAACTCGTCGACCGAGGAGGTCATCGGGACGATCCCCGAAGGCACCCCCGAGGACGTGGACCGTGCCGCGCGCGCCGCGGCCGACGCCTTCCCACAGTGGTCGACGACGTCGAGAGAAGAGCGAGCCAAGACCCTCGAGCGTGTCCAGGAGGCGCTGACGGCGCGCACACAGGACATCGCCACCCTCATCTCGCAAGAAGTGGGCATGCCCTTCACGCTGTCCAACCTGATCCAGGTGGGGCTGCCGGTGATGAGCTTCGCGGCCGCTGCGCAGCTGGCCACCGAGTTCCCCTTTGAGGAGGAGGTGGGCAACTCGCTCATCGTCCGGGAGCCCGTCGGCGTGGTGGGGGCCATCACGCCGTGGAACTACCCGTTGCACCAGATCGCGGCCAAGGTCGCACCGGCACTGGCGGCCGGGTGCACGGTGGTGCTCAAGCCGAGCGAGGTGGCGCCGCTCAACGCCTTCATCCTGGCCGAGATCCTCGACGACATCGGGCTGCCTCCCGGGGTCTTCAACCTCGTGACCGGCGTGGGTCCCGTCGTGGGTGAGGCCATCGCCTCGCACCCCCTCGTCGACATGGTCTCGTTCACGGGGTCGACCCGTGCGGGCAAGCGCGTCATGCAGCTGGCTTCCGAAGGGGTCAAGCGTGTGGCCCTGGAGCTCGGAGGCAAGTCGCCGAACGTGATCCTCGAAGATGCGGATCTCTCCGCCGCCGTGCCGGCGGGCGTCGCTGCCTGCTACATCAACTCGGGGCAGACCTGCTCGGCACTCACCCGCATGCTCGTACCCCGGTCCCGTCTCGCCGAAGTCGAACAGCTGGCCGTGCAGGAAGCGGAGAAGTTCAAGACGGGGGATCCCTTCGACGGCGAAACCCGACTGGGACCTCTCGTCTCCAAGACGCAACTCGAGCGTGTGCGCGGGTACATCAAGAAGGGTGTCGACGAAGGCGCCACCCTTCTCACCGGTGGCGCG
Organism: Acidimicrobiales bacterium; assembly: GCA_031292675.1. Taxonomy (GTDB): domain Bacteria; phylum Actinomycetota; class Acidimicrobiia; order Acidimicrobiales; family UBA8190; genus Chersky-840. The sequence goes on from JARLGQ010000223.1 coordinate 23,273, forward strand.
GAGTCGCCCGAGGGCCTCGACAAGGGGTACTTCGTCCGACCCACCGTGTTCTCCAACGTGACGCGCGACATGACCATCGCCCAGGAGGAGATCTTCGGACCGGTGCTGTCGATCATTCCCTTCGACAGTGAAGAGGAAGCGATCGAGATCGCCAACGACACGGTGTACGGGCTCGCCGGCGGCGTGTGGGCCGGCGACAAGGACCATGCCGAGCGCGTGGCCCGGAGGCTGCGCAGTGGCCAGGTCGAGGTCAACGGGGGCGGGTTCAACCCCTTGGCGCCCTTCGGCGGCTACAAGCAGTCCGGCATCGGCCGCGAGCTCGGCAAGTACGGCCTGGAGGAGTACCTGGAGGTCAAGGCCCTGCAGCGCTGAGGCCGCCCCGAGGGACGCGACCGGGGCGGGTGCCGGGGGTGCGGCCCGTGACGCCGTTCGGCAGGGTGGATCGTCGCCACCGTGCCCGACGGGGACACCGGCTCTGTCCCCGAGCACCGTCTTCGAATTCCCTGTTCAACAGGGGTGTCGCCGCCCGGCACCGATGTCTGGAGTTCATCAATTGTGGTGATGGCCCGGGCGCGGTCCACCGTCCAAATTGGATGGGCGGGATGAGCGTGTCCCGGACGGAGAGGGACAGTGGGCACCCAGAAGGTCTTCCTGCGGCGCAGGCCGATGGCGCCGATGGTGTTGGCGCTGACCACGGCCGTCGTGGCCGCGTCCCTCGGTGTGACCGCAGGGCCCGCGGTTGCCGGGACCCACAGGTACCGGGGCGCGGCCCCCGGGCAGGTGACCTGCCGACTGGTGGGCACGGTGTCGTTCTCGCCCAAGGCCTCGAAGTCCGACGTGGCGCCCAGCTCGTCGCACCTCAGAGGCCGGTTGTCGCACTGTGCGGCATCGAACCCGGGGGTGTCGATCAGCTCGGGAAGGGTGACCGAGCAATTCTCGGCCAGCCCCCTCAATTGCGCGACGCTGTCGGGCACCGGTGCTCGGGCCACGCTGTCGGTGTCGTGGAAGGGCGCCCTCTTCGGTCTCAAGGCCGCCTATAGCGACACCACCGAGGCCACCTCGCGATCGCAGGTGGTGACCAACGCCAACGGGGACGAAGGATTTGCGATCCCCGGAGGAGGTGGGTTCGCCCTCACCGCCGGGTCGTTCGCGTCCAGTTCGGGATCGGCGGCCAGCGTCTACACGACGATGACCCGCAGCGTGCTGGCCGTCGTGTGCGGGCGCCAGCAAGGGGTCAGGAGGATGTCGGTGGCCGGGACCATCACCGTCGGCTCCCCGTCCAACCAAGGTGGCGGGGGAGGGGGCGCCTCGGCCATCCCCCTCGGGGACTACGCGGGGACCGACGATCCCCAAGACCTCGTCGGCTTCGGCGCCGCCACCGGCACCGACCCGACCTACGCCGTCGACTACCTCGACAAGACCGACGGCTGGTCGGCCATGGACGACGCGTCGATCGCCCAGGGTTGGAAGGGCACCGGGTACCGCTTGGTGCTCGGCATCCCCATCTTGCCCGGCACGGGTACCTTGGCCGAGGGCGCCACGGGCGCCTACAACGGGTACTTCGCCACCCTGGCCCGGAACCTGGTGAGCGACGGTGAAGCCAACGCCATCTTGCGCCTGGGTTGGGAGTTCAACGGCTCCTGGTACCCGTGGTACGTGGCCGACGCCACCGACGCCGCCAACTTCGTCCGGTTCTGGCAGCAGATCGTCACCACCATGCGGGCCGCGTCCGGCCAGCAATTCAAATTCCTGTGGAACGCCAGCGCGGACACGGGCACGAGCTACACCCCGGCCCAGGCCTATCCTGGCAACGCGTACGTCGACTACGTGGGCACCGACGTGTACGACGAGTTCTGGGGAAGCCCCTTCACCCCCGCGGCGTCGTGGTCCAGCGAGCTCACCCAGCAGTGGGGCCTGAATTGGCTGGCGTCGTTCGCAGCCGCCCACGGCAAGCCCATCGCCATACCGGAATGGTCGGTGTCGGTCCGGGACGACGGCCACGGCCTGGGAGACGACCCCTCTTTCATCGACAACATGGCCGCCTGGTTCGTGGCCCACCAAGTGGCCTTCGACTGCATCTTCTCCTTCGACATCTCGGGCTCGAACCGCTACGACATCACCGACGGCACCTTCCCGGCGTCCCTGGCTGCGTTCAGGGCGGCCTTCGGCTGAGCTGCGCCCGCCGGCCGTAGCCGGCCCGCGCCGGCGCGGAGGAGTCCCGCGCCCTGGCCCAGCCGCCGTCTCCGGGGACCTGCCCCCGGCGGTCACGAAATTTCCGGACCGAAACCCTGTCCGGGGTTGCCTTGAGATATATAACGATATATCATGTCAGTACGAGAACAGTCTGGACCGAATGGTCCGGACCGAGAGAGTCGAAAGACGTAAGGAGACCAACCATGCATCCACGCATGCGAATGAAAGGGCACCACGGTCGTCCACCGTGGGGGGGAGAATGGGCCTCGGACCGGGGCAATTGGCGAGGAGGGGGAAGGCGGATGCGCCGCGGCGACATCCGCACCGCGCTGCTCCTGGCGCTCAAGGACGGGCCCGCGCACGGCTACGAGCTCATCGGGCGCCTGGAGGAGAAGAGCGGAGGGACGTGGCGACCCAGCCCGGGCTCGGTCTACCCCACGCTGCAGCTCTTCGAGGACGAAGGGCTGGTGCGCTCCGAGCAGCAAGACGGCAAGCGCGTCTACGAGCTCACCGACGCCGGGCGCACCGAGGCAGCCGAACGTGTCGAGCGCTTCGGGAGCACCCCGTGGGACAACGACACGGACTACGCCACCGAGTTCCAGGGGCTGATCAAGTCGGCCGTGCAGTTGGTGGCGGCGGCCAAGCAGATCGGCCGGCAAGGCGACCCCTCCCAGATGGAGCGGGCCACCACCGCCATCCGCGCCACCGGCAAGGAGCTCTACAAGATCCTCTCCGAAGACTGACCGGGCGCGCGCCTGCGCCGTGGGAATCAGGCGCCCATGGCGTGGACGCCCCCGTCCACGTGCACCATCTCGCCGGTGGTCATGGGGAACCAATCCGACAGGAGCGCCACACAGGCGCGTGCCACGGGCTCGGAATCGTTGACGTCCCATCCGAGCGGGGCGCGGTCACTCCAGGTGTCCTCGAAGCCCTTGAAGCTCGGGATGGACTTGGCCGCCAGGGTGCGCACCGGGCCGGCGGCGACGAGATTGACCCGCACGCCGACGGGACCCAGGTCCCGAGCCAGATAGCGCGCCAGGGACTCGAGCGCCGCCTTGGCCACGCCCATCCAGTCGTAGGCCGGCCACGCCACCGTGGCGTCGAAGTCGAGCGCCACCACCGAGGACCGGCCCGCCGCCGCCAACAGCGGCCGCAGTGCACCGACGAGAGCCTTCAGTGAGTACGCCGAGACGTGGAGGGCCACGGCCACGTCCTCCCACTCGGCGCGCAGGATGTCGCCCCCCAGGCAGTCCCGGGGGGCGAAGCCGATGGCGTGGAGCACGCCGTCGAGCCGGCCCCAGCGTGCGGTGAGATCGGCCGCCGCGGCCCGCAGGTGCTCGGGGTCGGTGACGTCGATCTCGATGACGTCGACGGGCGTCTCGAGCTTGCGCGCCGTGCGGCGGGTCAGCGACAGGCCCCGTCCCGCGCCCGACAGCACGAGCTCGGCCCCTTCGGCCTGGGCTCGCCGGGCCACACCGAACGCCAGCGACGCGTCGGTGAGCACGCCGGTGATCAGGATCCGCTTTCCCGCCAGGAGTCCGTCGGTCGGTGACACGCGGGCGACCCTACCCGAGCGGCGCGGGCCCGCCCGGTGGGACCGGCCCGGCGCTGACGGGCCGGCACTGAACCTGGGTCCGGGGCCGTTGTGCCAGTGTTACCTGATGCACGTCGGGATCCTCGGGGGCACCGGTCCGCTCGGTCGGGGGCTCGGATTGCGGCTGGCGGCGGCGGGGGCGTCGGTGACGATCGGGTCACGCGACGCCTCGCGCGCCGCCGAGGTGGTGGAGGCGCTGCACCGACGGTGGCCGCGGTCGCTGGCCGTCGAGGGGGCCGGCAACGACGGCGCCGCGTCGTGCGAGGTCGTGGTGGTGGCCACACCCTGGGACGCCGTGGTCCCCACCCTGAGGCCTCTGGCCGCCCACCTCGATGGCAAGGTCGTGATCTCGGTGGCCAACGCCCTCGTGAAACAGGGACGCGAGATGCACGCCCTGGCCCCGCCCCGGGGGTCGATGGCCGCCGTCGTGCAGGCCGAGGTGCCCAAGGCCCTGGTGGCCGCGGCGGGGCACCACCTGCCGGCGTCGGAGCTCGAGGACCTCGACAGATCCCTCGCCGCCGACGTCCTGGTCTGCTCGGACCACCCTGAGGCGACCCGGTCGGCCATGGGGCTGCTCGCCTCGGTGCAGGGCCTCCGGCCCCTCGACGCCGGCAGCTTGGCCCAGGCGGCCGCCATCGAGGCCTTCACCGCGGTGCTCGTGACCCTGAACATCCGCTACAAGGCGCACAGCTCGCTGGGGCTGACGGGCCTCGGACACCTATGAACGCGCCAGCGCCGGCTGCGACGCCATGATGAGGCTCTACGACACCACGCGCGGCGAGATCGTCGCCTTCGAACCGGCGCCGGTGGTCTCGATGTACTCGTGCGGTATCACGCCCTACGACGCCGCCCATGTCGGGCACGCCCAGGTGTACCTGACGTTCGACGTCCTGCAACGGCGGCTGGCCGACCTCGGCCACGAGCCCAGGCTGGTGCGCAACGTCACCGACGTCGACGACGACATCCTGCGCAAAGCGCGTGAGCTCGGTGTCCACTATCTCGACCTGGCCGCAGAGGAGATGGCGCGCTTCGACGCCAACATGGCGGCTCTCGGCCTCCTGCCGGTGTACAGCGAGCCGCGAGCCACCTCCGCCATCCCCGACATCCTCTCGCTCATCGGAGCCGTGCTCGACGCGGGGCACGCCTACGGCGCGGGAGGGGCGGTCTACTTCGACATCTCGTCGTTCCCCCGCTTCGGCCAGGTCAGCCACCTGTCGCGCTCGGAGATGTTGGTCCTGTCGGCCGAGCGCGGCGGCCACCCCGAGGACCCCAACAAGCGCGACCCCCTCGACTTCGTCCTGTGGCAGCCCTCGGCGCCCGACGAGCCGTCATGGGAGTCGCGCTGGGGCCCGGGCAGGCCGGGCTGGCACATCGAGTGTTCCGCCCTCGCCATGCGCGAGCTCGGGACGACCGTGGACCTCCACGGCGGGGGATCCGACCTCATCTTCCCCCACCACGAGTGCGAGACCGCGCAGTCCGAATCGGTCACCGGGACCACCTTCTCGCGCCACTGGCTGCACGTCGGGATGGTGGGGCTCGACGGGACCAAGATGTCGAAGTCCCTCGGCAACCTCGTCTTCGTGGCCGACCTGCTCAAGGACTGGGACCCCATGGCCGTGCGCCTCGCCCTGCTGGGCCACCACTACCGAACCGACTGGGACTGGGATCCCGCCGACCTCGAGCGTGGCGCCGCGCGGCTCGACCGGTGGCGCGCCGCGGCTTCCGGTGGGCGCGGCTCGCCGGCACCGGACACCGACGGCTCGCCGGCACTGGACGCGGTGCGCCGGTGCCTCGACGACGACTTGAGGGTGTCCGACGCCCTGCTGGTGCTCGACGACGAAGCCGCCGCGGGCCGTGACGTCGGCCCGGGTGCGGCGCTGTTGGGAGTGGAGCTGTGATCACCGTCCGCCTGCCCGACGGATCGACCAAGGAGCTCGAGGACGGGGCTTCGGCGCTGACCCTGGCCGAGTCCATCGGCCGGCGCCTGGCGCGGGCGGCCGTGGCGGCCACCGTCGACGGTCGGTCGGTGGACCTCGGCGCACCCCTGCCCGACGGTGCCGAGGTGGCGGTGATCACCGAGGACACCGAGCCGGGGCGCGCCGTGCTCCGTCATTCCAGCGCACACGTTCTGGCCCAGGCCGTGCTCGAGCTGTGGCCCGGCGCGCACTACGCCATCGGTCCCGCCATCGCGGACGGTTTCTACTACGACTTCGCGCTCCCGGGCGGGGCGACGTTCAACGACGACGACCTCGAGCGGATCGAGGACAAGATGCGCGCCGTGATCGCCGCCGACCAACGCTTCGTGCGCGAGGAGCATTCGGTCGAGGAGGGGCTGGCCCTCTTCGCCGACCAGCCCTACAAGCGGGAGATCATCGAGGGGGTCGCCGGCGGCACGCCCGATGCCGACCTGTCGGCCGAGGCCGCCGCGGACATCGCCCCCGACGCCGCCGTGGTGAGCACGTACCGCAACCTCGGCGACGGCGCCGGCGAAGCGGGCTTCGTCGACCTGTGCCTCGGCCCGCACGTGCCGTCCACCGGCCGGCTCGGGCACTTCAAGCTCCTGCGCGTGGCCGGTGCGTACTGGCGCGGCGACGAGCACCGCCCCCAGCTGCAGCGCATCTACGGCACCGCCTGGGAGTCCGACAAGGCGCTGGCCGAGCACCTCCATCGTCTAGAGGAGGCCGAGCGGCGCGACCACCGGCGCATCGGTGCCGAGCTCGACCTGTTCTCGTTCCCGAGCGAGATCGGCTCGGGGCTGGCCGTCTTCCACCCCAAAGGGGCGACCATCCGCCACCTCATGGAGGAGTACTCGCGCCAGCGTCACATCGAAGGCGGCTACGAATTCGCCTACACGCCGCACATCACCAAGTCCGAGCTCTTCGAGATCTCGGGCCATCTGGACTGGTTCGCCGAGAGTATGTACCCGCCGATGGAGCTCGACGAGGGTCACCAGTACTACCTGAAGCCGATGAACTGCCCGTTCCACATCCTCGTGTTCAGGAGCCGGCAGCGCTCCTGTCGCGAGCTGCCCATGCGTCTCTTCGAGTTCGGCACCGTGTACCGCTACGAGAAGTCGGGTGTGGTCCACGGGCTCACCCGGGTGCGCGGCATGACCCAGGACGACGCGCACATCTTCTGCACGCGCCAGCAGATGGACGCCGAGCTCGGCGACCTGCTCACCTTCGTGCTCGGCCTCCTGCGCGACTTCGGGCTCGAGGACTTCTACCTCGAGCTGTCCACCAAGCCCGCGGGCAAGGCGGTGGGCACCGACGAGGAGTGGGACGAGGCGACCGAGGCGCTGCGCGCCGTAGCCAGCGGGCGGGGGCTCGAGCTCGTGATGGACGAGGGCGGAGGAGCCTTCTACGGCCCCAAGATCTCGGTGCAGGCGCGCGACGCCATCGGGCGGTACTGGCAGGTCTCGACCATCCAGCTCGACTTCCAGCTGCCCCAGCGCTTCGGCCTCGAGTACGTGGGCGCCGACAACGCCCGCCACCGCCCGGTGATGATCCACCGCGCCCTGTTCGGGTCGGTGGAGCGCTTCTTCGCCATCCTCCTCGAGCACTACGCGGGAGCGCTGCCCACGTGGCTCATGCCGGTGCAGGTCGTGGTCCTTCCCGTGCGCGACGGTCACGACGACTACGCCCGGGAGGTGGCCGCTGCGCTGCGCACCGATCAGGTGCGCGTCGAGGTCGACACCGCCGACGAGCCGCTCAACGCCCGCATCCGCCGGTGGAAGCTCGAGAAGGTCCCCTACGTCCTGGTGGTGGGCGACGACGACGTGGCGGCGCGCACGGTCGGGGTGAACCGCCGGGGCTCGAACCGTCCCGAGCGGGGCGTGCCCCTCGACCCCTTCGGGGCCGCGCTGCGCGCCGAGATCGCGGCCAAGGGCTCCCCTGAGCTCGATGAGTGAATCGTCACTCGAGCAGCTGTGGGCGGGATGGCGGCGCGACTACGTGGTCTCGGCCACGGAAGCCGAACGCGGGGGCGCCGAGGGGGAGTGCGTCTTCTGCCGCATCGCGGCGTCGGGCCCGCCGAGTGTGGAGAACCTGGTGGTGTGGCGCAGCGACCTCAGCTTCGCAGTGCTCAACGCCTATCCGTATGCGAGTGGCCATCTCCTGGTCATGCCGGTGCGGCACGTGGGAGAGCTCGACGCCCTCGGCGCCGCGGAGTCCGAGGACCTCTGGCGCGGCACCCGGCTGGCAGTGTCCGCTCTCACGGGCGCGTACGACCCCGACGGCGTCAACATGGGAGCCAACCTGGGCCGTGCCGCCGGCGCGGGCATCCCGGGACACCTCCACCTCCACGTCCTGCCGCGCTGGTCGGGGGACACGAACTTCATGACCACGGTGGCCGGCGTGCGGGTCATGCCCGAATCACTGGCGGTGGGATGGGAACGGCTCCACGGGGCCTGGCCCGCACCCTGAGCCTGCCGCCGTCGGGCGGTCGATCAGTCGGCCTTGGCCTTGACCATGCGCTCGACGAGGTTGGCCGGCATGGCGTCGTAGTGGTCGTGGCGCGCGCTGAAGCGGCCCCTGCCGCCGGTGAGGGAGCGGAGGTCGACGGCGTAACGCTGGATCTCGGCGGTGGGGACCTGCGCGGTGATCCGCTGCAGGCCGCCGTCGACGGTGTCTGTCCCCTGGACCCGTCCGCGCCGGGAGTTGAGGTCGCCGAGAACGTCGCCCTGCATGGTGGCGGGCACGGTGACCTCGAGCAGCGAGATGGGCTCCAACAGCACGGGTCCGGCCTTCGCCATGGCCTCCTTGAACGCCAGCGAACCCGCCATCTTGAAGCTCATCTCCGAGGAGTCGACGGGGTGGAACTTGCCGTCGAAGCACGACACCTGCACGTCGACCACCGGATACCCGTGCACGCCGCCCTGCCTCATGGCCTCGAGGACACCCTTCTCGACGGCGGGGATGTACTGCTTGGGGATGGCGCCCCCCACCACCTGGTCGACGAAGTGGAAGCCCTCGCTCCGCTCGAGGGGCTCGATGCGGATGGACGCCACCCCGAACTGCCCGTGGCCCCCGGTCTGCTTCTTGTACTTGCCCTCGGCCTCGGCCTGTTGCGTGATGGTCTCGCGGAAGGGCACCAGCACGTCCTCGGTGGCCACCTCGACACCGAACTTGCGCGCCAGACGCTCGGCCGCCACCGCCAGGTGCGTCTCGCCCGTGCCGCGCAGGATGGTCTGGTGCGTCTCGTCGACGCGCTCGACCACCAGGGCCCGGTCTTCCTCCTGCAGGCGGTGTAGCCCGGTCATGAGCTTGTCCTCGTCCCCCTTGGACTTGGGGCGGATGGCCACCGACAGGACCACCGGCTCGGGCGGCGCAGCGGGCACCACCACGGGGGTGCCCTTGGGGGCCAGGGTGTCGCCGGTGGCGGTGTCGGAGAGCTTGGGGACGGCCACGATGTCCCCGGCCTGGGCCGCCTCGACGGGCTGGGCTTCCTTGCCTCGCAGCAGCTGCAGGATATGCAGCCTCTGGTCGGAGTGGGTGCGGGGATCGGTGAGCACGGTGTCGGGCTTGATCGTCCCCGACAGCACGCGCAGGAGCGAGATCTTGCCCACATAGGGGTCCGAGATGGTCTTGAACACCTGGGCCAGGGGCTGGCCGCCGGGGTCGCACGCCACTTCCTGGACCGAGTCGCCGGCCATGACCTCCACCGGCGGTCGCGAGTCGGGGCTCGGGGCGATCTCGGCCAGCAAGGTGGCCAGGCGGTCGATGCCGACACCGGTGACGGCGGAGCCGCACACCACGGGGAACACCAGGCCCTGGGCGACGCCGTGGGCCAGCGTGGCCTCGAGCTCGGCGCCCGAGGGCGTCTCCCCGTCGAGGTACCGCTCCATCAGGGCGTCGTCTCCCACCACGATGCCCTCGACCAGCTGCTCACGCACCTCGTGCTCGGTGGCGGCCAGGTCGTCGGGAATGGGGCCGCTCTGGGGCTTGCCGTTCTCGTAGGTGATGGCGGTGTCGGTGAGGAGGTCCGCGATGCCCCGGAAGCCGGACTCCTCGCCCACGGGGAGCTCGAGCGGGGCGATCCCGGCGCCGAAGCGCTCGCGCAGCGCGCTCAGGGTGCGGTCGAAGCTGGCCCGTTCCCGGTCGAGCTTGTTGATGAAGACCAGGCGCGGCAGGCCCAGCTCGGCGGCGAGGTCCCAGGCCGCCTCGGTCTGCGCCTCGATGCCCTCGACGGCGCTCACCACCACGACCGCAAGGTCCACCACCGACGCGGCCGCCCTGACCTCGCCGAAGAAGTCGGCGTACCCCGGGGTGTCGACGATATTGAGCTTGACGTCGCCCAGCAGGCACGGGGCCAGGGCCAGCGAGAGCGACATGTGGCGCTTGATCTCTTCGGGCTCGAAGTCCAGCACGGTGGACCCGTCGTCGACCCTGCCCTGCCTGGTGATGGCGCCGGTGGCGAAGAGGAGCGCTTCGGCCAGGGTCGTCTTGCCCGAGCCGTTGTGCCCGACCAGGGCGACGTTGCGTATGCGGGACGGTGGGTAACTCGGCACCCCGCGCACCTCCCTCCCTCGAGACCCTTGCGGCGTGCGACCGCTGCGGATGGCAGCCTACCGGTGGCGCTGCGCCTGGGCAGGGGGAATCCGTCCATCGATCGGGGCCCAGGGGGCCGATGGTACGCTAGAGATGAAACCCCGCGGAGGAACCCACGAATGTTCGACGGTCGCTGGCGCCACGCAGTGGACCGAACGACCAAGCCGGTCGGCACGGCTCTGGTGCGTGTAGGGGTCACCGCCGACGTGCTGACCATCTTCGGGTTGACGATGTCCGTGGTCACGGCCCTGGCGGTGGGATCGGGCCACCTCGTGGCGGGGATCCTCCTGCTCTTCCCGACGGGATTGCCCGACCTCTTCGACGGCCCCGTGGCCAAGGCGTCGGGGCGTGCCTCGGTGCGCGGCGCCTTCTTCGACTCCGTGGCCGACCGGATCTCCGACGCCTTCCTCTTCGGGGGTGTGGCGTGGTATCTCGCCGCGCACCACCACGGGGAGATGGTCCTGCTGCCCTTCGCCATCCTGGCGGTCACCTCGCTCATCTCCTACCAGCGGGCCAAGGCCGAGCTGCTCGGACTGTCGGCCAAGGGTGGCCTGATGGAACGGGCCGAACGCTTCATCCTGTTGGGCCTCTGTTTCATCGCCGGCGTCATCGCCTCCTCGGCGTTGGTGCCCGCGCTGTGGGTCTTCTTCGGGCTGTTGTCCGCCACCGCCGTCGGGAGGTTCGTCAACGTCTGGAAAGAGGCCGAGGGACCGCCGCCGGCGGTGCCGGCCCGGGCCGTGTTCGCCGACGCCGACATGGACGTCACCCGCCGGGCGCTGGCGCGGTGGCACGAGGGACGGGTGGACTCACGCTGGCGTGCCTGGCGCGAGGCCCGTGCGCATCGCGACGCGGTGGGTGCACGTGCCGCCGTGCCGCGCCGAGCCGCCCAGCCGTCGGGTCGGTGGCGGGCTCGGCGTGCCGGAGTGCCCTCGAGCCGTTCGGGACGCATCTGGCGCGCCCGACGCGAGGCTCGTCCCGCCTCGCGCACCGGACGGCGCCCCGCGTCGCGCGGCTTCTGAGCCCGCGACGCCTCCAGATCCGAGACTTCGCCGCGGTCTGAGACGTGCCTGACGCGTCCGACGACACCGACGCCGGCACGTCCGACGAAAGCGCGTCCCGCGAGACCGACGGGTCTCCCGACGAGGAGACCGCCTCGGGCGGTTCCTGGGCCGCCTACCTGACGTACCGGGCGCTCGGGACCGTCATGCAGAGGTTGCCCGAGCTCGCCGCGGCCGCCGCCGCCGGCATCGTGGCGCTCGTGGTCTCTGCCTTCCCCGGCAAGGCGGGGGCCATGTACGGCCGCAACGCGCGCCGGGTGGTCGGCGTGGGGACGAGCGACGCCGAGATGGCGGCCCTCACGCGGCGGGCCTTCTTGACCTACGCCCGGTACTGGTTCGAGGGTGCCCGACTCCCCGCCCTCGGTCCCGAAGTCGTCGCCGGCCGCATGCGCGTGGAGAGCGGCTGGGAGCATCTCGTGGCCGGCATGGAGGCGGGCAAGGGCGTGATCATGGCGCTTCCCCACATCGGGAGCTGGGAATGGGGAGGGGCGTGGCTGGCGCTCCAGGGCTATCCCATGACGAGTGTGGCCGAACCGCTCAAGCCGCCCGCCATGTACGACTGGTTCGTCGCCCAGCGTGAGGCCATGGGACTCACCATCGTGCCGCTCGGCGCGCAAGCCAGTGGCGTCCTGCTGCGGACCCTGAAGGCGGGCAAGCTCGTCGGGCTGCTGTGCGACCGTGACATCGGAGGCAACGGTGTCGACGTGGAGCTCTTCGGTGAGCGCACGACCATGCCGGCGGGCCCCGCCATGCTGGCGCTGCGCACGGGGGCGGTCCTGCTCCCCACGGCCGTCTACAGCGGGCCCGGCATCGAGCACACCGCGGTGATCATGCCCCCGGTGCCCACCGAGCGCACCGGGAGACTGCGCCAGGACGTGGCCAGGGTGACACAGCTGATCGCCTCCGACCTCGAACAGCTCATCCGCCGGGCTCCCGAGCAATGGCACCTCTTCCAGCCGAACTGGCCCAACGACGGCGCGGCGGACTCCGCCCGCTGATCGGAGGAGCACACCGGTGCGCGTGGCGCTGCTGTGCCCCTACAGCCTGAGCCGGCCCGGCGGTGTCCAGGGACAGGTCGTCGGCCTGGCCGGGGCCCTGGCCCACGCCGGTCACGACGCCGTGGTGCTCGCCCCCGCCGACGACGACGTCGTGGTGCCGGGACTCGCGCCCGGGGCCCTGGTGCGGCTGGGCCGGTCCGTGGGGCTGCCCGCCAACGGATCGGTGGCCCCCGTCGCGCTCGGCCCGGGGGCGGCGTGGCGCGCCGTGCGAACCGTGCGGCGAGGGGGCTTCGACGTGCTGCACCTGCACGAGCCATTGGCGCCCGGGCCGGGATACGCATGCCTGGTGGCGTGCCGGTTGCCCAAGGTGGGGACGTTCCACCGCGCCGGGAAGAGCGTCGCCTACCAACTCCTCGGCCCACTGGCGCGGGCCATGGCCGGCCGGCTGGCGGCGCGCTGCGCGGTGTCGTCCGAGGCCCTCCACACCGCGCAGGACGCGCTCGGCGGCAGCTACGACATCATCG
>JARLGQ010000025.1 GCA_031292675.1 Acidimicrobiales bacterium
GGTTGATGCGTGCCGTACAGGCGGCGTGTCTCCTGGCCGAGGCGGCCGTGGAGGCTGCCGACACGGGGAAGGCCGCCGCGGCCTCGTTGTTCGTGCGGCGGCACCTGGTCCCCGGCCACGACCCCGAGGACGACGCTGATTGGCGGCGTCTCGTGGACGAGGCCTTGGCCGGTGACGCCGGCTGACACCGGAGGGGTCGTGACACACAACGTGCTGCCAGTCGGGCCGTCGACGCACCCCGGTGGGGGCGGGGCGAGCCGGGGGTATCGTCGGTCGATGGACAACAACCGCCCCCCCGTCGGCCCGGATGACGGGCTCGAATTCGTCCCCGACCCCGCTGCCAAGGAGCACGCTCTCGGGCAGTTCGCCACCTACTTGAACCCCCAGAAGGTCCGGGTCCTGCGGGCGGCCGGCCTCGACATGATCGAGGCCCAGCGGTCGGGCCCGTGGGTCTGGGACCTCGACGGGCGCCGGTTCCTCGACTGCTTCACGTCGGCCGGGTCGTTCAATGTCGGCCGCCGCAACGCACGGGTGGTGGCCGCCGCGCGCGCCGCGCTCGACCGGCTCGACCACGGCAACTTCCTGCTCTGCTCGAGGGAGAAGGCCGAGCTGGCGTCCAAGCTGGCCGAGATCACTCCGGGAGACCTCTCGTGCACGATGTTCGGCACCGGCGGGGGTGAGGCGATCGACTTCGCCATCAAGCTGGCCCGGGGGGCCACGGGACGCCCCCGGATCGTCTCGACCGTCAACGGCTACCACGGCCATACCGGGTTCGCGCTCTCCGCCAACGGCCGGGCCGCATTCCGCCAACCCTTCGAGCCGCTCATGCCCGAGTTCGTCCAAGTGCCCTTCGGGGACCCCGACACCCTGGCGGCCGCGGTCGATGAGCACACCGCCGCCGTGCTGCTCGAACCGGTGCAGGGTGAGGGGGGGATCGTGGTGCCGCCGCCCGGATACCTGGCCGCGGCGCGCACCGTCTGTGACCGGGCCGGGGCACTGCTGATCCTGGACGAGATCCAGACCGGGCTCGGCCGGACGGGGCGTTGGTGGGCGAGCGAGCACTTCGGAGTGGTGCCCGACATCATGGCCACCGCCAAGTCCCTCGGCGGGTCCCTGGTGCCGATCTCGGCCACCGTCTTCACCGAAGACCTCCGGGAGTTCCTGATCCCCAACCCCTTCATCCACCTATCGACGTTCGGCGGTTCGGACCTCGCCTGCGCGGTGGCGCTTGAGGTGATCGCCGTCATGGAGGAGACCGACCTGGTCGCCCACGCGGCCGCCATGGGCGAGCGGCTCTTCGCCGGGCTCGGGGCCCTCGCCGCCGCACATCCCGACGTCATCGCCGACGTGCGGGGGCTCGGGCTGATGAACGGTGTCGAGTACGCCGAGGACTCGATGGGGCCGCGCATGTCGTACCACCTGGCGCGCCACGGCGTCCTCGCCGTCTACAGCGGGAACCAGCCGGCCGTCATGCGCCTGATGCCGTCGCTCGTGATCGATCCGGCCGAGGTGGACTTCCTGCTCGAGGCGCTCGAGCGTGCCATCAACGACCTGGTAGCGGGTGCGGGTCCCGAGGAGCCCACCCCGGCCCGGCCCCGGCGTCGGCCAGCGCGTCCGGCCCCGGCGCCGGCGGCCTGAGGGGCGACCGTGGCGGAGTGGGGGGAGCTGGCCGAGGCCCTGGCCGACTACACGGTCAACTGCAACGGGAACGAGCGGCTGCGCAAGATGCAGCGGGACTGGTCGAGGACACTGCATTTCATCTGTGCGGACAACGGGACAACCTTCTCGATGATGGTCGAGCGCGGCGAGATCCTGTCCACCCCCGAAGGCCACGTCGGCACGCCGGACATCGTGGTGACCGCGGAGTCCGAGATCTTTTGCGACATGTTCTGGGGAGACCTGAACCCGGTCCAGAAGTACCTGCGCGGCGAGATCACGGTGAAGGGCTCCCAAGAAGACGTCATGCGCCTGGACGCCATCAGCTTTGTGATCTGGCCCGACGCCTGATGGCCGACGCCGGCGCGGCGCACCCCGGGGGAATGGCCCTGCGGCGGTCGATCGGCACGGCCACCGCCACGGCCACCTCCGCCGGCCTCGCCTTCGCGGCGATCGACTACCTCGGAGTGGTGTCGGTCCTCGCCTACGCCCCGGGTGCCACCGCCATCCCAGCCATTTTCATCGCCGGCGTGATCGTGCTGCTCGTCTCGGGGATCTTCTCCGAATTGAACGGCCTCTACCCGTCGGCCGCCGGCATCCGCCTCTACCTCGGCCGGACCGTGGGCGACCGCACGGCCCTGGCGGTCACATTCACCTACATGACGACGGTGGTCCTGGTCATCGCGGCCGACGCCTTCCTCATCGGAGCGGCTGTCCGCCACGTCCTGCGGGAGCCCGCCGCCCTCGCCTACGTGTGGATCGCCGTGCTGCTGGGATTGGCGACCGCCGCCAACCTCCGCGGCGTGCGCCTGGCCGGCTGGGTACAGACGGTCGTCACCTACACCGTGCTGGCCGGCACCGCCGGGCTGTCGGTCGTCGCCCTCTTCCACGTGGGCGGTGCGTTCCGGCACCCCTTCGACCTGTTCGGCAAGGGCGCCTTCTCGGGGGTCCAGGCGGTGGCCTTCGCCCTCTTCCTGTACGCGGCGTTCGAGTGGGTCACCACCACGGCGGAGGAAGCCCGCACGCCGCCGGTCATCACACGGGCCCTGTTCATCGCCCCCGTGCTCATCTGGCTAGCGGCCAGCCTGTTCGCCCTGGGCCTGGCCCACCTCGTGCCGTTGGGCCACCTCCACGACAGCGCCTACCCGCAGCTGCTGCTGGGCCGGGCGGCGCTCGGAACCGTGGGCGAACTGTGGATGTTGGCGCTGACCGTGCTCACCGCCCTCAACACGTTCAACGGGGGTTTTCTGGTCGCCTCGCGTTTCATCTATGCGGCGGCCCGGGAGGGAAA
>JARLGQ010000224.1 GCA_031292675.1 Acidimicrobiales bacterium
GATCGCTTCCTCCATGTCGAACACTTTGCACGTGTACATGTCGACACTGAAGAACAGGATGGGCCTGTCCCACGCGTACACGTGCGCACCGGAGCCCTCCCAGTGGACCCATCCCGCCCACCCGAACCGGTCGGAGCGGTGTGTCACCGGGTCCAGCAGGATCTTCATGCCGCATACCTCTGACAAGCCGACCAGATAGTCCCGAATGGCGGTGTCGGAGATGGGTGACTCACAGGTCCCCTCGATCACCAACCGCTGTCGGCAGATCATGGGAGCCAGATCGGGAAGCGTGTCTTCGAACATCAAACTGGGGAGTCCCACGGAACAAGCGTATGAATCGCACCGGTAGGAGAACAAGAGGCGTTCGCCCTCTCACGTAAAGTGACGAACGAGCGTCCGAGTGTGGTTGATGTGCAATATGTGATTGGTGTGCTTCGAACTCACCGACCCCCTCCGGCGTCGCGTTCGCCCGCGTCTCTCCAATGCGCAGCCGTCGAGTTCGGGTCCGTCGAAGGCGCGTCCGTCGAAGGCGCGTCCATCAAACGCGGATGAGTCGGACGCGGATGAGTCGAACGCTTCTCCGTCCGTCACAGATTCGTCAGAAGGTGCTCCACCTCGGTCCCGACCACGAGGCGCGTCGCCACCGGGTTCTCGGAATTGGCGACGAGCATGGCGGCCTCGTTGAGGGCGGCGAGCAAGATGTGGGCGAGGGGTTGGACCGGGCGCGGCGGCATGAGACCCGCCTCCATGCAGTGTTCGAGCGCATCGGTGACCAGCCCCAATCCGTATGTGGTGTCCAGATCGCGCCACGCCTGCCAACCGAGCACCGCCGGCGCGTCGAGCAGCACGATGCGCCGAACCGCGGGGTCCAACGCGGCGTCGAGGAACGCCAGGCATCCGAGTCGGAGATGCTCCATCGGACCCTCACCGCGCATGGCGGCGGTGGCGATGTGCCCGGTGAGCTCGGTCTCGACGGATTCGACCACGGCACGGAAGAGCCCCTGCTTCGTTGCGAAGTGGTGAGCGAGCGCACCCCGGGTCACCCCGGCGCGTTCGACGATCTCCTCCTGGCCCGCCCCGGCGAACCCGTGCTCGGCGAACAGCTCGCGACCGGCGTCGAGCAAGGCGCGGCGGGTGGCAGCCCTGCGCTCGGCTTGACTGCGCCGCCCGGGCTGCACCAAAGGATCCTCGTTGACATCCATTCCGGTCGCCATTATAAATGCATGCAACCCGCATGTAAGTGCCTGCCGAGGAGGACGTGATGACGCTGCCCCGCATCGAGGTCGTACCGGGCCTGCAGGCCGAGCTCGAGTCTTTCGGGGAGCTCATCGGCCCGCTGGATGCCTCCGCCTGGGCGAGCCCCACGCGTTGCGCGGGATGGTCGGTCGGTGACGTGGCCGCGCACGTGATCGGTTCGATCGCCGACGTGGTGTCGGGACGGCTCGAAGGCCTGGGCTCGCCCGAGGCCACGGCACGCGAGGTCGCGGAGCGCAAAGGTCGGAGTCCCGCCGAAGCGGCACAAGAGCTGGCGGCGGTGACGAAGCTGGCGGCGGACATCGGCGCTGCGTTCGACGACGCGTCGTGGGAGACAGCCGCCCCCGGCGGTTACGACGGCACGCTCGGCCAAGGAGTCGAGGCGCTGTGGTACGACACCTATCTGCACGCCGACGACGTTCGCGCCGCGCTCGGGCGGCCTCAGGTGCGGGGACCGGGCCTGCGCGCCAGCGTCCACCACGTCGCGCACGAGCTCGGCAAGCGGGGCTGGGGCCCGGCCACACTTGCCTTCGACGGTATCGAGGAGGTGGCGGTGGGCGCCGGCGGTGCCAGGCATACCGGCGACGCTCTGCAGTTCGTGCTCGTCGCCACCGGTCGGGCCGATCCCGCGACCCTCGGCGATGAGGCCCCCCTCGACATCTACGCCTAGACGCCCAGCCTCCCGTGGCGTCGAACGGGGGGTGGAGGCGACGTGCTAGCGCCTGCGGCCACCCCGGCGCCACCCGCGCGAGAAGGCGAATCCGGCCAGCCAGCACACGAAGAAGACGGCCGCCACGAACCACAGCACGTGGACGGCGAAGCCGACGCCGGCGAACGCCACGGCCAGCAACAGGAACACGATGATGAGGCACCCCATGGCACGCGGCCGGCGTGGGCGCCGGCTCAGTTCCCTCCGGGACGGGGAGCAGCCTGGTTGAAATTCTCGCGGACGTCGCGCAGGTGCGACCTGATCCGCGTCACCGAGGGCGCCGCCTCGCCGTCGAGGGTCTTGGCCATCTCCTCGACCGCCTCGGTGAGGTGCGCGACCGCCAGCTCCAGAGCGGCCAGGCGCCTCGAGAGCTCGCGGTCTTCCATGCGCCGGAGTCTACGGCGCCCCCGGATCGTGCCCGGAGGCGCGTCCAGATCGTGCCCGGGCCTCGAGATCTCGAGGCCCGGACGAAATCGGGCTCAAGTCGGGCACCGGGCATGCCGATACACCCACGGGGGAGTCACTGCGCCGTTGCCGGGTCCCGTCGGCACCCGTCTGCGCCATTCCGAGCACTCAGCGTGACCTGACCGTTGGGGCTAATGGGCACAACGGCCTGTGCCGATGGTGTTGCCATGGGGAGACGTCGCGCCAACGCTCCGGAACCGGAGGGTCTCGAACCCGATGAACGGTCGAACTCGGCGCCGCGCCCGCGCCGAGGCGTCGTCGCGGTCCTGCTCTCGCTGTTCCTGGTGGCGGGGCTGGCCGCGGCAGCGGGCGCGGGGTGGAAGTGGACCAACGCCGTCAACGGCCGAGCCCGCCAGTCATTCGACCAGCGGGCGTCGGGCGTCGCCGCCAGGGTCACGGACTCGTTGCAGAGCGTCACCGACCTCACCACGAGCACCCGTGCGTCGATCGGGCAGAACCCGGACCTGACCAACGTCCAACTGGCCGGGTGGTTCTCCGCGCTGGCGGCCTCGCGCCACGCGGCGACGAGCGGCGTCACCTACATCGAGAACGTTTCGAGCTCCGAGTTCTACTACTTCCGTGTGGCGATAGCCGCCGACCCGACGAGCCTCATGACGGCAGGAGAGCCGTTCACGCCCACCCCGAGCTCGGCCCAAGCCCCGTACTGCTTCACCCGCCTCCTGGCACTGCGCAGCTCGTTGCAGAGTGCTGCCGGCGCCGCGCTGCCCCCCGGTCTCGACTGGTGCGACACCTCGGTCAACGGTGCGCTCGGCGCATCACGTGACACGGGTCAGCTCGAGGTCACCAAGCTGCTCGGGTCCAACGAGATCAAGGTGCTCGGACTCAAGGCCGGGACCGATCTCACGTCGGGGAACGCCGTCGGCCATGTCATCAACACCATCGACCACGCCTTCAGCTCGACGGTCGTGGTCGTGGCCCCTGTGTACGAGGGCCCCGCGCCCGCCACCGTGTCAGGACGTCGCAGCGCGCTCGAGGGATGGGTCGGGGGGATCCTCGACACCGGGAAGGTCCTGGCCGGTGCGATGGGTGCCCACAGCGGTCTGCAAGTGACCCTGGCGCACAAGAACGCCGGGTCCACACCTCAGGTCCTCGCCACCAGTGCCACCACGGTCACCAAGGGGGGGCTCCTCGACGTCCTCCCTGTCAATGCCAACGGTCGCTGGATCGTCACCGTGCGCCAGCGGGGGGCGGTCGGGTCGGCCAGCGGGCGTCTCCAGGGGGTTGCCGTCGGAGGCGCCCTCGCCCTCGCCACGCTGGTGGTCTTCTTCGTGCTGCTCGCCCTGCTCCGATCGCGCCGCCGGGCCCTGGAGATGGCCGTGCAGCAGACGGGCGAATTGGAGCACCTGGCCCTTCACGACGTCCTCACCGGCCTGCCCAACCGCTCGCTGGTGCTGGACCGCGCCGAGCAGATGCTGTCTCGTAGCCGCCGGAGCCAATTGCCCACGGCGGCGTTGTCCCTGGGCATCGACAACTTCAAGGAATTCAACGACACCCACGGGTACCAGACGGGGGACGAATTGTTGAAGGCGGTCGCCGAGCGTCTGGTCACGGTCCTCAGGGAGGCCGACACCGTGGGGCGCGTGGGCGGCGACGAGTTCATGGTGCTCACCGACGGGGCGTCGCTGGCGGCGGGCCCCGAGCTCGTGGCCGAACGGATCCTCGACGTCCTGCGCGAGCCGTTCTACCTCGGCGCCGAACATGCCGAGCCCCACAGCGTGTCGGTGTCGGTCGGCATCGCTTTCGGGCCGCGTGTCGACGCCGAACACCTGTTGCGCGACGCCACCACCGCTCTCTCCCAGGCCAAGGAGGCCGGCAAGGGCCGCTACGCGCTGTTCGGCCAGGACATGCCTCAGGCGATCGAGAGCCGTCTGGCGTTCGAGAACGAGTTGCGCAGCGCGGTGGCCACGGACCAGTTCTTCCTCCGTTACCAGCCCATCTTCGACATCGAATCCCGGACCACCACCGGCGTCGAGGCACTGCTGCGCTGGCAGCACCCCACCCGTCGCGTCATCCCGCCCGATCACTTCCTCCCCCTGCTCGAGGAGAGCGGGCTGATCGTGCCCCTCGGTCGCTGGGTCCTGCAAGAAGCGTGCCGCCAGGGGGCGGTCCTGCACGGCAACGGCTACCTCATCACCATGTCGGTCAACATCTCGGCCCGCCAGCTCGAGTCCGACACCCTCGTCGCCGATGTCGCCGACGCCCTGAGCGCATCTGGTTTCGAACCCCACGCGCTGGTGCTCGAGATCACCGAGACGACGATCATGAGCGACACCTCCCTGATGGTCGACCGTCTCATCGCCCTGAAGGGCCTCGGAGTCCGGATCGCCATCGACGACTTCGGCACCGGCTACTCGTCGCTCGCCTACCTGCGCCAGTTCCCTGTGGACATCCTCAAGATCGACCGCTCGTTCATCAGCTCCCTGGCCACGACTCGTGACTCGTCCATGCTGATCCACACCCTCGTCCAGTTCGGCAAGACCCTCGGCCTCGAGACCATCGCCGAGGGAATCGAAGAGGAGGGCCAGATGGACCCCCTCCTGGCCGAGCAGTGCGACACCGGGCAGGGCTTCCTCTACGGGCGTCCCTTGTCGCCGACCCAGCTCGACATCTTCCTGCGGACCCACCTCACCCAGGAGCCCCCTCTGTGGGTGGTGCCCCCCAAACAGGCGGCCAGGTAGGCGGACCGCGGCCGGCTCGGGGAGCCCCGCCAGGGCACGGATGTCATGATGGACACCGGGCCGCCGGGTGACGGGGCGAACCCAGGGTGGAGGCGGCGGCGCCGAACATGAAGGGGCGCAGCCGGGGAGGGGAACCGTGAGAAGGACAGCGCCGGTCAGCGCCTGGGAGAGCGACTTCGACGTGCTCGATGAGAAGTACATCGCCGACCCGTTCGCGATCTGGGACCGGCTCCGTGAGTCGTGCCCCATCGCGCACACCGACCGGCGAGGGAGCACCTGGCTGCCGACGCGCTACGAGGACGTCACGGCCATAGCCCACGACATCGATCACTTCAGCTCTCTCGAAGTCGCCGTGATCCCCTTCGAAGGTGAGGAGCCCGAGGAGCCGGTCCTCCCCTACGGGTTGCCGCCCATCTCGGCAGACCCACCCCTGCACACCTGGACGCGACGGTTGTTGCTGCCGTGGTTCTCCCACACGCGCGTGCAGAGCTACGAGGCGATGACGCGTGGCCTCTGCACGGGACTGATCGACGGCTTCATCGCCGCCGGCGGGGCCGATGCGGCATCGGACTACGCCCAGCAGATCCCCGTCCGCGTGATCGCCCACATCCTCGGGGTCAGCCCCGATCTCTCCGACACCTTCACCGGATGGGTCCGCGACGTCCTGGAGTTCGCCGACGACCAGGATCGACGCGTGAACGGCGTGCAGGGGCTTCTGGAGTACTTCATCGAGGAGGTCGCGAAGCGACGCGCCCGGCCCGGAGACGACCTGTTGAGCGAGCTGTTGCGCACCGAGGTCGACGGCGCGCCCATCGAGGACAGCCTCGTGCTGGGGGCGGCCGCGCTCGTGCTCATCGCCGGTGTGGACACCACCTGGAGCGCCATCGGCTCGTCGCTGTGGCACCTGGCCACACACGAGGCGGACCGCAAGCGCATGGTCGAGGACCCCGAGGTCATGCCGCTGGCCGTCGAGGAGCTGTTGCGCGCCTACTCGCCTGTGACCATGGCACGCATGGTGACCACCGACGTCGAGTACGCCGGGTGCCCCATGAAGGCGGGGGACAAGATCCTCATGAACTTCCCCGCCGCCAACCGCGATCCCGAGGTGTTCGACGACGCCGACGAGGTGGTCCTCGACCGGGCCCACAACCGTCACGTGGCATTCGGGTCGGGGATCCATCGCTGTGCCGGTTCCAATCTGGCCCGCATGGAGCTGCGCGTGGCCCTCGAGGAGTGGCTGCGCCGGATCCCCGAGTTCCGCCTGGAGGAGGGCGAGGAGGTCACCTGGGCCGGGGGCCAGGTGCGGGGGCCCCGGCTGCTCCCGGTGGTGTTCCCGTGAAGATCCGGGTGGACCCTGACAAATGCCAGGGCCACGCCCGCTGCTACGGGCTCGTCCCGGAGCTCTTCGAGATCGACGACTACGGCCTGTCCACGGTCGTCGGCGACGGCTCGGTGCCGACCGAGCTCGAGGAGCGCGCCCGCCTCGCCATCGCCAACTGCCCGGAATTCGCGGTCGAGGAGATCCCGCCTTCGTAGCACGACCCGACGCCACCGCCGTCGGCGCGCGGGCCGGTGACGCTCAGTCCTGGTTGGCCATCTTCGAGTACGGCCGGCACGGCTCTCCCCGCAACGCCCCGCACGTGGGCATGGTGGCGGTCGGGTTGACGCCGTGGACCACGTTGACGACGAGCGACGAGGGCATGGAGCCGCCGAGCGACAACGTGTCGGTGACCGAACCGTGGGTGGCCGGCGTCTCGAAGGCCCACGAGGGCCGGTCGCCGCCGGGCGCCGAGATCACGATGCGCAACCGGGTGCCGGCCCGGAACGAATGGGCGATGGGGTCGATCGGGATCCGGACCAGGGTGAAGCGCCCGGCAGGCAGGTTGGCGCGGTCCGACTTGAGGTAGGCGGGAACGGGGTCGAGCACCGTCGACGACGGCGAGAGCGTGTGGTAACCGGCATGCAGGAAGCCTGAGGTGACGTACTCCTCCTGGGTCTCACCCGGTCGGACCTCGGTGACCGTGGCCTGGAGATCGGTGTCGGACGCGGTGGACCGCAGCCACAGATCGAGGCTCGCCGGGCCCACGATCGTGGTGGGCGAGCTGAAGGCGGGTGTCTCGTAGGCGACCCCGTTGGCGGCGGGCACCACCGTCCAGTGGTAGGGCGGTTGGTCGGCGAACGCGTTGCCCGTGGGCAGGTCGGTGGCGGGACGAACCGACGGGTCGGGGTGGAACGTCGCACGGGCGGACGCACCCTTGGCCGACGTCAGGGCGCCCCCGGATCCGAGGTAGTACCGGGTGACGGTTCCCGGTGGCGGCCACGAGGAGAAGCCGGTTTCGAACGTGGGCTGCATCGCCCCGGGGCCGAGCGCGCCGCCCCCGTTGTCGAAGAGCACGCGGACGCGAGGGTCTTGTGCCGCGAAGTCGGACTTGGCCACGCTGACCGAGGAGGCGTCGGTGAAGCGCAGCGGCGGGGGTGCGATGGACTTTCCGCCCCCGGTGGCCGCGGCGTAGACCGCAGGTGCGAGCAACGACAGGAAGGGATTCGGAGTCGGCACCTGGCCGGCCACGTAGATGTCGAGGAACTCGAGCCAGCGCGACAAGGTGTCGGGCCCGAGCGAGTCGATGTGGGTCCCGTTGAGCATGGTGACGTAGACGTTCTTGTCGTGCCCAAGGGCGGCGATCAACGCCGGCCACTGGGGGCCCGTCTGCTCGTCCTCGAGGGCCCCCACCAGGAACACCGGCACCGTGACGTGCGTGGCCCACACCGCCGGCGAGCGCTGGTCGAACAGCGAGGGGACACGGGAGAGGTCGGGGCTCACCAGTGAGGCGAGCTGCTGGGCTTCGGGGTGCAGGCGCTGGTTGGCGAGGCACGTCGTGTCTCCGGCCGCGATCTCGGCGGTCGCCCACGGTTGGCCACCCTGGGGAGCGGCCCGGGCGTCGGAGATGCGCTGGGCCACCCAGCTCTTGGCGAACCCGCTGTTGTAGATCCCCCCGGGGTAGCCGGTCGAGAAGAGGTCGTCGGTCGAACTGAGAGGGGCGATGGCGGCCAGGTCGGGCGGGTCGGTTCCTGCCACCTCGAACTGGGAGAGGCCCGAGTAGGAGAGGCCGACCATGCCCACTTTGTGGTGCAGCACCCAAGGCTGGGCCCCTACCGCCTGGATCACGTCGTAGCCGTCGTAGTCCGAGGGCAGCCCGAAGAGGTCGAATGCACCCCCTGAGCATCCCGTGCCGCGCATCTGGACGCTGACGGTGGCAAAACCCAGAATCGGGGCGATGACACTCCCCACCACGGTGGAGGTATCGGGGAGCAGCGGATCGCTCGAAGGGGCCTTGCCCTCGAGCGCGTCGATCAGGCTGTGGGGGGCGGCCGTCCCGTAGCCCGAGTACTCGATGACCGTGGGGAAGGGGCCGTCAGCCAGGGTCTTTCCCGGGGGCAGGCGCACCGTGGCGGCGATGGTGATCCCGTCGCGCATTCGTACGTAGTTGAGCCCGGCACGAAGGTGCTGGGACGAGTAGAACGAGGACGGCGGCGCGGAGTTGGTCGACAGCACCGAGAACGACGCCGTCTCACGCTGCTTGGGTCCCGTCTCCTCGAACCTGAAGCCGCGACCCGGCGTCACGTTCCCGACGATGAGCCCACCCAGGCTGTTGACCACCCCGGTGCCGACCTTGGTGCCGGACCCGTTCAACAAGGTCAGGTGCGCGCCCGGGGCGGCACCGACGACGTAGGCCTCGTCGATGGACCCATGGCCCTGGAACGTCGACACGGCATAGCTCGGGGTCGGGGTGGTGGCGACGATCAGGCCGCTGGCCGCCACGCCGGCCAGCGCGGCGGCTACAAACCACCGCCTCATGGAATCCCCCGCACGAACCACTCCAATCGCGCCCGCCACCCCGATGGGCGGCGCCGATCGCGTCGTCAGGGTAGTCGGGGGCGGGTCATGTTCGAGGGTCGGGCGGCCTCGGTTGTCTAGGCGGACTCGACGATCAGCCGCACCAACCTGCCGTTGATCCGGCGGATCACCGAGGCGGGACGATGCGACGCGGCCACGGCTGCCAAGGCGAGCACGTCTTGGCCCAGGTCCTCGGCCAGGCACGCCTTCTCGTACTCGTTCGCTGCGGTCTCCCTGGTCGCCATGGCACTCGCCCCCCGAGCTGATCCTGAGGCGCGGGGATCAACGCGGGTCCAAGGGAAGGTCAACTTCCGGGCAATCGCGGGGGCGAGCCCGTGCCGAACGGCCCCACGTCGAAGCCGACGACGCCGTAGGTGAAGCGCAGCGGCTCGAGGACCAACAGTGGGCTTGCCGTCTTCGGTGGGGTGATCTCGAGCCACTTCCCCTCGTAGCACGCGTTGGGGATTGCCGTCGGGCCCGAACCCGGATTCAGGATGGTGTTGCAGACATCGGGGTACGAGAGCTCGAACCAAGCCCGGGCCTCGGGGGCGACGACGATCGGTGCGGGGGCGGCGGGCGCCGCGCCGGTACTGGCGCCCATGGTGGCCACGTCCTGGGTGGCGGCGGGGAGGGCTGTGCCGTTCTCGCCGTTCACGGCCAGGCCCGGGTATCCCAGCAAGGTGCAGGGCGACAGCGAGATGTTGGTGAGTGACACGGTCTGGTACATGGTGCCGTTGATGCCCTGCCAGTTGGTCACGGTCCCACTGAGCTGTCCACCCACGCAGTTGGGCGGGCCCGTCGCCGCGGTGGTGGTGGGCCCGCTCGCGGTGGTGGTCGTGGTCCCGGTGCTGTGAGCCGGAGACGCGTAGTACTTGCGCAACGCCACCACCATCCGGTCGATCCCGAAGGCGGCGCCTCCCGCCGCGATCGTCACCGCCACGACCAGGCCGGCCACGCGGGCGCGGCGCCACCGCCGCCGCCGGCGAACTCGGCGCCGCACCATGTCTTGGACCGTGTCGGGGTTCTTCACGTCGGGGTTCTTCACGTCCTGGTCTTCATGTCCTGGGTGCGCCCCATTCTCGAAAAGACGTCGGCCCGGCGGCCCCTCCTACCGGGCCGGCGGGAAACGTGACCGGTATCTTCGGTCACAGAGCGCCCCGGCGAGTAGTCGGCAGCCCCCCCGGCGCACTTCCGGGGCGGGTCGGCGGCTCCGGGGAGGCCCACAGGCGGAGCGCAAGGCCCACGGTGGACGGGCTCCGAGGTGTCGCCCCGGGCCCGGCGGCGAGGGCAATTGCGGCTCCCGGAGCACGCGAGCGATCCTGGGCCCGGCGCGGCGCACGTGAACGCCACGCCCGCCGGGGGGAGAAGATGAGCCGACGTCTGGCCCGGGATGACGAAGTGGCGAGGTGGCGTGAGCACGGCTGGGTCCTCCTCGAAGGCCTCGTCCCGAGGGAAGAGATCGACGCCGCCGCCCAGGATCTTTACGCGTTGTTCCCGACCGCCGAGGAGTACCACGCCGATCCCGAAGGGGAGACCGAGCGCCGCCTCGGACGCCCCGCCCCGGTCGACGAGTTCCCCTGGCCGGCGCAGGGACCGGGCTTCCGACACGATCAGCATCGATGGATGGGCGCGTTCCCGTTCCCCGGCTCGGGGGTCCTCAACCGGCTCGTGGTCCATCCCTCGATCGTCGACTTCGCGGTGCGTGCGCTGGGCAGCACGGATGTCCGCCTCTATCAAGCCCAGGTGTCGGCGAAGTACACGGGCATCACCAACTACGAGCAGCCCATGCACACCGACCGGAACCATTCGTGGCTTCCTGCGGTGGGAGAGGCGCCGTGGTGGCACGTGGAGGGGTTCCTGTACCTCTCCGACGTCGGTCCCACCACCGCCCCCACACACCTGGTGTCGGTGCTCGACTCGGCGCCGCGGCGGACGACGGTCCCGCTCGTGATGCCCGACCGTCACCCCGAGCTCTACGCCGCCGAGCAGGGTGCCGTCGGCGTGCGAGGTTCGTACCTCGCCTACCGGCCCGATGTCTTCCACCGGGCTGTCAACCTCACCGAGCCCGGGGGGGCCCGGTTCCTCCTGAACGCGAGCTACAAGCTCCCGGGCCAGGACTGGGTGGGCTATCACACCATGCAGTCGCGCTCGACCTCGCCCCACTGGGTCGCGTTCGTCGAGGCGTCGACGCCCGCCGAGTTGGCCCTCTTCGGGTTCCCGGCTCCCGGGCATCCCATCTGGAGCACAGCCCTTCTGGATGCCACTCAACGTCTCTACCCTGGACTCGACACCGCCCCCTGGCGATCTCTGCTCGAGGCCTGACGCCGGTAAGAGCCGGCGTTCGGCCATACCCCGCTCCTTGTGAGGGGAAGATTCTCAGCAAATCGAAAGCAAGATCCGTTAGTTCTTGTACCGGGGTTTGTATTCGAAGAAGGCAACCGCCTGACATGCCCTGAGGATGACCAGAGGGTGAGAACAGGAGGCGTCGTGACGGATCGGTCTTCATGGCGTGAAGGGTCGGGGCGAGGTCGACTCGCCCGGCGGAGCGTGGTGCTCGTCGGGGCCCTGGGCTTGCTCGCCACTGCCTGTTCAAGCGCGTCGGGGTCGGCCACCTCAGGTCCCTCGGCGACTTCGACGACTGTGCCGAGCGCTCGGCCGGTGGCTTCTGGATCGGTGACCGCCGTGTCGGGATCGTCGATGAGCGTGGCGAGCCAGTTCTCGGGTACAGCCACGTTGCAACTCACCTCGTCCACCACCTACTCCCAAACGGTGTCCGCCACGGCGCAGGACGTCACCGTGGGCGGCTGCGTCGCCGTGACGGGGACTCCACCGACAAACGGCTCGGCCGCGGGCCCAGTGGCGGCGCGCTCGGTCGTGATCAGCGGCGCCGGCTCCCCGTGCCCCTTCACCGGGAGCACGGGCTTTGGCGGCAGGGGTAACGGGCGCTTCGGTGGTGGTGGTGGTGGCTTCGGCGGCGGTGGTGGCTTCGGCGGCGGTGGCTTCTCCCTGGCGTCAACCTCGGGCAAGGTCACTGCGGTCTCAGGCTCCGCGGTGACGCTGGTCGGCACCGGACGGATCGTCGGTTCGGTGGGGGCATCGAGCGTGGGCAGCTCCTCCAAGCCGGCACAGGTGGAGGTCTCGACCTCGTCGGCGACCACCTACACCAAGGTCGAGTCGGCTTCGCACTCTGCGGTTGTGTTGGGCCGGTGCGTCAACGTGTTCGGTTCCAAGGCACCGAGCGGCACGTTGACCGCCACATCCGTGTCGGTCCGGCCGGCCGGGCCCAGCGGATGTGGAGGCTTTGGTGGGAGAGGGTCGGGCGCCGGAACCGGAGCCAGATTCGGTGGTGGGAGCGCCTCCTGAGCCCCCGGGTGGCGTGGACCGGTCAGATGAACCTGACCAATTCGATCACGACGACCACCCAGCTTCCGGCGACGAGCACCGCCGGGACGGTCAATCGCCGCCGCGACGACAAGAGGATGATGCAACTGAACACGTAGAGGTCATCGAGGCTCCGAAAGCCCACGTCACCCAGCCAGATTCCCGGCGCCAGTGACAGGTCGACGATTCCGTACACCATCCACGCCACTTGTTCGTAGAGCCGTGCGGTTGTCGTTGGAAGGGCCCGCGCCGCGCAGGTGACGACGACGGCGAGGATGAACAGCTCCGCGAACCACAGCAGCGCCGCTGTCGACGGCAGGCGCCCCACATAGTGCCGAAATCCCTCGACGAATCCGGCCAAGGGGATGTTCACGTTCTTCTGGCCCGAGGTGAGAAGGGGCCATGCCCCGGTCGCCACGCGCACGACGATCTGCCACGCGACGAACACCACAGCGGGCGTCAGCCAAGAGAATGTGGGCGCGGTCCCCTTCGCAGCTGGCGTCGATCGGACCTGAGGCCCGGATCCGGCAAGTCTTGCTCGTAGCCACGCGCTGATCGAGAGGAGAGGTCGTTCGAGCGCAACCAGGGCGATCACGAGCAGTGCGGTCTCACGGCTCAAGACGGAAACGCTGAACGCGCCCGCGGCAAGGACGTACCGGTTGTGGCGCAACGCCAGGACCCCGGCCACGACGAAGGTGGCGGTCACGACCTCGGCCAGATCGCGAGACAGCACCCAAACGAACCCGAAGTAGCCCGGCAGCAGCAGACCCCAACATGCGTGACGCAGTGCGTCCCGGGCCATCAGCGACCCGAGCGCGCCCAAGCACGCCAAGCCGACGACGTTCACGAGCACGAGGGACCAGGGCACGACCTGCTTCTGCCCTCCTCCCACCAGCCAGGCGAATACCGGATAACTGATGCGCTCGAATCGACTCAGCGTGTCCATCCGGATCCCGTATGCGGTGCGGCTGAAGTTCAAGGGCCCCAGGGCGATCCGGTAGTAGAACTGACCGTCGTAGCCGTGGCCGGACACCACAGCGATGCCTGCGGGAATCCGACCCCGGACGTGATCGGCACCGACGACGATGAACGAAGAGACCTTGCCGTGGCCCGCGACCACGATCCTCGCCGCGGCCACGAGGCACGCTGCCATGCCGGCAAGAGCGCCTGCCCAACGGGGGCTATCCAGCCGACGAGACAGCGAGGACAGGCGCCCGAGGCGCGGTCCCTCGTTCAATGGATGGTCTCCGCTCGCCGTCGACGCGCCCACGGCTTCACGACATCACGCATCCTGTGATTCTCCTTGCCCAGTGCGGTGCGGGACGGCTTTCGGCAGTATGCCCGTCGCGCCGGGCCCGAGACCGGCATGGGGGACAACCTGGCGAGACGGGCGCGGCGTGCCCCATCGCGCCGGGGCCGGCCCCGACGCGGCTCTCAGTCTTGCGACCGAGGAAGGCACCGAGTCGCACACTCGGCTCCCCCGGAGACGCTCGAGGTCACCGGGCGACGCGACCGTCGGGGCCTTGTCGTTCGCCGGAGGGCACGCCAGAGCCAATACCCGAAGACCGGAAAGAGTGGTGTGATGTGTCGGGTCGCGGGTTGTCCGAAGCGGGGCTCCGGCGACTGCACGACGTCATGGCCGGGGCCGGCCCCGACACCGGACGCGCCATCACGGGCATCTTGTTCACCCCAGCGGGTGACGACCGCTCCTGAAGCGCCCGAGAAATCGTGGACTTCTGGAGCTGCGTCTACGGCTCCATCCGCGCCTGATCCCGGACCGTTTTCCCATAGTCGTGGCAGCGGGATAGGATTCCTCAACCAAGATCGGTCGCAGTTTGGTGATGCGGGCCTTCGAAGGTGGCAGGGGGGGAATGGATCCTGACGGCTGGCGGCCCGACCCGTACGGAATTCACGAGGAGCGGCTCTTTGCCCAAGGGGAGCCAACCCCGCTGGTCCGGGACGACGGGGTGGGTTCTTTCGACGCGATCTCCACGGTCGAGGTCCCTTCTGAGGGTGCGGACGGACCCGGGCGCGAGACGGGTGAACCTCACGGAGCTCCGGTCGAGCAGTCGCCGAACCGGGTTGCCACTGCGCGTGCCGACGGCCACTCGAGTGGCCCACAGCCAAGCAAGGGCCCAGCCAAGCCATGGGTGACGGCAGCGGTGTCGTTGATCGCGGCCGGAGTCGTGGTCGGCCTGCTCGGGGTCGCCGGCGTCGGTCGCAGCGGGGTTTCCCCGACCACTTCGACGCCG
This sequence comes from Acidimicrobiales bacterium, assembly GCA_031292675.1. GTDB lineage: Bacteria > Actinomycetota > Acidimicrobiia > Acidimicrobiales > UBA8190 > Chersky-840. The sequence goes on from JARLGQ010000224.1 coordinate 14,656, forward strand.
AAGCCGCCGGGACACGTGGTCCTGAACCTTCCGCCCAGCACTACCGAGAGCCCGATCGAACACGCCCTGCGAGCCCAGCCCACCACCACCACCGAGAGCCCGATCGAGCGCGCTCTGCAGGCGCTCCCGCGATCGACGACCACGCAGCCGACGGCACCCGTGACGACAGCACCCGTGACGACCGCACCTGCGCAGACGAAGGCCCCGAGCACCAGCGCTGCCAGCGCGGCCCGGCCTCCTGGAGCGCAAGCGACCCCACCCTCTACGCATCCCGTACCCACTTCGTCACAACCGATCGCGCCCGCGACCACGCTTCCCCCGGTGACGACGACCACGTCCGTTGGTCAGGCCGACCAGGCGTGGTACCTGTCGTACGGGACCGTCTTCACCACATTGCAGACAGACATCGAGAAGCTCAACCAGGCACTCAATTCCACCGCTCCGAGCAGCTATTCCACCCTGATCCCCTCTTGGAAACAGCTGTTCACCGATGCCGGCCACGCCATGACGCTGCCATCGATCCCCGACGCCACTACCCAGTCCGAGTGGGCCAGCGCACTGGGTGACCTCAGCGAAGGTGCTTCCGAGTGCATCATCGGCAGCGTCGGGATCACCGGTGGTGCCGGGGCTGCGGTGTCCATCCCCCCCATCTTCAGCCAGGGGTCGGCGTTGATCACAACCGGAACGACTCTGCTGGACAGCGCGGCCGGTTCCGTCCAGAGCTAGGTGGCCCTGCCGTCGGCTACATCGCGCCGCCAAATCCGCGCCTGCTATCAGTTCCACCGGGCCACGACAGCGGCTCCCGATCCAAACCCTTCGACCAGGACGTCGCCCTGATCGAGTCGGGGACCACCTACCTCAGCGCCTCGCTCGGAGCGGTTTAGAGCCTGGCCGGATGACGAGCTCCGGCCTGGGAGTCGTCACGAGCACCTAGTGGCTGTGTTGCCCACGCTTGATGGGGACCCGGCTGACCACGGCGGTCTTGGCCATCGCCCACCACGACGGACCGCGCTCTTCCACGGCGATCGCCCGCCTCGGGGCCGGGTCCGGGACCGCGTGCCACGGAGGGTCGTTGAACAGGTCGACTCTCTGGGTGTCGGCGAAGACCTGGGAGGGGTCGAACCAGGATGCCGACCCGCTCAAGGACATGCGCTGCTTGGCCATGCGCGGGAATTTAATGCTGCCGAGTTGCACTTTCGGGGATGGTGCACCCGTGAGCCGCAGCAGCCCAGGGTCAGGGGACCCCCCTCTCCGGCCCGGTCCCCGGAGCGTGGGACGGGGCAGAGAGCGGTTGCCTCGACGCCGCCTCCGCCCTAAGGGCTGATCTCGGCCACAACCCCCTCCCACCCTCGGAGCGTCAGCCGGTCGTCGAAAGCCCGCCCGTCCCCGGCTCGATGGGTGCTGATGCAGACACGGCCCGCCGTGCCGTCGAGATCGACGACACGGTCACTCATGTTGAGCGCGACCGCCACGCCATCACCTCGGCGCCAAGCCCAGACCCCGTCGGGAGCCGACACGGTCTCGTAGCGACCCGTTTGCAGCTCCGGATGCGTTCTGCGCAGCGCGATCAGATCGCGAGTCAGGACGAGCATCGATCCGGGGTCGGACCGTTGCTGTTCCACGTTGCACCTCGCAGTCGGTCCCAGGGGCAGCCATGGTCGCGTCCCGGGCTCGGTGAAGCCTCCCCCGGGGCCTTCTCGCCACGGCATGGGGGTGCGCATGGCGTCACGCCCCGCGTACGCGGGCCAGTAGCGGACACCCAGAGGATCGCGTAGGTCGTCCTTGTCCACGGGGGAGTCGCAGAGGCCGATCTCGTCACCTTGGTACAGGACGGGGGTCCCTCGCAGGCACAGCAGCATGAGGAGGGCCAGTCGCGCCTTGTCCTCGTCACCGCCGGCCCATCTCGAGGCGAAACGCGACATGTCGTGGTTCGAGCCCGTCCACGCCGGCCACGCGCCGGGAGGCAGCTGCGCTTCTGTGTCCTCGACGACCTGTCGCATCGCACCGGCATCCAACGGGGCGGTGATGAAGGGAAAGTTGAAGGCGAGATTCAGCTCGTCACTGCCGTCACCGTAGTATTCGACGAGCTTGTCGATCTTCACCGGGGTCTCCCCGACGAGCACGCGGGGCGCGTCGTAGGACTCGGCCAGCCGTCTCCATCGCCTGATGACGTCGTGCACCTCGGGCCGGTTGCCGTTGAAGACCGGCCGCTGTCCGAACAGCTGTGCGTCGAAGTCGTCGTCCGCGGTGGCAGGCGGGTTGTCCCTGAGCCGGGCGTCCTTCACGATGATGTTGCACACGTCGATCCGGAAC
>JARLGQ010000225.1 GCA_031292675.1 Acidimicrobiales bacterium
ACCTCGAGCTCGACGAGGAGCTCGAGCCATCCCTGGACGCAATTGCTGGGTGCCGCGGGATGGACATCGGCCAGTCCAGGGAGCAGGGCCACCGCGTCGCAGATCTTGGGGTTGTACTTCATGGTGCACGAGCCCAAGGGGTAGGCGCCCAGATCGACCGAGAACTGGCGGTGGCTCAGACGGGTGAAGTGCCCGACGAGATCGCGTTCGGACACCTCGGCGAGATCCAAAGGGAGGCGCCGGCGATGCCGTTCGGGAACGAGCTCGTCGAGAGGGATCTCGGGGACGCCGGTGGTGCGCAGTTGCCACGAGCTGCGCCCCGGCTCCGACAGCTCGAAGAGGGTGGGCTCGGTGTCGCGTCCGAGCAGGGGCGCACTGGCGGCCCGCCCGCCCGCCGCGGGGGCGGGAACGAGGTCGTCGACCATCACCGCACCGCCTTTTCGAAGGTGGACACGAAGGCGTCGATCTCCGCCCGGGTGCGGCGCTCGGTCACCGCCACCAGGAGCCCGTCGGTGCGGCCCCGCGCGTAGCTCGGATCGAGCGCCACGCCGGCCAGGAAGCCCTCGTCCGCCAGCCGTTCCACCACCATCTCGGCGTCGACGGGCAGTTGCAGGGCGAACTCGCGCAGCACGGGAGCGGTCGTGAGCGACTCGACCCCAGCCACGCCCAGGAGCCCGTCACGGCAGTAGCGCGCCCCGCGCGCCGAGCGCAGCGCCACCTCGGCCATGCCCGTGGTCCCCAGCCATCCCAGCTGGATGGCCGCGGTCACGGCCATGAGCGTCTGGTTGGTGCAGACGTTGGAGGTGGCCTTCTCGCGCCGGATGTCCTGCTCCCGGGCGCGCAGCGTCGTCACGTAGGCGCGGCGCCCCTCGGCGTCGACGGTCTCGCCCACCAGCCGCCCGGGCAGACGTCGCACATGGTCCATCGTGCACGCGAACAACCCCAGGTACGGCCCTCCGAAACTCAAGGGCATGCCCAGGGCCTGCCCCTCCCCCACCACCACGTCGGCGCCCCAGTCACCGGGCGACCGCAGGATCCCGGCGCAGATGGGGTCGAACGCCACCACCAGAAGAGCGCCGGTGCGGTCGCACAGGGCGCGGGCCTCGCCGAGGTCCTCGAGGCACCCGAGATAGTTGGGATACGCGACCACGACGGCCCCGGGCGGGTCGTCGGCGCCGTTGAACGCCGTCGCCGCCCAGTCCGTCGAGCCGCCGGCCAGCGGCACGTCATGGACGCGGTGCCCGGTGCCCGCCGCGAACGTCATGAGGACGTCGCGCCACGTCGGGTTCACGCCGTGCGACACCCACACGTCCTGGCGGCCCGTGGCTCCGTAGGCGAGGTTGACCGCCTCCACCAGGGACGCCGCTCCGTCGTACAGCGAGGCATTGGAGACCGCCAGGCCCGAGAGCCGGGCGACGAGGGTCTGGAACTCGAACACGGCCTGCAGAACCCCTTGGGCGACCTCGGGTTGATAGGGGGTGTAGGAGGTCACGAACTCCGAGCGTGATGCCAGAGCCCGGGTCACCGGGGGGACCTCGTGGTCGTAGGCACCCGCGCCCGCGAAGCACACCAGGTCGCGTCCACAGGGCCGGTTGGCGGCCGCCAGGTCCTGCATGTGGGCGAAGACGTCGGGCTCGGGCACCCCCACCGGCAGGTCCAGGCCTCCGGCGAGGCGCAGGGCGGCGGGCACCACGTCGAACAGCTCGTCGAGCGACGAGAGGCCGAGGAAGCCCAACATCGAGGTGATGTCGGCGTCGGTGTGCGGCGTGTACCCGCTCACTACGTCCCCCCGCGGCCGGTGCGACCCTCCCCGGCGCGCACGAACGGGAGGTCGACGACGTGCGCGGCGATGTGCCGCCCACGCACGTCGATGTCGAGCCCCCCGTCGACGGCGACGTCGTGGTCGGTGTCGACGAAGGCCATGGCGATCCCCCGGCCGAGCACGGGTGAGAAGTTGCCGCTCGTCACCGTGCCGATGGCGGTGTCCGCGGCAAGGACGGTGGCGCCGTCGCGCGGCGGTTGCCGTCCTTCGGTGACGAGCCCACGAAGTCTGCGGCGCGGGCCACGGGCCCGCTCGCGCTCGAGGGGGCCCCGCCCCCGGAAAACCCCTTTGTCCCAACCCACCACCCACGCCAGGCCGGCCTGGAGGGGCGTGATGCCGGGGCCGAGCTCATGGCCGTGCAAGGGCAACCCGGCCTCGAGACGGAGCGTGTCGCGCGCCCCGAGGCCGGCGGGCGGGATGCCGGCGTCGAGCAGCGCCCGCCAGAAGGCGGTGGCGGCTTCCACCGGCACGGCGCACTCGACCCCGTCCTCGCCGGTGTAGCCGGTCCCCGCCGCCACGCAGTCGACGCCGTTCCAGGAAAAGCGCCGGACCTGGAACCGGGCGACCGCGGCGGCATCCGGGGACACGGTGGCGAGCCGGCGGCGCGCCTCGGGGCCCTGCACGGCGAGCACGGCGCGCGCCGCGGTGGTGTCCTCGCCTCCGATGGCGTCGCGCACCCGGAACGTGTTCGACGCGTTGGGCATGACGTCGAAGACGTCGTCGGCGAGCCACCACACGATGATGTCGTCGACGACCGAGCCGTCCGCCTCGTCGAGGAGGTGGGTGTACTGGGCGCGCCCAGGGGCCACCTTGCGGAGGTCGTTGGTGAGCTCACGCTGCAGGAGGTCGAAGGCGCCCACTCCCCCCACGCGCACCGTGCCCAGATGGCTCACGTCGAAGACGACCGAATCGGTGCGGCACGCCATGTGCTCCGCCAGCGTGCCCGATCCGTACGCGAGGGGCATGAGCCAGCCGCCGAAGGACACCAGCTTGGCGCCGAGGGCCCGGTGTTCGTCCTCGAGGGGCGAGCGGTTGACACCGGCTTGCGCGGCCACTCCGACCCCTGCGGGCGCGTCGGCTGAGGTCGAGGCCGTTTCGGAGGGCGCCACGCCGTCAGACTAGGCGGCAGGCGAGGAGGGCTGGGTAAAGCGGTACTTGGCCAGCAGCGCCTGATAATCGCGCTGGTAGAGGAGCTTGACCTCCACTCCCGGATGCAGCTCACGCAACCGGCGCACCTTGGCGTTCTTGCGGGTCACCAACTTCTGACTGAGGGTCGTGAGCTCGATGAAGCACCCGTGATCGGGGAGATAGAAGTCAGGTCGGAAGGCCACCCGAGACGAGCCGTCGGCGTGCCATTCCAGTACGAACTCGACGGGCTCGTACTCCCACCGCACGTCGTAGAAGTCGAGGAGCTCCGCGAAGTGCCGTTCGGAGTCGTGGGCGAAGACAACCTTCGTCGACTCCCGCGCCACCTCGGGTGCGGCCACGGTCAGCCCCGAGCCTCCCTGGCGGCCGTCCCCAGACGCGCCGGCGGAGGCGCAACGACCCGTTTCCCCTTGTGTTCGATCTGCAAGATGGCGGCGTCCAGCTCTTCGAGCACGCCCGAGAGCGGGACGATGTTCAGCACGCCCTGGCCGCCCTTGAGAAGGTCGACCACCTCGCCGTCGCTGTGAGCGAGCACCGAGTCGGAACCGACCAGAACGAGATTGGAAGATGCCAGGTCCGCGCCGAGTCCGTCGCGCAGGCACTCGACGGCGCGGCGCGCTCGTTGCAACGAGATGCCGGCGTCGAGAAGCTGCTTGATGACCTTGAGCTCGACGACGTCGGTGTAGGAGTAGACGCGCTGGGAGCCGCTGCCGCGTGCGTCCGCGATCGAAGGTCGCAACAGCCCGGTGCGCGCCCAGTAGTCGAGCTGGCGGTACGTGATCCCGATGAGCGTGCAGACCTGTGGTCCGCGAAAGCCGTCCGCATTCTGTGCCGGGTCCGACATGCCGGGAAGCTGCGCGGTCTTCGACACTCTGTCGACCATCGGGGTCCTCCTCCACCTCAGGTGCAGGTTCATCCTACCCCGCCGTGTCACAACAGGGTAGTTACGAATCTGTCACCGCTGGTGGACCGGAGCACCGTCGCCCGGTCCCCCGCCACGGTTCGTGGATGGGGCCGTGAATCCCCAGAAGTCACTTGTGCCACAAGGAGAAAACCCGTCAGGCGGGAGGTGGCCCGCTCCGCCGACCGGCCAGGGTGCGTACCGGGTCGAGAGGGCTCCGGGATGCCTCCCCCTGAGCAGGTATTCCCGGTGATTCCTCGACCTCAACTACAGGGTGAGGTCGAGGGTTTCAGGTCAGTCTCCGGAGCTCGTCCCGGTACCGGCGTCCGTTGGTCACGTACTCGGCGGCGGCGGCCCTGATGCCGTGGATCCTCGAGGCTCCGAGCCTCACCGTGGCGGGTATCCCCACCGCCAGGGCCCCCGGGGGGACCGCCATCAGCC
>JARLGQ010000226.1 GCA_031292675.1 Acidimicrobiales bacterium
CATCATGGCGAAGTGGGCGCCGTCGAAGGCGCCGCGCTCGAGGAGCAGCACCTTGCCGCCACCACCCTCCTCGGCCGGCGTGCCCAGGACGGTCACGGTGAGCCCGATGTCGTCGGCGACGCCGGCCAGGGCCACGCCCGCCCCCAGTGATGCGGCCGCGATCAGGTTGTGCCCACAGGCGTGGCCGATGGCGGGCAGCGCGTCGTACTCGGCGCAGATGACGACCGACAGCGGGCCCGACCCCACCCGAGCCTGCACCGCGGTGGGAAGGCCGTACGCGCCGCGTTCGACGTCGAAGCCGGCTTCGTCGAGCATGTCGCCCACCCGCTGCGCGGCGCGGACCTCCTCGAAGCACAGCTCGGGCTCGTCGTGGATGGCACGACTCAGCCCCACCAGTGCGGGTTGGAGATGCTCGGCGCGCTGTCGCGCCGCGTTCTTGGCCGCAGCGGTCATTCGATGACGGCGATCACGTCGCCGGGCCCGACCGAGTCGCCCGACGCCACCTTGACCTCTTTCACGGTGCCGGCCTTCTCGGCGGTGATGGCGTTCTCCATCTTCATGGCCTCGAGCACGCACACGGTCTGGCCGACGTCGACGGCGTCCCCCGGGCTCACCAGGACCTTGACGATGGTGCCCTGCATGGGGACGCTCACCGTCCCCGATCCCGACCCCGCCACCGTCGCCCTCGGCTTGTGTGGCCGGGTGCCCCGGGAGCCGCCGCCCGCGGAGACCTCGGGAACCCACAGGCGCACCTGGTAGCGGCGGCCGTCGACCTCGGCGGTCACCTCGCGCAGGACGCGGGGTTCGTTGCCCTCGGGCGCCTCGGCCGCGTCCGCCGGCGTGGTGACGAGCCCCGACAGGTCGAGGCGGTCCTCCACCCACCGCGTCGAGTGGCGGCCCGCGATGAAGTCGGGGTGCGTCAGGATGGCCACGTCGGCGGGGATCGTGGTGGCGATGCCGGTGATCCCCGTCTCGTCGAGGGCCCGCAGCATGCGACGCCGGGCCGCCTCGCGGTCGGTGCCCCACACGATCAGCTTGGCGACGAGATTGTCGTAGTACTGGCTCACCGTGTCGCCCGCCTCGTACCCGGTGTCGAGCCGCACCCCGGGTCCGCCCGGCACACGGAAGGCCGAGATGGTGCCGGGGGAGGGGACGAAGCGGCCCCCGGCGGGGTCCTCGGCGTTGATCCGGACCTCGATGGCGTGGCCGTCGCGGCGCACCTCGTCCTGGGTGAAGCCGATGGGCTCGCCCGAGGCCACCCGCAGCTGCCACTCCACCAGGTCGAGCCCCGTGACCATCTCGGTGACGGGATGCTCCACCTGCAGGCGGGTGTTCATCTCAAGGAAGAAGAACTCGCCGCCTTCGTAGAGGAACTCCACGGTGCCGGCGTTCACGTAGCCGCACGCCTTGGCCACGGTCACCGCCGCCTCGCCCATGGCCTGGCGCACCTCGTCGGGGAACTCCGCGGCGGGGCTCTCCTCGATCAGCTTCTGGTGCCGGCGCTGGGGGGAGCAGTCACGCTCGCCGAGCCACAGGGCCCGGCCGTGCGCGTCGGCGAGGACCTGCATCTCGATGTGGCGGGGCCACTCGAGGTAGCGCTCCACGTAGATCTCGGGCCGGCCGAAGTAGGACTGCGCCTCGCGCTGGGCGGACTCCACGGCCTCGGCCACCTCTTCGGGAGAGGAGACGACCTTCATGCCCCGCCCGCCCCCGCCGTAGGCGGCCTTGATGGCGACGGGCCAGCCCACCGCGGCGCCGAACTCGGCAACCTGCTGCGGGTCGGTGATGGGCTCGGTCCGGCCCGGCACCCCCGACACGCCGGCCGCTTCGGCGGCCCGGCGCGAGCTGATCTTGTCCCCCATGATCTCGATGGCCTCGGGGGGCGGCCCGATGAAGGTGACGCCGGTGGAGGAGATGGCCCGGGCGAAGTCGGCGTTCTCGGAGAAGAAGCCGTAGCCGGGGTGGACGCCGTCCGCGCCGCTGCGCTCCAGGGCGTCGAGGATGGCCGCCGTGTTCAGGTAGCTCTCGGCCGCGCTCTGGCCCCCGAGCGGGTAGGCCTCGTCGGCGAGACGGACGTGGAGCGCGTCGCGGTCGAGCTCGGAGTACACCGCCACCGTGGCGATTCCCAGCTCGCGGCAGGTGCGGATGACCCGCACGGCGATCTCGGCGCGGTTGGCGATCAGGACCTTCTGGAGCACGCAGCGCCTTTCTGGGAGAGGGCCTTTCCGGGGAGGGACCACCACACTGGCACGGGCCGTAGGGTGGGTGCCATGTCCGGCGGGTGGTCGTTCACGGGGCTGGCCGGCCCCGCCGACACCCGCTTCGGGACCGTCCGCCGTTTCGCCGAGCTCGACTCCACCAACCGGTACCTGCTCGACCTGGCCCGTGCCGGTGCTCCCGAGGGCGCGGTGGCGGTCGCCGACTACCAGAGCGCGGGCCGGGGCCGCCTCGGGCGTCGCTGGGAGGCGCCGCCGGGCTCCAACCTGTTGGCCTCGGTGCTGCTGCGTCCCGTCCTCGCCGTCGAGGAGCTCCACCTGTGCACGGTGGCGGTGGCGCTGGCGGCGGCCGACGCATGCGGGCGCGGCGCCGGGGTGACGCCCGAGCTCAAGTGGCCCAACGACCTCATGGTGGGGGGTCGCAAGCTGGGGGGCATCCTGGCCGAGGCGATCCCGGCCGAGGCGAGCCCGGCCGGATCCCCTCTCGGGCCGGCGGTGGTGGTGGGGCTCGGGCTCAACGTCCGGTGGCCGCCTCCGGACACCGCGCCGGAGAGGTCTCCCGGCGAAGGGCCCGACGAGGTTGCGGCGGCGGCCACGTCGCTCTGGCGCGAGACCGGCGTCGAGCACGATCCGCTCGCCGTCCTCGGACTGGTGCTCACCGGGCTCGAGGGACGGCTCGTCGACCTGGGCGATCGTGAGGGCCGGCGCCGGTTGGCGGGGGAGTACCGCCGCCGGTGCGGCACCGTCGGGAAGACGGTGCGCGTCTCACTGGCCGGGGAGGCCTTCACAGGCACGGCGACGGACATCACGCTCGAGGGCCACCTGGTCGTGGACGTGGGAGCGTGCTTCAGGACCGTGGCCGCGGGCGACGTGGTGCACCTGCGCGATCCGGGCTGAGGGCCCCGGGTGTCTCGCCCGAGGCCCGGTGGCACCCGTCTACGATTGCTCCACTATGAAAGTGCTCGTCACCGGAGGTGCAGGCTTCATCGGCTCCAATTTCGTCCGCTACTGGGTGGAACAGCACCCCGACGACACCGTGGTCGCCTACGACGCCCTCACCTACGCGGGGAACCGGCCCAACCTGGTCGACGTCGAGGACCGGATCACCTTCGTCCACGGTGACGTGTGCGACGCGGATGTGGCCCTCGAGACCCTGCGGGGGCACGGCATCGACACCGTGGTCCACTTCGCGGCGGAGTCCCACAACAGCCTGGCCGTGCTCGATCCGGGCCGCTTCTTCCGCACCAACGTGCTCGGGACCCAGACCATGCTCGAGGCCTCCCGCCACAGCGGGGTGACCCGCTTCCACCACATCTCGACCTGCGAGGTCTACGGCGACCTCGCCCTCGACTCCGACGACGCCTTCACCGAGGAGCACCCCTACCGTCCCCGTACCCCCTACAACGCCTCGAAGGCGGGGGCCGACCACGCCGTGCGGGCCTACGTCGAGACCTACGGGCTGGCCGCGACCATCACCAACTGCTCCAACAACTACGGCCCGTACCAGTTCCCCGAGAAGGTGATCCCGCTGTTCTGCGCGCACGCCCTCGACGACCGTCCGCTCCCGCTGTACGAGTCGACGCGCAACCAACGCGAGTGGCTGCACGTGATCGACCACTGCCGGGCCATCGAGGCCGTCCTCGAGCGGGGCCGGATCGGCGAGACCTACCACGTGGGCAGCGGGGTCGAGGCGAGCATCGAGGAGATCGCCGACGCCGTGCTGGCGACGCTGGGCAAGCCCGATTCGCTCAAGAAGATCGTCCCGGACCGCCCCGGCCACGACCGGCGCTACCTCCTCGACTGCACCAAGATCACCAAGGAGCTCGACTGGGCCCCCACCATCGGCTTCGAGGAGGGGCTCGCCGACACGGTGCGGTGGTACGCGGACCACCGGGGCTGGTGGGAGCCGCTCATGGACCGCGCTCCGGTGGTCGAGTCCTCGTGGGGTGACGCCCCCCCGGACTCGCCCGCCACGCGCTAGCGGGTGGGCGGCACCCGGGCCGTGAGGGTGCTCGTCACCGGCGCGGGCGGCCAGCTCGGCAGGGACGTCGTCGACGCCCTCGCGGGGCGCGTGCCCACCGGCGGCCGGGCCGGCGACCCCGCCACGGGCCGTCTCGGTACCAGGCCGGGCTGCGACGTGATCGCTGCCGACCACGCCCGTCTCGACGTCTCTGACCGCGATGCCGTCCTCGGGGTCGTGGAGGGACTGCGTCCCCACGTGGTGGTCCACGCCGGGGCCTGGACGGCGGTGGACGCGTGCGAGGGTGACCCCGACCGGGCCTTCGCCGTGAACGCC
>JARLGQ010000227.1 GCA_031292675.1 Acidimicrobiales bacterium
CGGTGCCCGCCTGGCCCTGGTAGGGGTGCCAACCCGACGGCACCGTGGTGCCGGCGAAGTCCTGTGCCACCACGGCGTGGTAGCCGCGCGGTGCCCGGGACGGCATGAGCTGTCCCGAGGGGCCCGACGCCTTGGTCGCCGCAAGCGATGTGAGGGCGGTCGGTGTCGCGGCGATGATGGCAACGAGGATGACAAGGGCGACAACCACAACGGCGCCGACACGCTTGGGTGATGGTCGCCGCCGCATCGGTGATTCGACGATCTCTCTCAAGAGTCCCGATGTTCAGCGTGAAACCGGTCTTGCGCGAAACGGCAAGTTGCCAATCGATTGCTCTCCACGGCACAGCCCAGGGATTGGGCCGTTATCGGCCGCTCGAGAGTTCTGCAAGACGCCCAAGTCGAACGTCGATCTCGCATTGGCACCAGCTTGCACCCCTGGTTCCGTGCAGCTCTTGGACTGTGACCAACCCGGCTTCGTTCTCGAAATGGATCGCCGATGGGTAGTCGTGTTTCCTCAACCACTCCGCGGCGTCGATTCGCCAACTGTTGAACCGGTCGGCAAGTTCGTCGACTCCGAGCTCATCGTCGTCGGGAATCAGCTTTGCGTCCCTCAACAAGATGGTGCCTTCGGCCGTGATTTCGGCGATCTTGCGCTTCACCCGTCGCAGACGGAGGAAGACAGGGAGGAGAGCCACGAGGATCGCGCCCCCTATGCCCGTCACCGCAGCACAGAACTTCTCGGTGCTGACCAGGTGCACAGGATGACTCACCAGGGTCGCGCCCACTCGTAGTGCTACGAGGCCCCCCAGGCCGATCGAGACCAACACCACACCCAGGGCGGTCCACATATTGCGGTGATGGGGCCCGGGGATCATGAGCGAAGTCCAGCGCCTCGGGTTCGTCTCGACAATATCCCCGAACATTCGCACCTCACCTCCCTTGCGAAGCAACGTCTCAGGGGACACAACCGTGATGCTGGTCCATCGGCCATTACGAAGTCATGAAGGTGACCTCTCCCTTCACGATGGCCTCTGGTTGCCTGAGCAAGTCCTGGGCAGGGAGGGTGCCCATGCCGGGAAAGGTCGGACCCGCCTTTGGGGTCGCTTCATATTCCCTTCACGGAGGGGGGCATACCATCCATCGGAGTGCCCTCCCTTATCCCCTTGTGGTGGGGTGCTCGGTGGGCTGGTGGGGCCCGGACAGCTTCACCCTTACCCGGTCCGTGGCCCCACTTGGCCGCCTTCGTGTCCCGGCAGGGTCAGGGCGGAAAATTGCGGCCTCAACGTGAATCGGCCGTCGCGTGCGGGATGCGCAGAAGTCGTGCGCGTGGTGCGATGGGGCTGGCGACTCCACTCCGATTGATCCCTGCCGACGCATCAAATGGCGTGCGTTGAGCTCATCGAAGAGCGGAACCAGCCGCGGATCAGCCGAAATCCACACCCAAGTCGAACGCCGGGAAAGAGGCCGTACCCCGCTCTCGTGCCGTGAGGTCGGACATCACCACGAGACCTATGCGTTGTGGTTCCCCGGGAGTCGGTGTCGCCGCGCCGGACCGATCACAAGGGCTGCAACCATTCTCGTTCGAAGTCGGCACAGCAGCGTTCGCAGGAAAGTCCTCTCATCAGGAGGCGCCGCCATAACCACCTGAATCGTCCGACGTGGGGAAATGGCTCACCGCAGTCACGACAGCTGGCCTTCGCCACGGCCCACCTCCCAACTTCCAGGACAGGGTACGTCCGAAACCTGTGTCGTATCCGTGACCCACGATGGCAGTGGTCAGTGACATGCCGGGGGTGCGCCTGGGAGGAGGGCGGATTGGACCGAGGCGAGCAGCGTTCGTCTGTTTGCGGGTATTGGCATGGGCCCCCCATGCGCCTCGAACATGGGCGCCCACCGTGCCAACATCTGCCGGGAAGCCTGTACGACCACCGGTGTCTCCGGATGTAGGCGCATGAGGGCCGCCACGACCATCCGGGACGAGTCGCGGTCCAGTCCGAGCGACGAGACCACCACGTCGGCGCGCTCCACCAACTCACATCGCCCCGATACCACCAGCGGGCACGGGCGGGTGCCGAGGGCTCTCGGCCCCCGGCACCACGACGCCTCGCATCCGTTGTTGTCCAGAAGGCGCCAGGTCGCGTACGCCTTGGCCACCTCGGATTCCTCAACGAGGACCCGCGGTCGGGAGTGTTCGCCTTCCGCGCGCAGACCCAGATGCTTCCATCGACAGGCGAGGTCCGAGCCCAGGGGATTGCGGCCACTCCGCATAGGCACCTTCCTGATCGCGGCCGAGGAGCCGCTCAGGAACCAGCGTGATCCTCAGGTGCGTGCCCAGGTAGAGACTTTCGTCCCAGATCCCGGCTCGGGAGCCGCTCGGCAATCGCCGCCCGGCGTGACACAGCCCAGGTGCTGGTCAAAATCGGCCTGGGCCAGCTGGATCTCGGCCAGGTTCCCGAGCCCCTCGCTCGTCTCCCCACGGTCGTGGCATGGGACGGCGGCTTCTAGGGCTCCCATCGCCTATGGGATATGCGTGCCGTGACAGAGCAGGGTCCAGGAAGCCAGTTCTAGGCTCCGTCCCATGACCCAAGAAGGCGGCAAGGCGCTGACCCAGGTGGTAGCGGGGCGACTGAACCAAGCTCACGAGAAATCCGAGGTGGGCCACCGGTTGGCAGGGACAGGAGCAACCGGCATGGCCCTGGACCCCGCCGATCCCGCTCAAGTCGGAGCCGTCTTGGAATACGTCGTAGCCGAGGTGATCGCCCTGGAGCAGATCGTCGCCGACCTCGCCATCGCCATCGAAGCGGCCTCACGAGCAACCACGTCCCCCAGCGATACCTCAGCAGGAGGCCCCTTCGAGCCCTACCTGGAGGGATAGCGGAGACTTGCTCACGTAGGGCCGCTCAAGGCTCCACGTCGTCCCGGCACAGGGCCAGCGGCATCCGCGCAAGGCCCCTCGTGACCTTCGGCTCTGGCGTCCGGGGACGTCTCGGCCCAGCATGATCGACACAGGGCCGGTTGCCCGGCCCAGGGCTGGGCCGGGTGAGGTTCAGCCTGATGGAGAGATCGGGAGGGAGGGGTCCGTGACCTTTCAGAGCAGTTCGTTCATTTACGGGGGCGACCGTCTGGTGTACGACAGCTACGGGGAAGGCGACCGGTTGCTCGTGTACCTCCACGGCTTGCTGATCGACTCGGAGATCAACCGAGGCATCGCTGAAGCCCTCGCCGCCCGAGGCAACCGCGTCGTCCTGCTCGACCTTCTCGGCCATGGCCGCAGCGACAAGCCGCACCACGCCGCCGCCTACCGGATGGACACCTACGCCTCTCAGGTCTTTGCCCTGCTGGATGAACTCGGAGCCAATGACGCCGTGGTGGGCGGCATGTCGCTCGGGGCCAACGTGAGCCTGTTCGCTGCTACGCAGCAGCCAGACCGGGTCCGGGGTCTCGTCATCGAGATGCCGGTCCTGGAACGGGCCGTGCCGTCTGCTGCTCTCTTGTTCGTTCCGCTCCTCTTGCTCGTGCACTACGCCCAGCCACTGCTGCGGGTGACATCGGCGGCGTTGCGGCGCGTGCCCACGACACGCTTCGGCTCCCTGAACAGCTTCGTACATGCGGCGTCGCTTCCACCCGACAGCATGGCCGCTCTCCTGCACGGAATCCTCGTCGGCCCTGTGTCTCCCACGCAGGAGGAGCGTTCCCGGATCGCCGTTCCGGCGTTGGTGCTCGCTCACAGCAACGACCTCCTCCATCCGTTCAATGACGCCGTCAACCTGGCTGCGCAGTTGCCCAACGCCACACTCGTACGGGCCCGCTCGCCACTCGAACTCCGGCTGCGGCCGAAGAGGCTCACCGACGCCATCGCTCACTTCCTCGACGATGCCTGGGCGACACCTGACGGGGCCGACGGCGAGGCGCGCCCGACCCTGAAGGGGACCAAGAGTGAGAGTCGGGCCGGGACCCCATGAGCCCCTGAGTTCTTAGGACGCCGACCTTCGCGGACCATGCCGGCGTTCCCAACCGAACGGACACCCGCAAACGGAGGCGGCTCGACGCGCCCCTCAGGCCATCCGGGATCCGTGGATCGTCAACGCCTCACAACGGACGCGACCCGCCCGGTGTCCTGGACGGAAGACTGGCGGGCGGTTGCATGGCGCCGGCCGGCCCTGCCCGCCTCGGATCGTCCAGAGTTGCGGAGTTGTGCACCGGCTGTTCGACGAGCTGATCCTCACACCGGTAGCGTCCGACCGTGACGATCCTGCTCGACCTCGACCTAACCGGAGAACTCGTCGAGGACGTCGGTTCCCATCCCATCGAACGGGTGCTGGCCAGACGACGCCTCGTGCTACGAACCCTCGTCGACCGGCTCGCCACGGCCGCCAACGATCCCCACGTCGTTGGATTACTGGCCAAGCTGGGTACTCCTTCGATGTCCCTGGCACAGGCCCAGGAGCTGTCCGACGCTGTGGTGCGATTCCGGGCAAGTGGCAAGGACGCCATCGCCTGGGCCGAGACGTTCGGCGAGCTCGGGCGGGGAACGACGGCCTATGTGGTAGCCACCGGATTCGGCGAAGTGTGGTTGCAACCGTCGGGCAGTGTGGGCCTCATGGGCGCGGCGGCAACCGGCGTGTTCGTGCGCGGCGCCCTCGACCGTGTCCACGTCGAGCCGCTGTTCGCACAACGCCACGAGTACAAGAACGCGGCAGACAGTCTCTTGCGCAACGAGTTCACCGATGCCCATCGTGAGGCAACCGAACGTCTCGCCGCGTCCGCGTATGAACAGATCGTTTCCGCCGTGGCCGAACGCCGGCGGTTGCCCCAAGACCGGGTGCGTGAGCTCATCGACCGCGCCCCGATCCCCGCCGCCGAGGCCCGCGAGGCCGGGCTGATCGATCACCTCGGGTATCGAGACGCCGTTCGTGCGGCAGTCGATCGCCGGTGGGACCAGAAGCCGACGCTGCTCTATGTCTCCCAATATCGCCGGCGATGGGACGCCGTCCGTCGAGCCCGCCAAACCCGGCGGCCGGCGGTGGGGCTCATCGAGGCCGCCGGGATGATCGGCACTGGTCGTTCCAAGCGCGGCCCTGTCGGACGGGTGGCGGGATCGGATACGGTCGCCGCTGCGTTCCGGTCCGCGGTACGAGACGGACGCACGAAGGCGATCGTGTTTCGGGTCAATAGCCGAGGCGGCTCTTACATCGCTTCGGACATCATCTGGCACGAGGTGTGCAACGCTCGCGAGGCGGGCAAGCCAGTCGTGGTCTCGATGGGCGACGTGGCCGGTTCGGGCGGGTACTTCGTGGCCGCGGCGGCCGATGTCATCGTGGCGCAACCGGCGACGCTCACCGGCTCGATCGGCGTGCTCGGCGGCAAGCTCCAAACTAGCGGTCTGTTCGAGCGGCTCGGGGTGAGAGTCGAAGGTGTCGCCCGCGGGCGCCATGCGCTGATGTTCTCGTCGCAGACCGGTTTCAGCGACGAAGAGTGGGGCAAGCTCGACGAGTGGCTCGATCTCATCTACGACGATTTCGTCGACAAGGTTGCTCGCGGACGCGCCATGACTCGCGACGCCGTGCAGGAAGTGGCACGGGGCCGGGTGTGGACAGGAGCAGACGCCGCCGAACGCGGGCTGGTCGACGAGCTCGGCGGGCTACGCAGGGCGATAGAGATCGCTCGGGAGCGGTCCGGCTTGCCACCCGACGCCCCCCTGCGACCAGCCCTCGCAGTGTCACCGGTGCGACGCCTCCGCCCACCACGAAGCAGCGACGACCCGGCAGCCTTCGTGCACGTCCGGGGATGGAGCACGCAGCTTTGGGGGTCGGGAGACTATGCCCAGCTGGCCGCGGCCCTGGGGCTTCCCGCCTCCGGGCCACTGACCATGCCCGCCGGGCCGCTTCGGTAGACGCCCCGCAGGATCGCCCCAAGGGATCCCGGAGAGTCGGAGTCGCGCATCGTGGCCGAGGGCGGGGCCGAGCCATGTCGGGCGGCCGGGAGCGATCCCAGTGATGGTCCGGCCGGTCAGGCCTCCCCTGGGCCGCACGAACACCGGCATCGCGCTCGGTCCCCTTGTTTCGCTGTGCGCCGGGGAAGAGCGGTCGACACCCCGGCTCCCGCTCGAACCCGCTCGGATGGACTTTCGACCCTTGGCAGACGGCCCGCGGAGAGCCATTCTGGTGTTGTACCACTCGGGCGGAGGGCCCCAGGAGACTGGGGACCGAAGCGACAGGAGGTCTTGCCTATGACTTGTTTGATCTCTAGCGCTGCAGTGTGAGCAGCTCCAGGCAGGTGTCCGGTGGTAGCGCACCGGGATGTTCCTCAGCGGTGACAGGTGCGATTGTCCGGGGCACGGTGTCTCGGTCCACACCACGTCGGAGCGCGTAAGGCTTCGCTGAGTGTCCGCCTGTCGGTTCGGCACTCCCACAGGGTCGCTGGTCACAACTGAATGATGGCTCGCCCGTCTTACCGGGAACGGTGGGGCGGGCGGACTCGCGTCAGCAATGGGTCAGGGGCAGATGGTCGTGCCCGATAGATCACTGACCGCCCGCTCATTCACTACGGCTCCTCGTCCTCCCACGCGTCGTTCCGTGCTACGACCCGCTCCCGCCAGTTCTCAGCGTCATCCCGGGTGGGATACGGGCCCATTCGATCCATCTGGCGGCACTCATCGCGCCTTTCGACCTTCTTGTGCTTGAAGCAGTAGTACCACTCGCCCTGCGCGTCGCCGAGGCGCATTGAATCGTCGGTCATGCCCACCCAATCTA
>JARLGQ010000228.1 GCA_031292675.1 Acidimicrobiales bacterium
AGCGACGCTACGTTTGACGAGCATGTCAAGGCCGCCGACACGCCGGTGCTGGTGGACTTCTGGGCCGAGTGGTGCGGTCCATGCAAGATGATCTCTCCGGTCCTCGAGGAGATCTCGGCCGAGCACGAGGGGAAGATCCAGATCGTCAAGGTCAACATCGACGAGAACCTGGACGTGACGCGCCGCTACGAGGTGATGAGCATCCCGACCCTGCTGCTGTTCAAGGATGGGGAGCCCGAGCTGCGGATCATCGGGGCCCGGGGCAAGGCCCAGCTGGTCCAGGAGCTGCAGGCGTACCTGTAACGCCCGGCGACGCGCTCCCGCTCGCCCTGGGCGAGAAGGGCGAAGCCGTCGCCGACCTGCAACGACGGCTCACCCTGGTCGACCTCCCCACCGCGCCCGACACCGAGGGCATCTTCGGGGCCGGGACCAAGGCCGCCGTGGAGGGCTTCCAGTACCGCCGGGGCCTGCGGGTGGACGGGGTGTGCGGCCCCCAGACCTGGGCGGCCCTGGTCGAGGCGGGCCTGCGCCTGGGAGACCGGTTCCTCTACCTCCGCCGGCCCATGCTGCGGGGCGACGACGTCGCCGACCTGCAACGACGGCTCTCGGCCCTGGGCTTCGACACCGGGCGCGTGGACGGGATCTTCGGGGCCCTCACCTCCCAGGCCCTGGCCGACTTCCAGCGCAACACGGGGCTTCCCGTCGACGGCATCCTGGGGGCGACGACGTTCCGTGAGCTCCGCCGGGTGGCGCCGCGCCACGGCGATCCCGAGCTGGTGAGCACGGTCCGAGACCGGGACCGCCTGCGCCGCGCCCCCCGCACGCTGCTGGGCCGGCGCATCGCCATCGGCGAGGAGGGCGGCCTCGACGCCCTGGTGGCCGCGGTCCGCCGGCCCCTGGTGGCCACGGGCGCGCAGGTCATCCCTTTGCTCCACCCTGACGGTTCCACCCGGGCCGCGGCGGCGAACGCCGCCGATGTAGACGTCTACCTCGGACTTCGCCTCGATCCTGACCGCACAGGGTGCTCGACTGCCTACTACTCGGGTTACAGATACGAGTCGGCGGGGGGGAAGCGCTTGGCCGAGCTCATCCACGCCCTGGCCGCGGCCGCTCTGGGTGTTCCCGCCGACGGGGTGCACGGAATGACGCTGGCCGTGCTGCGCGAGACCAGGATGCCCGCCGTGGTATGCGAGGTGGGGCCGCCGGCCATCGTGGTGCGCCACGCCGGAGCGCTGGCCGAGGCTCTGGTCCGAGCCCTGGTGGCATGGGCGGCCACCCCTGTCGACTGACGGGATGACCCTCGACCTGGGCCCCCGTCCGGCCCGCACGTCCACGGGAGGTTGGGGCTTTTCCACAGCCTCATGCACAGGTTGTGGATCAAGCTTGACGTACCATCGAGGTTTACCTCGTCACTCTACGTGAGAAAACCCTGGTCACCCCGGGGCCAATAGGGCTTCTGCCACGCGATGTGGGATTTCGCCACAGAACGACCCTGTCCTCAGGCGGTGACGCCCCCAACCATAAGCTTGTACACGCGCTCGAGGTCCTCGAGGGTGGCGAAGTCGATCACGACCCTGCCCCGCTTGGCTCCCATCTCGACTTTGACCCTCGTGTTGAGGTGGTTGGACAGGAGGTCCTCGAGCTCGAGCACCCCCGGCGCGGGCAGGCGACGCCTCACGGCGGGAACTCCCGGTCCGGTCTGCAGCGTGTCGGACGGGGCGGGCGGGGGAGGGACGTGGCTGCCGTTCTCGTCCGGGTTGGTGCCGGAGTCGGCGTCCGCGGCGTGGCGACGGACCCCTTCCTCCACGGCCCGAACGGTCAGGCCCTCGGTGACGATCCGCTTGGCGAGCTCCTCCTGGAAGCTGCGGTCCGGGGTGCCGAGCAGCGCCCGGGCATGGCCGGCCGAAATGGCGCCGTCGGCGAGCGCCCGTTGCACCCCGGCCGGGAGCTGGAGGAGCCGGAGGGTATTGGTGACCGCGGTCCTGCTCTTGCCCACCCGGGCGGCCACCTGCTCGTGGGTGTACCCGAACTCGTCGACGAGCTGCTGGAAGGCGCCGGCCTCCTCGAGGGGGTTGAGGTCCTCCCGGTGCAGGTTTTCCACCAGCGCCTGCTCGAGACTGTGGACATCGGACACACTCTGGACGAGGACGGGGATCGTCTGCAGTCCGGCCCGGCGGGCCGCCCGCCACCGACGCTCGCCGGCGATGAGCTCGTACTCGTCCTCGCTCGTCTCCCGCACCAGGATCGGCTGGAGCACCCCCACTTCCCGGATCGACGACGCCAGGTTGGACATGGCCTCCTCGTCGAAGCGAGTGCGGGGCTGCAGAGGGTTGGGCTTGATGCTGGTCATCGGGACCACCCGTAGGGCGGAGTCCCGGTCCCGGGCCTCCGTCGGGATGAGCGCCCCCAGACCCTTGCCCAGTCCGCTACGACGCGCCACCGCTGACCTCCTTGGCTAGCTCCCGGTATGCGATCGCCCCACGCGAGCTGGGGTCGAATGCCGTGATCGGCTGACCGAAGGACGGCGCCTCCGAGATCCGCACCGTCCTGGGGATGACGTTCCTACACACCTTGTTCCCGAAATGCTTGCGCACCTCCTCCGCCACCTGCTCGGCCAGCTTGGTCCGCCCGTCGTACATGGTGAGGACGATGGTGGTCACCTCGAGCTTCTCGTTGAGGTTGGCCTGGACGAGGTGGACGTTGCGCAGGAGCTGGCCCAGACCTTCGAGGGCGTAGTACTCGCACTGGATGGGGACGAGCACCTCGTCGGCGGCCGCCAGTCCGTTGACCGTGATCAGGCCCAGCGACGGGGGACAGTCGATGAGGATGTAGTCGAAGTCCCCTATGACCGACTCGAGGGCCCGGCGCAGCTTGAGCTCACGGCTGAAGGTGGGCACGAGCTCGATCTCGGCCCCGGCCAGGTCGATGGTGGCGGGGGCCACGAAGAGGTTCTTCATGCTGGTGGGCTCGATGGCGTCCTCGAGCTTGGCGTCCCGCATGACCACGTCGTACATCGACAGCTCGAACGACCGGCCGTCGATGCCGAGGCCGGTGGTGGCGTTGCCCTGCGGGTCGAGATCGATGACCAGCACGCGGAAGCCGATCTCGGCCAAACCCGCACCCAGGTTGACCGCCGTGGTCGTCTTCCCCACCCCACCTTTCTGGTTGGCGACCGCCATGATGCGGGGCACGGGGCGGGGGACGTAGGCAGAGTCGGCCTCCGGGTCGGGCTCGGGCACCTCCGACCAGTCGACCGAAGCCCGCCGGGGGCCCGGCTGGGGGTGGGGGCGGGGTGCAGGCACGTCGACCTCGGGCGTGGACACGTCTTCGTACATCTCGTCGGCGACGCTCACGGGGTCTTCGGAGACCTCCGCCACCGGAGTGGGGGCTGACGGGGCTGACACTGTCTCGGTCACAGTCTCGGTGCTCACCGGCGACGCTTCGTCGGTCTGGGCCTCCGGAGCCTCCGGTGGCTCCTCTGGCCAGCGTTTTCCCTGTTCAGGCCGCTGGTCCCTGCCCCGGATGCGGACGCGCACGGTCAGCCCTCCCGACGGTTGTGGCTCACGGTCCCCCATCCTCCCCATCCGTGAAGCCGGGGTCAAGAGTCGGATGGCGATTCCGTGACGTTTTCGGCGGCTTTCGGTACCGGTTCGGGGATCTGAGGCTGGAGCCGGGTGGCGTAGCGGATCCGCATCTCCTCGAACCGCTCGTAGCTGTGGGCGTCGAGCTCGGGGGAGAGGGTGTCCTCGAGCACCGGCACCAGGTGATCCCGCAGGTAGGAGCCTCGTGCCATCCACTGGAAGTAGTTCCGGTCGCCGTGGTGATAGGGACCGTAGAGCTTTCCCCCCGGAAACGTCCGTTCCAGCCAGTGGAAGATCGCCTCGTGCCGGACGTGCATCCGTAGGGTGATCTGGGGTTGGCGACCGTCTCCCCCGAAGTGCCCCTCACCGACCAGGAGCCCGGTGAGCAGGCCCTTCTCGTAGTCCGTGGCCATCGGGCCCTCCAAACGTCGCTCGCTAGGGGTGTTTCACCGTAAGGTAACACGTGAAACATGCTCGCGAGAGGATCGCTGGGCCCCATCCGGCGTCGTCCCCACCCAACGCGGCCCGACGGGACAGCTGGCCGCCCGCTGGGGTGTTTCACTGTAAGGATTCACGTGGAACATCGCCATTTTCAGGCCGCTGTCCTGGGAAAACGCCACGCGGAACGCTGCGTGAGTCCTTGGCCTACCCTTCGGCCACCCGGTACAGGGGTCGCTTGGCCGCCACCCCCGCCCGGCGGGGAAAGCGCTCGGGACAGGCCTTCACCTGCCTGACGACCTGATAGCCGAACTTCCCCCGCAGCGTGACCTGGGGCTCCAGGCCGAGCTGCGCCAGTCCATCCCGGGGCCACCGCTCGGCGTCGGATTCGACAGCCCCGGGCCCCGGGGGCTGGTCCGGGGTTGGCGGCGGCTCCGAGACGACCAGCAGCCCGTCGACGCGGAGAAAAGGGGCTGCGCATTCGGCTGTCACGGGTGGGCTCCCGAACGAGCGGGCCCAGACCACCTGGAATCCTCGCCGGAACCTGGGATCCCGGCCGGCGTCCTCGGCCCGCGCCCGAACCACCTCGACGCGTCCCTCCCAGCCCAGGCTGTGGACCGCCTCGGTCAGGAACGAGGTCCGCCGTTGGGCGGCATCCAGGAGCACGGCCCCTGATCCGGGCCAGTACTGGGCCAGCATCAGGCCGGGAAGACCGCCACCCGATCCCAGGTCCATCCAGCGATCCGGGCCCGGGCCGGGCCTATGCGCGCCCCGCTGGTCGGACCGGCCTGCGGTCACCGTCTCGAAGGCGCGGGCGAACCCCGCGGCGTGCTCGATCTGATCCTCGAGGTCCATGGGGCCCAGAAGGTCCAGGGACCTGGCCTCCTCGAGGACCTCCCTCAAGCTCGGAGACACCTCCGAGCAGGCACCGTCAGGGCCCATGGCCAGGGGCTCGCCGCTGGACCGGGACCCGGCGGGATCCCCGCCGTCGGCCTCAGGCGCTCTCGGCCGCGCCGGGGCTCCGGGGTGAGATGACGATGTAGCGCCGGGGCTCCTCGCCCTCGGAGCGGGTGGCGAGGCCATCGATGTCGTTGATGGTGTCGTGCACGACCTTGCGGTCGGCGGCCGTCATCGGCTCCAGGGCACGCTCCTCCCCGGACTCCGTGACCTCTTGGGCGATCTGCTTGGCGAAGCGCTGCAGGGCGGCTGTGCGCTTGGCCCGGTACCCGGCCACATCCACGACGATCCGGCTGCTCTGGCCACCGGTCCGCTTCTGGACGAAGGTCCGGGCCAGCTCCTGAAGGGCGGCCAGGGTCGCTCCCCCCGGCCCCACCAGGACGCCCAGCTCCTGGCCGTCGACCACCACTTCGGCGGTCTCCTCGTCGACGATCCGGGTCGAGACATCCGCGCTCAGGCCGATCTCGTCGATCAGCCCGGCCACGAACTCCCGTGCCGATTCACCCTGCTCCTCGAGCGTCAGTGTCTCGCCCACAGCCTCCTCCTTCGTCGACCCGGACGGCCGGGACCCCTTCCTCCTGGTGGAGGCCGGCGGCGACGCCGCCACATCTTCGCCGGGCTGAGGCCCGTTCGCACCGGGACCCCCGCTCCGGCCCGATCCGCCGCGCGAACGCGACCGGCGACGCTTGTTGGCCTGGGTCCCGGAGCCGTTGGCCGAAACCTGGTCGGCATCGCCGTCCCCGGAGCCGGTCTCCGAGTCCGACTCGACCACGGCGACACCGGTGGATCCCCGGCTGCGGTCGCCGCCACGCCCGGATCCCCCGCTGCGTTTCGCTCCCTCGCGCTGCTCGCTTGGGCGTCGGGTCCTCGTCCGCTTCGGGCGGGGGCTGGTGGGCCGCACCCGGGCCCGCACCCGGGCTTCCCCCCGCATCCGCCCGAACAGGCCGGCCCGCGGCTCGGTGACCATGACGAATTCGGCATCCGTCTCGTCGACACCCAATTGGTCGAGGGCGGCGTCCTTGGCCTCCTCGATCGTCCTGCCGGTCGTCTCGACCCACTCCATCGCTCAACGCGCCTTTCTCGGTCGCTTCTTGGCGGATCGGGGCTGTCCAGGCGGCTGCTCCTTCGGGGCGGGAGAGCCGTTGCTCCCCGCCCTCGGCGACCCGCCTCGGGCGCCTCCGTTCGTACTGGCGCCACCGGGGCGCTTGGCCGCACCGCCCGGTTTGGCCGGGGCGTTCCCCGAGCCGCCGCCGTTGCTCGATGCCGTGCTCTTGGCCGGACCGCTCCGGGGCTTGCCCGGGGCCGGTTTCGCCCCCGGCTTGGCCCCCGGGGACTCGCCCCCGGCGCCGCTCTCCCTCGGCGCGTCGGACGGGCTCCCCTTCGACCCCGGCCTCGGGCCCGCCTTGGGGGTCGTCCGGGGTACGTCCAGGCCCGGCTGAAGTCCGGCCTGGCGGAGCTTCTGCTGCTCGAGGGCACGCTGCTGGGCGTCGGCCAGCCGTTCCATGATCGAACGACGGGGGGAGCCCCCACCACCACGCGCGGGAAGCGTGCTCTCACGCTTCGTGGGCTGCTTGTCGAGCACGCCGGACCGGAAGATCGCCTCCTGGATCCCGATCCGGCACAGGCTGGAGACCACGAAATAGATATTGACCCCGGCCGAGATCCGGATGTAAATGATGGCGAAGATCAAAGGCATATAGCGCTGGATCATTTGCATCTGCGGATTGGCCTGAGCAGCTCCGGGGTTCCGGCTGTTGAGCTGACGCATTTGCAGATATTGGAGCGCGATGGCCACGGCCACGATGCCGCCGTAGGGGATGGCGCACACCCACGACGAGTGGTGGGAGAACAGGTTGTTGCCCAGGTCCAGGCCGAACGCCTTCATGTGCCCCTGGGCGGTGATGAGGTCGCGGTACAGGCGCGTGGTGTGCGAGACGTAGTCCGGTCGGGCCACGATCTTGCCGCCCACTCTGACCGTGCTGGTCAGGCCGCGGATGACGCCATAGAGCACAACGAAGACAGGAAGTTGGATCAACATCGGCAGGCATCCGCCGGCCGGATTGATGCCGTGCTCCTTGTACAGCTTCATCATTTCTTCGTTGAGCGTTACGCGGTCGCCCTTGTACTTCGCTTGGATCTTCTTGAGCTCGGGGGCGACCCGCTGCATCTTGATCGTCGACCGGGTGCTCTTGACCGTGAGGGGGGCCGTCACGATCATGACGACCACCGTGAGGAGCGCGATGGCCACCGCGAAGTTGGGGATCAGGGCGTAGAAGAAGGCGATGATCGTGGCCAGCAGCTCGTAGAGCGGCTTGAAGATCTGTCCGATGGTGCTGGCGAAGAGCAGGTGGGCGATCATGGCTGCCGCCGTCCCCCCGGGGCCGCGCTCACCGGGGCACCGGGTCGAAGCCGTGGCCGCCCCAGGGGTGGCAGCGCAGCAACCGGCGAACGGCCAACAGTGATCCCCGCCCCGGCCCGTGGCGCTCGACAGCCTCGGCGGCGTAGTCCGAGCACGTGGGCCAGTAGCGGCACGGCGAGGCGCGCCCGGCCCGAAGCGCCTGGTAGAGCCCGATGAACCGGATCAACACGGCCGCCGAGCGCGAGCGCCGGGCACCGGGGGCGCGTTCCGCGGTGCGCAGAGTGGGGGTGGCGCTCATGGGCGCCGGTCCCGGGAAGCCGATGTCATCGCTGCTGTCACTTGGTCCTTCAAGTCCTCGTAGGGGAGACCGGCCGCCT
This sequence comes from Acidimicrobiales bacterium, assembly GCA_031292675.1. GTDB lineage: Bacteria > Actinomycetota > Acidimicrobiia > Acidimicrobiales > UBA8190 > Chersky-840. The sequence goes on from JARLGQ010000228.1 coordinate 7,713, forward strand.
CACGACCCGCCGCCACCAGGTATGCACCGGGTGCCAGCGACCCGGCCGCATCGGCCACCACAGCCCGGAGCCGGCGCCGGAGCCGGTTGCGGACGACGGCGCCGCCCACCCGCTTCCCCACCGCATATGCCACCCGGGGCACGCCGGGGTCTCCGACCTCGACGAAGGTCACCGTGACGGGGCCCCGTCTGCTGCGGTGCCCGTGGCGCCGCAGCTCTTCGAACGTCGCCCTGTCCCGGATACGCCAGTCCACGGGGGCGCCGCCCTCACGCGGAGAGGCGGTGCCGACCTTTGACCCGGCGTGCCCGGAGGATCGCCCTCCCGGCACGGGTGGACATGCGATGCCGAAACCCGTGGTTCTTGGCCCGTTTCCGGGTATTGGGCTGGTAAGTCCTCTTCACTCCTCTTGTCCTTTTCGCTCAGGGCCGGTTGCGGCGCGGCTCGTCTGCCGGGGCGCCGTGCGAACAGGTGCCCGCCCCGAGATCTGTTATCCCATGCTAGGCGCGTCCTCCCGCGCCCACCAGGCAGGTCGGGACCGGGCCGGGAGCGCCGGGCGCGCAATTTCGCACAAAGTTCACAGCCTCCCGACCCCGCGTCACCGCAGGTCGGGGGGGTCCTCGCCCTTCTCCACCAGGGTGGTCTCGCCACTAGCAGCCCTCGACCGCCCCGGTGTACCGTTCGCGCTACCGGTGCGTCACCCCAGGGGGCCGCACCGCCGACAGGGTCCTCCTTCCCCGGGGCCACCAGACAACCGGCAGTGGGTGGACGGCAGACAGCATCCCGGTCAATCCACAGATGTGGATCTGCTTGTGGACAATTTTGGCGGCGGGACGGCGGAGGCCCTGGTGAACGAGATGGACGACGTGTGGAAGCGCTGTGGAGACACGCTGCGCGAACAGGTGTCCGACGCGACGTGGCGAACGTGGCTCCAGGGGCTCGCCCCCGAGGCCTTCGACGGTGACCTGCTGGTCCTGAACGCTCCCAACTCGTTGGTGCGCGAGCGGGTCGAGAACCGGTTCCTGGGCCTCATCACCGCGGCGGCCACCGACGTGGCGTCGCACCCGGTGAAAGTGCGCCTGGACGTGGGCCCCATGCCCGTCGCCGACCCTCTGCCACTCACCTCGCTCCTCGACGACGAGCCCACCTCCCCCAATTCCCCCACCTCCGGCGAACCGGCCGGCACGCCCCAGGGCCGCAGCGCCGGGAGCCGCAGGGCTTCGACCTCCGAGGACCGCGACGTGGGCGGGCTCGACGTCCGCTACACCTTCGATGCCTTCGTCATCGGGTCGTCGAACCGCTTCGCCCACGCCGCCGCCCAGGCCGTGGCGGAGATGCCCGCCAAGTCCTACAACCCTTTGTTCATCCACGGCGACGCCGGGCTGGGCAAGACCCACCTGCTCCACGCCATCGGGAACTACATCCGGGAGAACTTCTCCGGACGGCGCGTGCGCTACGTCTCCACCGAGACCTTCCTGAACGAGTTCGTCGACGCCATCCGGAGCAACACCACCACAGCTTTCAAGCGCCGCTACCGCGAGTGCGACGTCCTGCTCATCGACGACGTCCAGTTCATGGAGAACAAGGAAGCCCTGCAAGAGGAGTTCTTCCACACCTTCAACCACCTCTACGGGGCGTCGCGCCAGGTGGTGCTCACCTCGGACCGGGCGCCCAAGTCCATCGCCACCCTGGAGGACCGGCTGCGGAGCCGCTTCCTGTCGGGGCTCATCACCGACGTCCAACCCCCCGAGCTCGAGACCCGCCTGGCCATCTTGCAGAAGAAGCTCGAACGCGAGCCCACCCACCACGTGCCCCACGAGGTCCTGGAGTTCATCGCCTCCAACGTCACCGACAACATCCGGGAGCTCGAGGGGGCCCTCATCCGGGTCACCGCCTACGGGAGCCTCAACAACCAGCCCCTCACCCGGGAGCTGGCCGAACACGTGCTCTCCGACCTGGTCAAGGCGGGCCAACCCCGCCCCATCACCCCGGCCCAGATCCTCGAGACCACGGCTGAGACCTTCGGCTTCAGCATCGACGACCTGTGCGGCCCGAGCAGGCGCCGGCCCCTGGTCATCGCCCGGCAGATCGGCATGTACCTGTTCCGGGACCTCACCGACTACTCGTTCCCGGCCATCGCCCGGGAATTCGGCGGACGTGACCACACCACCGTCATGCACGCCGTGGAGAAGATCTCCTCCCTCATGAGCGAGCGCCGCCAGATCTTCGACCAGGTCAACGACCTGATCGTCCGGATCAAGAGTGGTGTATGACCCTGTGGGGAACCGCCCCGTCGCTGTGGACGCGACCGGGCGCGCTGTGGAGAGAATCCCGGCTCTCCCACGGCCTCACGTCCCGACGGTGGACAACGCGGCAGGCCCGTGGACGACCATCACGGGCCTGACCTCGACCGACGCCATGTCGTCCACAATCCACAACCCCTATTACCGTCACTGCCAGAATTTAAATTCCTTGTAGGAAAGGAACCTGTGTGAAGTACCGCTGTGAGCGAGACACCCTCGTCGAGGCGCTCGCTACCGCCAGTCGTGCCGTGACATCCCGGGCCTCCACCACGCCCGCGCTCAACGGCGTGCGGATCGAGGTGGTCGGAAACCGCCTGACGGTGGTGGGCACCGACCTGGACCTGACCGTGCGCGTCGAGGTGGAGGCGATCGGCCTCGACGACGGGGCGCTGGTGGCACCGGCGCGCCTGGTGGCCGACATCGTGCGCTCCCTAGAGCCCGGCGCGGTGACCTTCGAAGGGGGCGACGACGAGGTCGAGATCTCCGCGGCGCGGTCGCGCTTCGTGGTGCGGACGTACCCGGTCGAGGACTTCCCGGTGCTGGCCGAGCCGCGCCCGGACCAGGTGACGGTGCCGGCCGCGGCGTTGGCCGAGGCTTTGCGCCAGGTGGTGCGGGCCGCCTCCAACGACGACGCCCGGCCGCTGCTCACCGGGGTGCTCGTGGCCGCCGAGGCAGGTGGGACGCGACTGGTGGCCACCGACTCGTACCGCCTGGCCATGCGCGACCTGTCGGGTGCGGGACCGCTGTCGGAGGGGGCCGACCAGATCCTGGTCCCGGCGCGCGCCCTGACGGAGCTGCAACGGCTCATGCCGGCGGCGGGGTCCAAGGAGGACGCCGGTGCCACGGTGGGGTTCTCGGTGAGCGAGCTCGACGCCACCTTCACCGTGGGAGGCGTGCACCTGACGACCCGCCTGCTCGACGGGCGCTTCCCCGACTACCGCCAGCTCATTCCCGCCGGGTACCCGAACCTGCTGCGGGTGGGCAGGGAGGCGCTCCTCGACGCCCTGCGGCGGGTGCGACTATTGGTGCGGGACAACACGACCCCGGTGCGCCTTTCGATGCGGGCCGGGTCGGTGGAGCTCACCGTCGTGTCCCAGGAGGTCGGCCACGCCAGCGAGGACGTCGACGCCGAGTACGAGGGTGAGGAGCTGACCGTGGCGTTCAACCCTTCGTACCTCATCGACGGTGTCGAGGCCGTCCTGGGCGACGAGGTCGTCCTCGAGACGGTGGACGCCACCAAGCCGGCCACGGTCCGGGCCCCGGACCACGAGGACTACCGGTACCTACTCATGCCGGTCAGGGTGTCGTAGCGACCGCGCTCCCGTCACAGCCGCCACACACGCTGTCACCGTGGCCATCTCCACGTTGTGGCTCGCCGACTTCCGTTGCTTCACGGAGGCCGAGCTCCGACCCGACCCCGAGGGCCTGACCGTGTTGCGGGGGCCCAACGGCTCGGGCAAGACCTCTGTGCTCGAGGCGGTGGGATGGCTGGCCACCCAGCGCTCGATCCGCGGTGCGCCGCGCGACGTGCTCGTGCGGAGCGGGACCGGCCGCGCCGTGGTACGCGCCGAGGCGTCGGCAGGAGAGCGCGCCGTGCTCGTCGAGGCGGAGATCCCCGCCGAGGGCCAGGCGCGGACACAGGTCAACCGGCAACCGGTCCGGCGCCGGTCGGAACTGGCCGACGCCCTCAACGTGACGGTGTTCGCGCCCAACGACCTCGACCTGGTCCAGGGAGGGCCGGCGGGAAGACGCGAATACCTCGACGACGTCCTCGTGGCGCGCCACTCCCGCCTCGACGCGCTCGTCACCGAGGTCGACCGCATCCTGCGCCAGCGCGGTGCGGTGCTGCGCCAGGCGGGGGGGCGTCCCGACAGCGCCATCGTGACGACGCTGGAGGTGTGGGACGCCCGGCTCGGCGAGGCGGGGACGGCGCTGGCAGCCGAACGCGAGGCGCTGGCAGCCGAGCTCACGCCGCACGCGTCGGATGCCTACGAGCGACTGGCGGGAGTGGTCGAGCCGGTGACACTGCGCTACCGCCGCTCGTGGGACGGCGACCTGACCGAAGCCCTCGCCGCGGCGCGCCACGAGGACGTGCGCCGGCAGGCCACCTCGGTGGGCCCCCATCGCGACGACCTCGAGCTCTCCATCGCGTCCCGGCCCACCCGGACCCACGCCTCGCAGGGCGAACAACGTTGCGTGGCGCTCGCCCTGCGCCTGGCCACCCACCAGTTGCGCCGGGACGACCTGACCGAAGCTCCCGTCCTGCTCCTCGACGACGTGTTCTCCGAGCTCGACGCCTACCGAGCCGCCGCCCTGGTCGAGCTGCTGCCCCCGGGACAGGTACTCCTCACCACCGCCGTCGACCCCCCGCCGGTGGTGCAAGCGGGCCGGGTGGTGGAGGTGGCCGGAGGACGCCTGACCGGCGCCGGTGGTGGACCGAGGTCATCTTCCCCGCCTCCTCCCCCCGCTTCCCCCGCTTCTCCTCCTTCTCCTCCTCCCGGCCCCTCCGAAGGGGTCGGTGCCCCGTGACCCGGAGCGACGGACGGGGCCGCTCCAACGCGGGACCGGTCCGGATCGGGGACGCGCTCGGTGCGGTCGCCAGCAACCTGGGAGCGGGACGGGCCGACGTGGTGAGCGCCGTCTTCGGTCGGTGGGACGAAGTCGTGGGGCCGGCGGTGTCGGCTCATGTGCGCCCCGTGCGTGTGGACGGTGTGACGCTCGTGGTGAGCGCGGACCATCCCGCCTGGGCCACACAGATCAGGCATCTCGCGCCCGACATCCTCGCCCGTCTGAGCGAGGTGTGCGGGGCGCAGAACGCCCTCGAACGCCTCGACGTGCGCGTGCGGCGATGAGCAACGCGACCGTTTGAAGAACACCCTGGTCAGGGCGGTACTATTCGCCCTCTCCGCCAGCCCGTTGGGACCCGTCGTGTCACCCTCCCCTGGTAGACTGAAATGCGTCGGTAACGCACGGAAGAACCCCTCGCAGGACTGTGTCGGGACAATGCGTCCCCCGATCGAAATAGGACCAGAAAGGGCGCGCGCGTGGCGCTGAAGACAGAGGTTGGAGCCGGCAGCAACGGCTCCGCGGGCTCGTACGACGCCAGCGACATCACCGTCCTCGAAGGCCTCGACCCGGTCCGGGCCCGCCCCGGCATGTACATCGGATCGACCGGGCCGACGGGGCTCCACCACCTCGTGTGGGAGGTCGTCGACAACGCCGTCGACGAAGCCATGGCCGGCTACTGCACCCAGATCGACGTCACCTTGCTGGCCGACGGCGGCGTCCGGGTCAAGGACAACGGCCGGGGCATCCCCGTCGAGCCCAACGAGCTCTACCCTGAGCTCTCGGCCGCCGAGCTGGTGCTCACCACCCTGCACGCCGGGGGCAAGTTCGGGGGGGCCGGGTACAAGGTTTCGGGAGGCCTGCACGGCGTGGGCGTCTCGGTGGTGAACGCGCTTTCTTCGAAGCTCGTGCTGGAGATCGACCGCGACTCCAAGCACCACGTGGCGGAATTCGCCGACGGCGGGGAGATCAAGAAGAAGCTCAAGGCCACCGGCCCTGCTCCCAAGGACCGCGCCGGCGACGCCCGGACCGGCACCACGGTGACGTTCTGGCCCGACGCCACCATCTTCGAGGAGACCGAGTTCCGCGCCCAGACCATCATGGAGCGCCTGCAGATGATGGCCTTCCTCAACAAGGGCCTCGAGATCCGCTTCGCCGACGAGCGGGCCGAGCGCGAGCAGAGGATCAAGTACTGCTACTCGGGCGGGATCGTCGACTACGTGAAGCACCTCAACACCTCCAAGGAGGCGCTGTTCCGCCGGGTGTGCTCCTACACCCAGTCCGAGGACGACCAGGAGGTGGAGATCGCGCTGCAGTGGAACACGGGGTTCCACGAGTCCATCCACTCCTTCGCCAACGGGATCTCGACCATCGAGGGCGGCATGCACGAAGAAGGCTTCAAGAAGGCCCTCACCAATGCCGTCAACCGCTACGCGCGGGCCAAGGGCACGTTGAAGGAGAAGGACGACAACTTCCTCGGCGAGGACATCCGCGAGGGACTGACCGCCATCATCTCGGTCCGGTTGCGCGATCCCCAGTTCGAGGGGCAGACCAAGGCCAAGCTGGGCAACGTCTCGATCCGGTCACTGGTGGAACGGGCCACGAACGAGAAGCTCGTTGACTGGCTCGAGGAGAACCCCCGCGAGGCCAACCAGATCGTGCAGAAGTCGACCACGGCCGCCCGGGCCCGGGTGGCGGCGCGCGCCGCGCGCGACCTCACGAGGCGCAAGTCCGCACTCGGCGGGGCGGGACTGCCCGGCAAGC
>JARLGQ010000229.1 GCA_031292675.1 Acidimicrobiales bacterium
CCTTGCCGGTGCGGCCCATCAGGGGCAGACCCTACCGAATGCCTGCCGGGGCACTCGGCGCCAGATGGCCATCGCGGCGCGCCCGGGTAGGATGTTCGCCGTTCTGGACCGACGTGGCGCCGAACGCCCGCCGGTAGTGAGGAGACACCATGACCACCGCAGTCATCGTCGACGCAGTCCGCACCGCCGGCGGCAAGCGCAACGGGAAGCTCCGCGGCTGGCACGCCGTCGACCTGGCCTCCGAGGCCCTCAAGGCGGTGGCCGAGCGCAACACGCTCGACCCGGCGCTGGTCGACGACGTGATCATGGGATGCGTCATGCAGGTCTCCGAGCAGTCGCTCAACGTCGGCCGCAACGCCGTCCTCGCCGCCGGCTGGCCCGAGTCGGTGCCCGCCACGACGATCGACCGCCAGTGCGGCTCCTCCCAGCAGGCGCTGCACTTCGCCGCGCAGGGCGTCATGGCGGGCGCCTACGACATCGTGGTGGCCGCCGGGGTGGAGTCCATGACGCACACGCCGATGGGATCGTCGGTCGTGCGGGACTACGGGTTCCCCTTCGGCCCCCGCATGATGGCGCGCTACGCCGAACAGGGCGGCCTGAAGGGCCAGGGCATCGGCGCCGAGATGATCGCCGACCAGTGGGGCATCTCACGCGAGGAGCTCGACGCCTTCTCGGTGCAGAGCCACCAGCGGGCGGCGCGGGCCACCGCGGAGGGCCGTTTCGAGAACGAGATCGTCCCCGTCGCCGTCCGCGACGAGGAGGGCAACGACACCGACGAGCAGCTCCGTGCGGACGAGGGCATCCGGCCCGACTCCACGGTCGAGGCACTGGCGAACCTGAAGCCGGCCTTCAAGGAGGACGGCAAGGTCACGGCCGGCAACTCGTCACAGATCACCGACGGCGCCTCAGCCGTCCTCATCATGAGCGAGGAGAAGGCGAATGCACTCGGGCTGCGGCCCCGGGCCCGCTTCCACGCCTTCGCGCTGGCCGGTGTCGACCCGGTGACGATGCTGACCGGGCCCATCCCGGCCACGACGACCGTCCTGGAGCGGGCCAAGCTGACCATGGACGACATCGACGCGGTGGAGATCAACGAGGCGTTCGCCTCGGTCGTGCTGGCCTGGGAGAAGGAGCACCACCCCAACATGGAGGTGGTGAACCCCAACGGCGGCGCCATCGCGCTCGGTCACCCTCTGGGTGCCTCGGGCGGCAAGCTGCTCGGCACCCTCCTCAACGAGCTCGAGCGCACCGACGGCCGCTACGGGCTGCTCACCATGTGCGAGGGCGGTGGGCTGGCCAACGCCACCGTGATCGAGCGGCTGGGCTGAACCCGCGCCGCGGTCAGTGGTATCTGGTCGCGAAGAGGAAGCCGACGAAGATCATCGCCAGGCCGACCACCAGTCCCCAGGGCGAGCCGTGGGCCATGAACGGCAGGTGGGCCAGGTAGTTGACCGTGATCACGGCGACGCCGCCGATGAGCAGCACCAGGATGAGCGCGCCGAACCAGGGCGGGCTGTGGCGCACGCTCTTGGGGATCGGCGCGGTGTAGCGCCCGCTCTCCTCGGCGGTCTTGTAGCGCCCGACCTTGGAGGCGCGCCCGGACGCGGACTTGCCCTTCCGCGAGGCGCCGCCCGGGCCCTTGGTGCTGGTTGCCACGGGGCAGAGACTAGCCACCGGGGGCGGGAGGACCGGAGGCGGCCGGGTACGATCGTCGCCCCATGGGACCGCGGGTGCTCGTCGTCGACAATTACGACTCCTTCGTCTACAACCTGGTCCAGGAGCTGGGCGAGCTCGGGGCGGAGCCGGTGGTGTTCCGCAACGACGCCATCGACGTCGCCGGCATCCGGGCCGAGCGACCCGACGCCGTCCTGATCTCACCCGGGCCGGGACGGCCCGAGGACGGCGGGGTGAGCCTCGAGGTCATCTCGAGCCTGGCCGGGGAGATCCCGCTGCTCGGCGTCTGCCTCGGCCACCAGTGCATCGGCCAGGCCTTCGGCGGCACCGTCGTGACCGCCCCCCATCTCATGCACGGCAAGACCTCGGAGATCCACCACGACGGGCAGGGCATCTTCGCCGGGCTCCCCAATCCCTTCGTCGCCACGCGCTACCACTCGCTGGTCGTGTCGCCCGACTCCGTGCCCGCCGAACTGGAGGTGACCGCCACGTCGACCGACGGCGTCGTGATGGGCCTGCGCCACCGATCGCTCGCCGTCGAAGGGGTGCAGTTCCACCCCGAGTCGGTGCTGACCGCGTCGGGCCCGGCGCTGCTGGCCAACTTCCTCGGTCAGCTCGTGGCCGCGCCGAGGGCCGCGCCGGCCTGAGGACTCAGCCGGCGGGCCGGCGGTGCACGACGTGCGAGGTCGTCGTGCTCGACGGCGTGGTGGTCGAGGTCGTGGTGGTCGAGGTGGTGGTGGTCGAGGTCGACTGGCAGACCGAGATGTTCACCGCGGTGCCGTTGGCCACCTGGGTGCCGGCAGCGGGCGACTGGGTGTCGACGTTGCCCGACGTGGCCCCGTTGGGGCACGTGCTGTCGGTGGTCTGGTTGGCGACGAGCCCGGCGCCCGTGATGGCCGACTGCGCTGCGCTGGCCGACTGGCCCACCACGTTGGGGACCGAGATGCAGGGGCCGCTCGAGACGACGAGGTTGACCGGCGTGTTGGGCGGGACGGTGGCGCCGCCGGCGGGGCTCTGCGACGACACCAGCCCCTGCTGGGGGAACTGGTTGGAGCACGCATTGCTCTGGCTCCCCACGTTCAGCCCGGCCTGCGTGAGGGTGGAGCCGGCGGAGGCGGGGGACTGCCCGAGCACGCTCGGCACCGAGACCGAGGACTGGGTGCCCGACACCGTCAGCACCACCGGGACGGTGGCCTTCACCTTGGCGCCACCGGCCGGGTTCTGGTCCAGGACCGTGCCGACGGGCTGGGTGCTGGTCACGTTGTTGACCTTGTAGGTCAGGCCCGCGGCCTGGATCAGCTGGATCGCCGTCGTCAGCTGCTTGCCCTTGACCGAGGGCACCGTCACGATCGGGACGACGGGACCGGCGCTGACGACGAGGTTCACCGTGGAGTTCTTCGACACCGACGCGCCGGACGCGGGATTGGTCGACAGCACGATGCCCTTGGGCTGCGAGCTGGTGTGGGAGGTGGTGGTGCCCACGGTCAGGTTGTCGTTCTGCAGCGTCTGGACGGCGACGCTCGACGTGTCCCCCACCACGTCGGGCACGGTGACGTTGCCACCGACGACCGAGCGCAGCAGGAAGAAGGCGATCACCGCGAGGGCGATCAGGAGCACGATGAGGACGATGACGAGGCGGCGCGTCCGCTTCTGCCGCTCGAGATCGTCGCGGTTGGTGAAGGGGGGGCCGCCGTCGGCGGGAATGGCCATCGTCCGGCCCGTCGTCGTCGGGACGGCCTCGGTGACCCCCACCGCGGCCAGCACGGAGGTGACACCGGGATCCGCCGCCTCGACCGGGCGGCCGTCGGCGAAGCGCAGCAGGTCGGCCCGCAGCTCCTCCGCCGACCGGTAGCGGTCGTCCGGGAGCTTGGCCATCGCCTTCATGATCACGGCCTCGAGCGCCACCGGCACCTGCGGGTTGACCTCCCGGGGCAGTGCGGGCGTGTCGCGCACGTGCTTCGAGGCGACGGCGACCGGGGAGTCACCGGTGAAGGGCGGCCGGCCCACCGCCATTTCGTAGAGGACCACGCCGAGCGAGTAGATGTCGCTGCGGGAGTCGACACCCTTCCCCTCGGCCTGCTCGGGTGAGAAGTAGGCCGCCGTGCCCATGACGGCGCCGGTCTGGGTCAGGCTCTCCTCGGTGTTGACGGCCCGCGCGATGCCGAAGTCCGTCACCTTGACGTCCCCCTCCGGCGTTATGAGGACGTTGCCCGGCTTCACGTCCCGGTGCACGACGCCGTGGCGGTGCGCGAAGGCGAGCGCAGCGGCCACGCCGGCACCGATCGTCGCGATCTGGGTCGGTGGCACGGGCTGAGGGTCGCGCAGGACAGCGGAGAGCGGGCGGCCG
>JARLGQ010000230.1 GCA_031292675.1 Acidimicrobiales bacterium
GGGCCACCGCGTCCACCACCTCGGGCTCGAGCACCATGGTGGCGATCTCGGCGGTGTGCCCGCCCGCCTCGGTCCCCTGGGCCACGATGACGTCGACCCCGGCCGCCTGGTGGCGCTGGGCGCCGAGGGTGTGTGGTGCGGTTCGGTGTGGCTCACCACCGAGGAGGCCGAGACCCATCCGGCGGTCAAGCAGAAGTTCCTCGAGGCCAGCTCCCGGGACACGATCCGGTCCCGGTCCCTGACGGGGAAGCCGGCCCGCATGCTGCGCAGTGCCTGGACCGACGAATGGGAGCGGGCCGACGCGCCCGGAGCACTGCCCATGCCCCTGCAGAGCGCGCTGGTGGCCGAGGCCCAGCACCGCATCAGCCGGGGCGCGGCTTCCGAAGGGTCGGGGGCCCAGAAGCTGGCGAACTACTTCGTGGGCCAGGTCGTGGGCCAGCTCGACCGCATCCGTCCCGCCCGCCAGGTCGTCCTCGACATGATGACCGAGTACGCCGAGGTGGCCCAGCGCTTCGCCGACCAGGTGGCCGAGGAGGCCAGGGCGTAGACCGGTCGGGTCAGCCCCCCACGGGGGCGCTGGGGGTGAAGGCCACCGGCAGGGTCTCGAACCCGACGATGAAGTTCGACACCCGCAGGGGCTGCTCGTCGTCGACGGCCAGGTGCAGGTCGGGCAGCCGGTCCAGGAGCCGACCCACCATGGTGATGATCTCGGCGCGGGCCAGGCGGTGCCCGAGGCACAGATGGGCACCGAACCCGAAGGCGACGTGGTCGTTGGGCCGGCGGCGGATGTCGAAGGACTCGGGGTCGGGAAAGACGGCCTCGTCGCGGTTGGCCGACGGGTAGAGCAGGAGCACGTTCTGCCCGGCGCGGATGGTCTTGCCGTGCAGCTCGGCGTCACGGGCCGCGGTGCGGTTCATGTTCTTGATGGGCGACACCCAGCGCAGCATCTCCTCGACCGCGTCCGGCAGCAGGGCCCGGTCCCGGCGCAGGTCCTCGAGCTGCCCGGGACGGCGCAGGACCGCTTCCATCCCGCCGCTGATCACGTGGCGCGACGTCTCGTCCCCGCCGATGAGCAGGAGCAGCGACTCGTGCACCAGGGTGTCGTCGTCGAGCCGGTCACCGTCCACCTCCCCCTGCACGAGCACGCCGAGGAGGTCATCGGCGGAGAAGCTCCGCCGTCGCTGTTCGATCTGTTCCCGCACATAGGTGTCCCACGCCACGAAGGCGTCGGTGGCCTTGGTGAGGGCGTCAGGGTCGGTCGAGCCCTGGGACATCAACATGGTGTCGGACCACTCCAGCAGCCGTTCCCAGACGTCGGGGTCGAAGCCCAGCATGTCGGCGATCATGACCAGCGGGAGCGGGGCGGCGATGTCGGCCACCAGGTCACAGGCCCCCTTCTCGCACACCCGGTCGATGATCTCGTCGCACACCTCGGCGATGCGGGGCTCGCGGGCGGCGACGGCCTGGGGGGTGAACCCCGCGCTCACCAGGCGGCGCCGGCGCCGGTGCTCGGGAGCGTCCATGTCGATCATGTGGGGGAGCGCCATGTTGGGGCGCGTCCCGCCTGTGCTCGAGAAGGTCTGGGGGTCCTGCCCGATGGCCCGCACGTCCTCGTAGCGGGTGACGCCCCAGATGTCGTTGGGCTCGTCGTAGTAGGCGGGGGCGTGCCGGCGCATCCAGGCGAAGGCCGGGAACGGGTCCCCGGCGTAGAACTTGCCGTCCAGCAGATCGATGTCCGGGACCCCGGCCTCGGTCATGGGTACCCTGCCTCCTGGTTTCCTCACCACGCCCAGTGACCTCTGGACACGGCCAGTGGTCAGGCGTATCGTTCGTACCGTCGTCAGCGGCTTGTCCACCGTAGGCGATATGGGGGATGCGCGGGACGGGGCCGTCTCGGTACTGAGCGGTTCCTGGGGGGACCCGTCCCGCCCTTCCCAGGCACCGACCCTTCTCGTCCCACCGCTGACGGCGCGCCCGTGCTGCCCACTTGTCCCTGGCCCGGGGCTGTGTGCTCGACTCTCTTCCTGTACGTGCCGAGACGAGCCGAGCGGGAGGAAGAGGGAGTGAAGCTTCGCCTGGGGATCGTGACGCCCGTCGTCCACGTCAACCCGCGCTTCGACCCCCCGAGCTGGGAGCAGACCGGCACCATCGACGACGTCCTGGCCGTGGCCAGGGCCGCCGAGCGCTTCGGATACGACTGGGTGGCGTGCTCCGAGCACATCGCCATCCCGAAGTCGGCCACCGACGTGCGCGGCCCGAGGTACTGGGACCCCATCACCACCCTCAGCTTCGTGGCCGCGTCCACCGAGCGGGTGTCGCTGCTGAGCCACGTCGTCGTCCTCGCCTACCACCACCCCCTCGAGCTCGTGAAGCGGTGGGGCACCCTGGACGTGGCCAGCCACGGCCGGGTGATCCTGGGCGTGGGCGTCGGGTCCCTCCAGCCCGAGTTCGAGCTGCTCGGGCATCAGTTCGAGGGCCGGGGCGAGCGCTCCGACGACGCCCTTCGGGCCATCCGGGCCAGCTGGGGAGTGCGCGAGCCGGAGTACCGCGGTTCGCACTTCGAGTTCTCGGGCTTCGTGGTGGAGCCTTCCGGGCTGCCCCGGCCCCTGCAGGTCTGGGTGGGAGGCCGCACCCGGCGATCGCTGCGCCGGGCCATCGAGCTGGGCGACGCCTGGATCCCGTTCCGCCTGAGGACCGACGACCTGCGCCCCATCCTGGAGGACCCGCAGGTCAAAGAGGCCATCGCCGCCCGGGGCCGGCCGCTGGCGCTGATCTTCCCGCCCGACCCACCCGTCGACCCCGCCGGTGCCCCCGAGCAGACGGCGGAGGTGGTCAGGGGCTTCGCCGAGCTCGGGGCGACCGGGCTGAGCCTCCGTTTCCGCCACCACTCCCGCACCCACTACATCGAGCAGCTCGAGGCCATGCAGGAGGTGGTGGCCGGTCTGTGAGCCGACCGGCTCGGTGACCCGTTACCGGGGCTCAGGCGCGTCGGGTCAGAGGGCGATCCCCGCCACCGGGGCCTGCAACGCCACCCCACCCTCGGACCCGTAGAAGGGGGCGTTGAAGGTGAACACCCCGCCGTCGGCGGCGACCTCCCAGTAGCCC
>JARLGQ010000231.1 GCA_031292675.1 Acidimicrobiales bacterium
ACGGCCTCCTGGAAGCGGGCGGCTCCATCGCGGACGTACGGGCGGTGCTGGTCACCCACATCCACCCCGACCACTACGGGCTGGCCGGGCGGGTGCGCGAGGAGTCCGGGGCGTGGATCGGCCTGCATCCCGCCGACGCCGAGATGCTCGAGGCGCGCTACATCGAGACCGACGACCTGCTGGCCCGCATGCGCGAGTTCCTCCAGGACGCCGGGGTGCCACCCACCAAGCTCCCCGACCTCAACTTCGCCTCGATGATGATCCGCGGTCAGGTCACCATGGCGGTGCCCGACGTTCTGTTCGAGGACGGCCGGCGCGTGGACGTCCCGGGGTGGGACCTCCAGACGGTGTGGACGCCGGGCCACTCGCCGGGCCATGTCTGCTTCTACAGCGACGAGCACCGGTTCCTGCTGTCAGGCGACCACGTGCTCCCCCGCATCACCCCCAACATCGGCGTGCACACCCAGCAATTCCCCAACCCCCTCGGGGAGTACCTCGAATCGTTGCTCAAGGTGCACAACCTCGAAGTGGACGAGGTGTTCCCCGCCCACGAGTACCGGTTCTCGGACCTGCGCGGCCGGCTGGACGCCATCATCGTCCACCACGCCGACCGGCTGGCCGAGATCGAGCGGCTCATCGCCGAGCACCCCGGCTCCACGGCGTGGGACATCTCGGTGGCCCTGACGTGGTCGCGTCCGTGGCACGAGATCGCCGACTTCATGCAGCGCGCCGCGGTGGGAGAGACCATCGCCCACATCGTGCTGCTCGAGAACCACCAACGGGTGCGGCGCGAAGGTGCCTTCCCGGCTCGCTTCCACCTCGTCGACCAACCCTGAGGGCGCGAGGATCAGGTTCCGGACGTGCCGTCGGCTCCGGGAGAAGCCGCCTCGCCCCACTTGCGGCTCTGGCGGCGGCGCCGCACCATGACGTAGGTGACCACCGCCACCACCACGACCCCCAGGATCGCCAGCGAGTAGATCCCGACGGTCTTGGCCACCGCCGCGTACGACGTGCCCGCCGCGTACCCGATCATCACGTACGCCGTCCCCCACAGGATCCCGCCCAGCGCGTTGTAGGCGAGGAAGGTGCGGTACCGCATGCCGCTCATGCCCGACAGCCCGGGGACGAGCGCCCGCGCCAGTGCCAACCAACGCCCCAGGAACACCGCCGGTCCGCCCCGGCGGGCCAGGAGGTCCTGGCCGCGGTTGACGCCGGGATGGCCCCGCAAGGGGCGGTGCTCGACGAGCCAGGGACCGAGGAGCTTGCCGACCTCGTACCCCACCGAGTCCCCGACGATGGCGCACACCACCACCACCGCCACCATGAGCACGAGGTTCACGTGGTGCAGCGAGGCGAGGACCCCGCCGATGAGCGCGGCCGTCTCGCCGGGGATCACGAAGCCGAGCAGCACGGCGGCCTCACCGAAGACGAGCAGCCCGCACACCAGGTAGGCCACGGGGCCGTGGAAGTGCTCCAACCACGATCCCACGCTTGCGATCAGGGTCGAACCCCCCGACCGGGGTGTGCGGCGATCAGCGGGACCAGGGAGTCCACGAGGCGCTCACCCAGGTCCGGCGCCGGCATGCGGGACAGGTCATGAACCGGGTGTAGCCCCGACCCGGTCGCCACAGCCAGATCGGCAGGTGGAGCATCAGGAACTCCGCCATGTGGATCCGCGAACGCGCCCCACAGGTGGCGCAGTCGACGGTGATGGAGCTGAGGATCCCGCCAGCGGCGCCCGGTCGCGGCGTCGGAGTCGAATGCTCCGGGGCGCGCTCGAAGGAGACCACCGGGCTCGCCTTGGTGACCGCGGTGCGCGCCTCGTCGGAGAACAGCGCGTGCTTCCCCCGCACGTCGAGCTCGGCTGGACGGCGGGGCCCGCCCTCGTCACGCTCGGCGGGAGCCCAGAACAGGGCTCGCTTGCCGAGGGGGTCAGGCGAATCGGTCAACGGAGTGCCCGGTCTCTTTCTGCCCGCTCGCTTAGTGCGCCGGGCGACGGTCGGCGTCGAGCTCGCGGGCGATGGCCCGATAGGCCTCGGCGCCCGGTGACGAGGGCGCGTGCTGGAGGATGCAGCGACCTTGGGCGGGTGCTTCGGCGAAACGGATGGACTTGCGCACGGGGGGCTCCAGCACCGTCAGGCCGTAGCGGGCCTTGACGTCGTCCAGCACGGCCTTTCCGTGGCGGGTGTGGGCGTCGTACATGGTGGCGATGACCCCGCGCACCTCGAGGTCGGCGTTGGCGAACATCCGCACGTCGTCGATCGTCTCGAGCAGCTGCCCCACGCCGCGGTGGCTGAGCGCCTCGCACTGCAGGGGGATGAGCACCTCGTGCGCAGCCGTCAGGCCGTTGATGGTGAGCACCCCGAGCGACGGCGGGCAGTCGATGAGGATCATGTCGTACTCGTCCGCGACCGTACCCAGCGCCAGGGCGAGGACGTGCTCCCGGCCCGTGCGTGTCAGCAGGTGCACTTCCGAGCCGGCGAGGTCGATGGTGGCGGGCAGGATGTCGAGCCCTTCCACGCTCGTCACGATGCGACGCGCGTCGGCGGCCTTCATCTTGCGCACGAACACGTCGTGCAGGGACTGGTGGAGGTTCTCGGGGTCGATGCCGACCGAGTAGGTCAGGCAAGCCTGGGGGTCGAGGTCGACGAGAAGCACCCTGCGTCCCATCTGGGCCAGCGCGAAGCCGAGCGCGTGCACCGTCGTCGTCTTGGCGACGCCCCCCTTCTGGTTGGCTACCGCCACGATGCGCGCCACGGTCGGAGTCTAGACACCCCGGTCCCCAGGGGCCGATGTGGGGATCTTCAGAGACCCGCCGGGGGCTCGGCCTCGGTGAGCTTGGCCAGGAGGGTGCGCAGTCGCAGCAGTTCGGACGTGCTCAGGGCGTCGAACGACGCGGGCGGCTCACCGAGGATCTTGCGGGCCTGGCCCAGTGCTTCGACACCGGCTCGGGACAGCACCACCATCTTGACCCGGCGATCGGTGGGGTGCGACTGGCGCTCGGCCAGCCCGGCGGCCTCGAGGCCGTCCACCAGCGACGTCACGTAGGAAGGGTCGCAGCGGAAGAAGTCGGCGAGGTCGCGCATGGGGATGGGCTGGTCCGCCGACAGCTGGAGGAGCGCCTTGAGCCCACCGGGAGCCAGCCCGGTGGCGTCGCAGGCCTCGTGGAAGCGCAGTTGCCCCTCACGTTCGAACACCAGGCGGTAGAGCGCCCGCCACGCCTCCCCGGCCGCCCTCTCGCGCTCCCCGCCCTGTTCGGGTCCCCCATCACTTGACATATTTCGACCTTTTAGTAACCTTAAGGATCTCGGGGACAATATTCAACCTTTTATGGGAGTCTACAACTGATGGGTCACGAGGGTGCGGAACAGGGACTGACCGAACACAGTCACGCCGGGCTGGCGCTCGTGCTGATCTGTGCGGTCCAGATGATGGTGATCCTCGACGGCACCATCGTGAACATCGCCCTGCCCTCGATCCAGCACCAGCTCCACTTCTCGGCTCCGGGCCTCGAGTGGGTCATCACCGCCTACGCGCTGACCTTCGGAGGGCTGCTCCTGCTGGGGGGGCGCAGCGGGGACCTCTTCGGCCGGCGCCGGATGTTCACCATCGGCGTCGTCATCTTCACCGCCGCCTCCCTGCTGGGCGGGTTCGCCACCGACCAGCTGTGGCTGATCGCGGCCCGGGTGGCCCAGGGTGTCGGGGGGGCCATCGCCTCGCCCACCGCCCTGGCCCTGATCCAGAACACCTATCCCGAGGGGCCCCGGCGTTCGCGTGCCATGGGCGTGTACGCGGCGATGTCGGGCGCGGGCGGTTCGCTCGGGCTACTCCTCGGAGGCATCCTGACCGACGTCGCCTCGTGGCGTTGGGTGCTGTTCGTGAACGTGCCCATCGGGTTGTCCGTCGCCATCTTGGCACCGCGTGTGCTGGGCACGACCCCGACCCGACGCGGGCGCCTCGACCTCCCGGGAGCTCTGTCGGTCACCCTCGGCATGGCGTCGCTCGTCTACGGGCTGTCGCGGGCGGCCACGGCGGGATGGGCCGACCACTACACATTGACCGCGTTGGGCGCGGCAGTGATCCTGCTGACCACCTTCATCACCATCGAGGTCAAGAGCCCTCACGCGTTGATGCCGTTGCACATCTTCTCGGACCGCAACCGGGCCGGCTCCTACGTGATCATGCTCTGTCTCGCCGCCGCCATGTTCGCCACCTTTTTCTTCATGACCCAGTTCGTCCAGAACGTCCTGGGCTATAGCCCGCTCAGGGCCGGGGTCGCCTTCCTTCCCATGACCATCGGCATCGGCGGCACCGCCAACGTGGTTTCACGCCTCGTCGGCAAGATCGGGCCCCGCCGGCCCATGACCGTCGGCCCGCTCCTGGTCACGGGGGGCCTCCTGTGGCTGTCGTTCGTCGGGGTGCACGCCGCCTACATCTCGATCATCGGGCCGCTCATGCTGCTCGCCATCGGCATGGGATCGACCTTCGTGCCCCTGACCCTCACGGTCATGTCGCGGGTACCCCGGGGAGAGGCGGGGCTGGCCTCGGCCCTGCTCAACACCGGCCAGCAGATCGGCGGGTCACTGGGCCTGGCCGTGCTGGTGACGGTGGCGACGAGCGTGACGAGGGGTCACCTGGCGTCGGCCGGGCACGCAGCCGGGCACGTGCAGCACGCGCTGGCCACCACCAGCGGCTACGACGCCGCCTTCCGGATCGGATCGCTCATCGCCTTCGTGGCCTTCGTGCTGGCGGTGTCGGTGATCAGGGGCGGCCACCAAGTCCAGGCTGCGGTGGCCAACGTCGAGGCGGGAGCCGAACCCGAGGCTGCCGTCGCCTGATCCTCGTCACCGTGGTCCCCGTTGCGACCCGGCGCCCCCAGAGGGTCTCCCCCAGTCCAACGTGCCCCCGGCAGGAGTCGAACCCGCAACCTGGTGGGTAGAAGCCACCCGCTCTGTCCAGTTGAGCTACGGAGGCGAAGACACAGATCGGCTGAGTCCCGGGCTCACCTGCTGAAGGCCAGCGTACCCCGTGTAACCTGGCAATCTCGCGTGTCCGGTTGTCATGCCGGGCTCCGCATGGTGGCCGTAGCTCAGGTGGTTAGAGCGCCAGGTTGTGGCCCTGGAGGTCGGGGGTTCAAGTCCCCTCGGTCACCCTCACCCTCGGATCGCCCTGAGCGATCCGAGGGTCGCCGGTTGACGGCATGGCCCGCAGAGGCCTTCACGCGGATCCCGATCAGGTCGCCGGGGCCCGACCAGTACCACCGATCATCCACAGTGGGGCGCACCTGCTCCCGGGCGCCTCGAGGGCTTGCATGGGGAGTTCGTTTCGTAATTTCGCCTTCATCCCGATCATCGCCGCAGACCTGAGAACGTTCTCGCGACCAGATTGAGTTTCGACCGGGAGACGATCGTCACATGGCGACGATCCGCATGCCGTCCAGAGGCGCTACCAACCCTCCTACGGCCGCTCTGACATCGAGCGTGTGGGGGATCGCCCGCCCATGCCCACAAGTCGCGTTTGACACGTCGAGGCCGCCTGGAATCTTGAGCGCCCGATGCGAGCGTCATCCCACGAGCTGCCGTGTGATCGCGGTTCCAAGAGATTACCGACCATCAGCTGCATTCATAGACCCAAACTAATCACCTTCTGCCTCCTGTCGCTACGGACTAGCAAATGTTCACTGTTCGAGGCCCTGCGCCGGCTAACTGACCCACACAGAAGTCTCCGTCTTATACGGTCCTCTTCGCTAGGGACATTGATCGAAAGTCTCTAGGTATCGACTTGGATCCTAGACGGCGTTACGTTCCCTCAACCTGGATCCGAACGGGTGGCGGAAGCTCTCCACCTCGCGCTCGCTGGCTCACCTCAAGGTTGGCAAGAGCCCGGTCGCGGGAGCGTTCATGATGCGATCGGTAGCGCTCGATCGACTTCTGTGTCTGTTCTTCTGGCAGGATGGCTTCACGTGCTCTGCGAAGAACCTCGACCCACTCCTGCTCCAGCCGGAAGTATTCCTCGAAAGCCGCGCACTCGAGCACGACGGCGCATTTTCGAGCGATCAAATGAGAAGTCTCGCCAGTCCGCACCGCCAATGCGTCGACTACATGTCGGAGCCCCCCTGCGGTGTAGCCAATCGAGCGATCGAGCAACACGATCACAAAGCCTCGGACTTCCTCCCAAGCTTTCATGTTCGCCTTCCCAACCACCCAGCCCATGGCCTCCACGGCGGCGGTCACTGTTCCCATATCGAGATGCGCATCGTCGCTGAGTTGGAAAAGCTCCGTGAAGACTTTGAGCGCTCCCATAGGGTTCGTGTGAAGCCAAATGTTTTCCTCTTCCGACTCCTGGGCTGTTTCCTTCTGCGAATCGCGGATCGACTCAAGCCGAATCTGGGTGACAGCCCGCTCGTATCGTTCGACCCGCTCGAGTTTCCACTCCGCCAATGCGGCGCGCCTCACCTCGCATTCCTCCAGGTACGTCATTGGCCCGCAGGATTCGCGGAAGCCCTGGAGGTGGCGCTTCCAGGCTTTGGCCCTTTCACCTTGAATGACAGGACTCTCGGAAAGAACCCCGTGCTTTAGAGCATTGCTTGCCGAGGCGCGCCGTCCCTTTGACGTTCGCGGCCCACCCCCGTGAGAGCGCTCCGTGTTAGACCCATTTCCCGCTACCTCGAGACTGACCTCCCCCCAAGTGTCTTCGACATTCTTCTGTGCTCTGGTTGCTTGCTGGTCGGCTGTTTCGGGTGGTTCTTGTGACACCGTGCGCTCCTCCTACAGAAGAGCCGCTGAACGACGGCTGGTCTTCACCAATCGAGGATCGCGCACGAGGCACGCTAAGTGGGGGACGACATCCTTGTAATTACAGGGCGCCCCACATTGATGCGATTCACCAATCACCCGAGTGCCGACCTAACCCATCCGCTATCGCCCAAGGCGACGCGAATACTGCGCGAGTCGCCAACCGGCCCGGTTACCCGAATCCTGTGCAACCTGTC
>JARLGQ010000232.1 GCA_031292675.1 Acidimicrobiales bacterium
CGGGAATTCGAACTCTTCCTTGGACTGGCTGTCCTTGGTCTGTCGAGTGATGAACCGATAGACCTCCTTCATGTCTCGATGAGGGAATCCCAACATGGTGTCGATCGCACCTATGTCCTTCGGCATGGCCATCGGAGACGTGCCTCCTACGTGTGAGGTTTCGCTGCCGCCGAACGGGCGCGGCGATGAGAGGTCAAGATACTAGAATTTCATTTCACTTGTGTCCAAGCCGGTGGCCGGCGCCTCCCCAGCACCCTGGATGGAGCAGGTTGGTGCGCACTGACTTCAGGCAGCCGTCCACAATAGAATCATGTTGTAGCTTCCGTGGAAGCCGGGACTCGCGGGGATCGGCGGCGTGGGAGGGGTGCCGACTAGCTCTTTGTGTCGGTTGGTCTGGACGTCATCATGTTGGCCTCGAGGAGATACTCAGGAGGGCTGCCATCGATCTGTGACGCGGCGCGATCTCGGATCTTTTGCTGCTGCTCGGAGTGTGGGACGGTGATCCAGAACGTGTCGTTGAGGATCCCGTCGAAGCAGATGTCGGCCACCTCCGACAACGGTGCGAACTGCACTTCCATGCCGGCAGCCTCCATGCGCTGCAGGTAGGCCCCGAGTGCGTCGCGTCCTTCCTTCGGTGGCGCGCCCGGCCGGTCATAGCGTTCCGGACGATTGGCTCCGGGTCGCCAGATGCCCGTATTGAGCATCCCCGTTGAGAACGTGGAGGGGTACAGCAACGACGCGCTGACCGGTGCGCCGATTTCCCGAAGCTGGCCCCAGAGGCACTCGGTGAGGGTCGTAACTGCAGCTTTGGTGGTCGCGTAGACAGCGCTGTTAATCAATGGGGTGAACCCGCCGTTACTGGAGGTGGTGTTCACGACATGTCCCTCCTCACCCTGTGCGAGCAAGGTTGGCACGAAGGCGTAGATGCCGTTGACGACACCCATCACGTTGACGTCGAGTGACCAGCGCCAATCGTTGACATGGTGCTCCCAGAGTTGGCCCTCGGATCCCGAGCCGATCCCCGCGTTGTTGCAGACGATATGGACCGCCCCGTATCGCTCGAGTGTCGCGTCGCGCAATGCCTCGACCGAGTCCAAGGACGTGACGTCAGTGATGACGCCGGTCACCTCGAGACCCCTGTCGGTCAACTCGCCCGTTGTCGTTTCGACCAACGCGGGAACGATGTCCGCCACGACGACCTTCATCCCCTCGGCACCGAAGCGCTCCACCAACGCCCGTCCGATGCCCTGTCCACCACCGGTGACGACCGCCACCTTGCCGACGACGTCCTTCACGACGACCTCCCTTGTCAGATGAGCAAGCTTGCGGGCCTGGCACGCGAACGTCGGAGCTGTCGCCTCCCCCACGGGCAGCGACGGGAAACCGACGATTGCATATCATTTGTGTTTGGAGTATAACGCTGTCATAGACACAGGGGGGTTTTGAGATGCAGCCACTCGCTGATGATCGCTACATCGTGATCTCCTCCGACGGGCACGCGGGCGCCGAGATGCTCGACTACCGCGACTACCTCGAGCACCGCTACCTCGATGAGTTCGATGCCTGGGCGAAGTCCTATGTGAACCCGTACGCCGACCTCCAGGGGGAGACGGCCTATCGCAATTGGGATTCCGCCGCCCGTCTCCGCGAGCTCGAGGATGATGGGGTGGTCGCGGAAGTCCTGTTCCCGAACACCATTCCGCCCTTTTTCCCCTCCGGCAATCTCCTGGCGCGGCCCCCGACCCCGGACACCTACGAGCTCCGCTGGGCCGGCCTTCGGGCGCACAATCGGTGGTTGGCCGATTTCTGTGCGGAGACTCCCGGCCGGCGTGCCGGGCTGGCCCAAGTCTTCCTCAATGACGTTGACGACGCCGTCGCGGAGATCACCTGGGCGCGAGAACGCGAGCTCTTCGGCGGGGTGCTGCTGCCGGGCGTGCCACCTGACTCGGGGCTCCCTCCGCTCTGCGCCCCTGACTACGACCCGATCTGGGCCGCTTGCCAGGATCTCGACATGCCGGTGAACAACCATTCGGGAGCGGCTGGTCCCGAGATGGGAGAGCACCTGGCCTCTATGGCGATCTTCATGGTGGAGCTGGGCTGGTTCTCCCATCGGGTCTTCTGGCACATGGCCTTTGGGGGTGCGTTTGCCCGCTATCCCCGCTTGAAGCTGGTGCTCACCGAGCAGTCATCGGGTTGGGTGCCCGCCACGCTCAGAATGCTCGACTACCAGTACGGCCGTTTCGCCGACGACGGCAACGCCGAGGCGCACTTCGGCGCCGAGCTCATCAAGGAGATTCCCGAGCCCCCGAGCTTCTACTGGAGAAACAACTGCTTCGTCGGCGCCAGCTTCCTCCGTCCGAACGAGGCACCGCTCCGCTATGACATCGGTCTCGACAAGATCATGTGGGGCCAGGACTACCCGCACATCGAGGGCACGTACCCCTACACCACCGAAGCCTTGCGCTACACATTTGCCGGGATCGACCCCGAGGAGGTGGGGCCAATGCTCGGAGGTAACGCCGCCCGCGTCTACGGCTTCGATCTCGAGAAGCTGGCCGCCGTCGCCGCTCGCGTTGGCCCTCGGTGTAGCGAGGTGAATGTCCCGCTCGAACGCGTTCCTGCTGACTCCCATTCGCTTGCATTCTCCGGAGGAGACCTCAAACCGTGGTGACCGATAACTATTTGATCATTTCGTCCGACACCCATGCCGGCCTTCCCGACGCTCAGTACAAGGAGTACCTCGAACCACGGTACCGGGAGGCCTTCGACGAAGACCTGGTGCAGCGCGCTGCGCTCCGCGCCCAAATGAACGCCCAGGTGAAAGAGCTCGAGTTCGTCAAGGACTGGTACGACGAGAACGAGGAGGGACTCCGGGGGGGATGGGATGCGGCTCGTCGCGATGCTGAGCTCGAAGCAGACGGTGTGGTCGGTGAGGTCATCTTTCCCGACGCCGACGCAGTGCTGGGAGGAGCATCGGCCCCGTTCGGCGCCGGCCTCGGTGCAAGTGGAGAGTACGACCCGACGCTGCTGATGGCCGGCGCCCAGGCTCACAACCGTTGGCTGGCTGAACTGTGCAGCGACAGTCCGGATCGGCGGCGCGGGCTTGCCGTCGTGCCTATCCTCCACGATATTGACGCTGCCGTCGCCGAGATCCGGAGGGCCAAGTCGTCGGGTCTCGGTGGAATCCTCATCCCTGCGATGTGGCGCCCGTACCCTCCCTACAACGACCTCCGATACGAGCCCATCTGGACCGTGTGCGAGGAACTCGACATGGTCGTCCACACCCACACTGGGCCCGCCCCGCGCGAGGAGATCGGCACCGACCTCGGCATCTATGCCAACGAGACAATCTTCTGGACGATGCGGCCGATGTGGTTCCTGCTCTGGTCCGGTGCCTTCGAGCGTCACCCTGGCCTCAAGTTCGCCGTCACCGAAGGGGGGTCATGGTGGGCTGCCGACCTCTTGTGGAGGTCCGACATCGCGTACATGAACGAGCACGCCACCAAGAAGATGGGGGATATCGCCCCAAAGTTGAAGATGCTCCCGAGCGAGTACTTCGACCGCAATGTCTTCATCGGATCGTCCAACACCCGGCGACGCGAGATCGCCCGTCGCGTCGAGATCGGCGTCGGGAACATCATGTGGGGCAACGACTTCCCCCATCCAGAGGGCACGTGGCCTCACACCCGCCAGTGGCTCCGCGACACCTTCTGGGATTGTCCGGTCGACGATGCGCGGCGGATCCTGGGACTGAATGCCGTAGCCGTGTACAACTTCGACTCCGAGAAGCTGCAACCCCTGGCGGATCGTTTTGGTCCGACCCCAGCGGAGCTCGGACAAGCCGGCGATGTGGACCTGGCGAAGTGGAAGGAGGTCGACGCGGCTGGTCGGCCGTGGTTGTCCGGCGTGGAGGCCATTCCCGTGACCGTCACCGAGTAGCAGTGTCCACTGGGTTGCCCGTTTCCCGGCAGAGGGCACCGACCGCGTTGAGGACATCAAACGAGCGCACCTCGGGACTCAGATTCGAACTCGCACGGACCGAAGTCCGATAACCGATTGGAGAGCGATGGTCTCGATCCTTTCTCAGTATTGCATCAACGTCAGCGATCTCGATCGGGCCATCGAGTTCTGGGAGGGAGTCGTCGGGATCCCGGTCCAGAGTCGCACGGACATCCCAAACGTCAAGGAAGCGGTGCTGCAGTCCCCGGCCGGGGGGAGCCGGATGCAGCTCGCGCAACACCTCGACCAGCAGGGTCCGATCGACATGGGGACCGCGTTGTGGAAGCTGTACGTCAACACCGACGACTGTGTTGCGCTGTACGACAAGGCGATCGCGGCGGGATGCGAGTCGGTGTCGCCGCCGAGCCGACTCGAGCGCTGGCCGGTCACGATGGCCTACGTCAAGGAATTCGACGGCTATCTGGTGGAGTTCGTGGAGTACCACGAGGGCACACCCTCCGGCGTGCCGGACCCAAGGGAGTACAGATGACACCGCTAAGGGCGGTCCTGATGAATGGCAGCCAGCGCACGCTCTGACGCGATCCCGAGGCCCGGCCCGGGATCGGGTACGCGGTCGAGTTGGCTTTAGGAACCGAGGTACGAAACCGTGGCGCAGAAGCGAAAGACGGACCCAGCCGGAGTTGGCAGCGCCAGTGCGCCCGTCACGGCCGACAAGGTGTTGGCGACAGCGATGAAGATGATCGAGGACGACGGAGTCGAGGCCTTCAGCATGCGCAAGCTCGCTGCTGAGCTCGGCGTGGGAACACCGACTGTGTATTGGCACGTCGGCAACCGGGATGAACTCTTCAACAAGCTGATTGAGGAAATCACCGATCAATTTGGGAGGATCATGCCAGAGGGCGATACGCCGCCCGAGCGCATTGCATCAATCTCGAACACGCTCCTGCGAGAGGTGAGGTCCCGCCCTCAGCTCGTCGCCCTGTCGTCGACTCAGGGTCGTGGTGAGGCCATCTTCACGAAGGCCCAGGCAGTGCTCGCCCACGAGGTGACCGCCAGCGGTCTGCACGGTGAAGACGCGGCCTTTGCCGTCGCGACCATTCTGTTCCATCTTGGCGGGTTCATCGTGCTGGAAGATGCGCTGTCACCCGACTACCGAGTGCGTGGAGCACAGGTCTGGGCTCAACGCGACACGGAGATCGACGAGGCCATGAGCATCAGGCTGCAGCAACAGGTCGATCTCGACCGGATCTTCCGGTTCACTCTCGATGCGATCCTTGAATCCGTCCTGGGGAACCAGAAACCCTGTGACGTCTGTGGCGCGTGACAGGCCACCGGCATCGCGTGCTCATGAGCAACGTGGTCCGGTATGTGCATCGCTCTTCGCCCGTGATGACCCCGAGACCCCCACATCGCTCCCGTGGCCCGTGCGTATGATCGGCCGATGAACGGCAGAGCAACCGCCACAGCCATCGCCGTCACGGCGCATGGACCATGCGATCCCACCGTGTCCGAGGTTGTCCTGGTCCACGGCGCCATGGATCGCGCCAAGAGCTTTCGGCGCGTGGTGGAACACCTGCCCGATCTCAGGGTCATCGAGTACGACCGCCGGGGCTATGGCGAGTCGATCCCGGCAGCGCCGCCCGCGTCCCTGGCCCAGCACGTGGACGACCTGCTTCACGTCATGGGCGATCGACCCACCACCGTCGTCGCCCACAGCTTTGGGTGCGTGGTCGTCGTCTCGGCAGCGATCTCGCACCCCGACCGATTCCGGGGGCTCGGCCTGTGGGAGCCGCAGGTGCCCTGGATGGAATTCTGGCCACGCTCGGTCAGGCGGGGGCTCGAGGCCATGGCGGCTGAGGCTGACACGGATGCCCTCGCGGAACGGGTGTACGCATCGATGGTGGGAGAGGAGGCATGGCGGCGCCTCCCCGAAGAGCTGAAAGCGCGTCGGCGCGTCGAGGGTGTGGCCTTTCAGTCCGACGTCGTCTCTGGCCTGACGGCACCCTTTCGCTGGGAGGACCTCAAGGTGCCCAGCCTTTTCGGCGTCGGCCTACAGACGTGGCCCTTCGCTCAGGAAGCCGCGACCAGGCTGGCCGAGTCGCAGGGAGCCGACCTGTTCACCATCGCGGGCGCCGCCCACAGCGCACACGTCAGCCATCCCGAGGAATTCGCGGAGTTCGTGCGCCGCAGCACGTCCATCCGCTGATGGAGCGCCTCTCGATGGTTTCGGGCCAGAAGACCCTACGGCCGGAGCGGCGAGGCTCGACCAGCACACATGAGAGCAAGGAGATGCGGTATGACTGACGTAAGCGGACCTCCCAAAGGGGATTGGCTGGGGACAGCCCACGTCCGATTTGAGAGGCAAGGTCCTCTGGCATGGTGCACAGTGGATCGGCCCGAAGCCCGCAACGCGATGACTGCCGCCATGTACTTCGCAGTTCGTTACGCCGTCGATGTGGTGACCCGTGACGACACGCTCGCTGGCATGGTGCTCACAGGAACGGGGGACGTCTTCATCCCTGGCGGTGATCTTGGTGGAGTGGTGGAAGACGGCTGGGGCGGAAACGTCGGGGTGATGGGTCTCGATACCGTGCCGTTCGAAGCCCTCCGGAACTCGCGAAAGCCGGTCGTGAGCGCCGTGAACGGGATCTGCCAAGGAGGAGGCCTCCTCATGGCAATGCTTTCGGACGTCGCGGTCGCAAGTGACCGGGCCACGTTTCGTGCCCCTGAGCTGTACCGGGGTATTGCAGACACGGGTTACGCCACGTACCTGCCGGGCCAAATCGGCCCAGCGCGAGCCCGCGATCTCCTCTTCACTGGTCGCACGCTTGATGCCGCTGAGGCACTCGATTGGGGTCTCGTTACCCGTGTCGTCCCGCACGAGGAGCTCTACGCCGAAGCACAAGCAGCGCTTGAAGCATGTTGTAGAACTGCTCCTCGAGCTCGACTTGCCGTGAAGCGCGTCATCAATGAACGCTATGGGCACGTCGACCGGATGTCCATGGAAGACAGCCTGAGCGGACCAGAGTGTCTCGAAGGGTGGCTGGCCTTCAGGGAGCGACGATCTCCGTCGTGGATTCCTGGTGAGCTTCGGCCTGATGGCCGCCTCTAACAGCAACGAGTGAACGTATGCCGCCTGAAGCGCCCGAACCAATCCCCTCGCCGAGGTGCGCACGAGTTAGGCCGCTGGCGAGGGGCCGTAGACATTCCGGGAGCCTGAAATGACGGATCAGCGCGCTGCACATGGGGTCGAGGTACCCACCCACACGCCCGAGGAGCTGCTCGCTCGCTACCACAAGGCCATGGGGAGTCGCCCCGTCGCCGCGCTGGAGATCGACGAGTACTCCGCTCAAC